>JAWOHG010000258.1:0-11440 GCA_046485245.1 bacterium
CGCGATTCGGTCGACACCACCGCCTGCGCCCAGGCGGTCGAGAATCTCGCCGAGGAAGTAGAGGAGGCGACCGGCAAGTTGGACGACGAGATGCTGGCCGCCGAACTCGACGCCGGCGGCCGTCGCCTGCGCCTCGCCGCCCACGCCCTGCGCGTCTTCGCCGCGGCGCCCTCGCCCGACAGCGTCCGCTGGCTCGAGCGGCCCGACCCCGGCCGCGTCACCCTGCAGAGCGCACCGCTGTCGATTGCCGAACGGATGCGCGAGGCGGTGTACAGCCGCGTCACCGCCACCGTGTTGACCTCGGCCACGCTCACCGTGACCGAGAGCTTCGATTTCTTCGCGAGCCGGCTCGGGCTGGACGGGTTCAGCACGGTCCGGCTGGACTCGCCGTTCGACTACGAGAACAACTGCCTCGTCTACGTTCCGGCCGCCCTGCCCCGGCCCAATGCCCCGCAGTTTGCCGCGTCCGCGGCCGGCGTGCTCGGCCGCATCCTCGCGGCATCCCGCGGCAGGGCCCTCGTGCTCTTCACGTCGTACGAGTCGCTCAACGCGGTCCACGCGCTGGTCCCCGACACCGGCTTTGCCCACTTGAAGCAGGGCGATGAGCCGCCGCCGCTGCTTTTGGAGAAGTTCCGCACCGACACGCACTCGGTGCTCTTTGCCACTCAATCGTTCTGGCAGGGCGTCGACGTCCCGGGCGACTCGCTTTCCTGCCTCGTGATTGTCCGCTTGCCCTTCGAGGTGCCGGACGACCCGCGCCTGACTGCCATCTGCGAAGAACTCAAGGCGGCCGGCCGGGAACCGTTCACGGACTACCAGATCCCGACCGCGGTCCTGCGGTTCCGCCAAGGCTTCGGCCGCCTCATCCGCTCCGCCACCGACCGCGGCGCGGTCGTGGTGCTCGACCGCCGCATCATCGAGCAGCCCTATGGCCGCTCGTTCCTGCGGTCCCTGCCCCCGGGCATCCGCCTGGCCGACCGGTTCGACGATTTCGAGCGGTTCTTCAGTCCTGCCGACGGGGCCTGAGCCGCGGCGCCAGACAGCGCTGGGCGAAAAGCCCCAGCAGGACGATGGAGAGCGGGTCGGTGGCGAACCGGAACCGCTGGTTCTCCCCTGCCTCCAGCGTGTTGCCGACCAGCGCGACCCAGGCGACCGTCACGACAATGTAGCAGAGCGCCAACCGCTGGCCGGCGCTGTGGTCCGTCCCGCGCCGGGCCGCGCTGACGCCGTACAGGAACACCAGCGGCAGGCCGACCAGCAGCAGGAACCCGAGGTGATGACCACGGTCGGACCGGACCGGCACCACACCGAGCCGGCCGAAATCCCACGGCAGCCGCCCGGCCAGCAACAGGTCGAACACGCGATTCGGCCCGGCCAGCCGGTCCATGTTGGGCTCCAGCAGGACGTAGTCGGACGGCGACTTGAAGTAGCAGAACCAGGCCTTGGCCAGTCCCTTGACGAATCCAACCGGGTAGTAACGCACGCTGGCCAGCGCGTCACGCAGGTAATGCTCGCCGATGTCGATGTAGTCCTGGTGGTTGAAGTTCGGGAAGCCCGACGCGCGCCGCGGCGCGGTCAGCGCCGGGACGTCTGCCGCCGGCTCGCCCCGCCACTCGGCCGGGTACAGCTCGACGCTCTCGAACCGGTCCACCAGCGCGGCCCAGCTCAGCCGTCCCTCGCTCACGAGCCGCTCGCGCACCGGTTCGGGCACGAACGCACCGGTCGTACCCCACAGGTTCATACCGGTCCAGGTCGAGGCCGTGAACCGGCCGAACACGACGAGATTCTTGGTGTACACTCCCGTCACGAGCAGCACCGGCAACGCGGCCGTGGCCAGCACGACCTTCCTCCTGCCCCGGCTCGCGGCCAGCACCGCCACGACCGCCGCCAGCAGAAACACGAGGTGAAACAGCCCATGCACCAGGCAGACCGCTGCGACCGAGACGAAGAACGCCAGCGCATCCCGCGCCCGGCCGGTCTCGCCGAACCGCGCCAGCGCCAGCCCGGCCAGCGCCAGCAGCGCCGCTACCGGCAGCGAGTAGAACAGCCAGTTCGAGTACAGCGCCAGCCCCGGGCTTGCGGCCAGCACGAGGGTCAGGGCCACCGCGACTTGCCGGCCCACGCCCAGCCTGCGCTGCAGGAGGAACACGGCCCAGCACAACGCCGCGGCCGCGAGCGCGTATGCGGCCGCGAATGCGGCCGCTTCCCGACCGGGGAACGTCTTTAGCACCAGCCCAAGGAACAGGTTGAACCCGGGCGGCTGGCTGTGCAGGTACCACAGGCTCTCCGAAAGACGCGTCCGCAGCAGGACCGGGTCGAGGTACTGCATGAACCAGTCAAGCGGCCGCAGGTCGAACCGCAGGCCCATCATCCCGTAGCCCAGCCGGGCGAGAAGCGACGCTGCGCCGCAGGCCAGCGCCAGCGTGCTGTCGGAGATGCTCGCTCGTCCGGGACAGTTCATCCCCTGAGCTTATACCCGGCGCAGGCGGGAAGGCAACCCCGGCGCTGGAACCGGTTTGACACTGCCCGGTCTACGCGGTTAGGATGGAGTCGATGAAACGGCTCCTCTGCCTGCTCGCCGGCCTCGCCGCGCTCGCCGCGGCCAAATCGTACCGCTACCCGCTAATCGACACCGACGTCATCCTGCGCTCCGACGGCATCGTCGTCATCCGCCAGGAACGCACCTACGCGTTCGACGGGGATTTCTCCTGGGCCTTTCTCGACCTCGCGCGCGCCGGCGCCGACTCGATCCGCGTCCTGCGCCTTGCCGAAATCACCGCCGACGGCCCGCGCGACATCACGCCCGACGAGTGCAGCGACCGGGACGGCTCGGTCTACCTCAGGTGGTCCTACTCGGCGCGGGACGAAGTGAAGACGTTCCTCGTCGAGTACGCCGTGTTCGGCGCGCTGCAGAAGCACACGGACGTGGCCGAGTTCTACTGGAAAATCGTTGAGCACGAGCACGAACCCATCGACCGGCTGACGGTGCGCATTGTCCCGCCGTCCCCGTCCCCCGACCTGTTCAAGGTCTACGTGCACTCATCCGCCCGGCCCGGCCGGCTCGAGTTCGCGCCCGACTTCGCTGGCGCCACGGTCGAGCTATCCGGCGTCCCGCGCAACCGCTGGGTGGAACTGCGCATCCTGCTCGACCCGGCCATCTTCCCGCTGCGCGGCACGACCGGCGAGCCGCGCTACGAGCGTATCCTCGCCGAGGAGAAGGCGAACTTCACGCGCGCCTCCCTGCGCCGCTACTTCGAACTGCCGCTCGGGCTGCTCCTGCTCCTGGTCGCGCCGCTGGTCCTCCTGCTCGTCCTGTACCGGCGGTTCGGCCGCGAACCCAAGGTCGCTTACGAGGCAGTCTACGAACACGACCCGCCGCGCCCGGCCCCGCCGCTCGTCGTGCCGACGATAATGCACCAGCGGCTCGACCGCGGCTCCACCAGCCAGTCCGAGTTCTTCTCTGCGCTGTTCGCCGCGCTGCTCGACCTCGCCCGCCGCGGCTTCGTCACGGTCGAAGAGACGCGCAAGCACGGCAAGTCCGAGTACACTTTCCGCCGGGCGAGGCCCCTGCCCCCCTCCTCGACCGACAGCGACCGCACGACGTCTGAGTTCTTCTTCGGCACCGTGGCCCGGGGCGCCGACGAATTCACGCAGAAGGACGTGCAGGACTACGGCCGCAGCCACAGCGCATCGGTCAAGGGCTTCCTCGACGGCCTGCACTCGAAGGCGGCCGAGTGGTGGCCGCGCGAACTCGGGTCCGAGCTCATCGACCGGGTATCGCCCCGGGTGTACAACCGCTACATCCTCGGCGTGCTGGCCATCGTCGCGCTCGGCGCGCTAATCTTCGCCGACGGCATCCGCGCCATCGTGACCGAGGCGCCCCTGCCGTTCATCGCCATCGTCGCCGCCATCCCGCCCCTGGTCGTGTTCATCATCGCCGGCCGCTCGATACTGCGCTGGACCGAGCCCGGCCTGCTCGAGCACAGACGCTGGAAGGCTTTCCGCAAGTTCCTGCGCGAGTTTTCGGCCATCGAACAGGCGCCGGTCGGCCTGCTGGCCATCTGGGAGCACTACTACGTCTACGCCGTCGTCCTGGGCGTGGCCGAGGAGTTCGCCCGCAACATCGGCCGCCTCGCCGTTCAGCGCGGCACTGTCCTCGCCGCGCCGGCCTGGTACATCCCGGCGCAGGGCGCGGCCGCCTCGACCGCCGCGCTCGGTGCAAGCCTCGGCTCGTTCTCCAGCTTCGCCGCCAACTTCTCCGGGATGGTCAGCTCGTTCACCACGAGCACCAGTTCGGGCGGCGGGTTCTCCGGCGGCGGCGGGGGCGGCGGGGGCGGCGGCAGTTCCGGCGCCGGCTGATGCCCCTGCCCGGATATTGACAGCCGACCGGCCGGCGACTAACTTCTTTATCCTGTTCCAGGACGGCCGGGCGTGAGGCGCACGTGCGGCCGGCAGTCGACAGCAAAGCCCCCCCAAGGAGGATCTAGATGAAGCGTCTGAGCCTGCTAGTCCTGGCCGCCGTTTCGCTCAGCTTCGCCGCGGGCGTGACCCACACGTTCACGTACTCGCCCAACAGCCTGAAGCTGGGAACCGAAAACGGCTACACCACGGTCGATTTTGCCGGCCTGCCCCACGTCGACCAGGTCGGCGCACCGGACCTGCCGGTGGCGTCGGCCCAGGTCGTGATACCGGCCAGCGCCGCGCTGACCGGGTTTGAGATTCTCGAAGTCCGCGAAGAGCCGGTCGACGGCGCCTGGGACGTCCTGCCGCTCCAGTTCCCGCAGGCGTACACCACCGACCCGCTGACCTTCCCGTTCGTGACGCCCAACCCGGCCTACTACGCGGGCACCTATCCCGCAGCCGCGGCCGAGCTGACCGCATCCGGCACCAAGTCCGGGTACCAGCTCGTCAGCTTCCGGGTCTACCCCGTACGCTACAACGCCGAGACCCGCCGCCTGTCGGTCGTCACGCGCCTGACCGTGCGCGTCAACTACGAGACGGGCAAGAACCACGTCGCTCGCCGCAGCGACCTGCAGATATCGCTGCACGGCCAGGCCATCCGCGAGCTCGTGCTCAACCCGCGGGACGTCGACCGCTTCGCCCCGCCCAAGAAGACATCGCAGATGGGCTCGGCCTTCCTGCCCGCGGGCACGTATGAGCACGTCATCCTTGCGGCCGACATGTACAAGGACTCACTTGCGCGCCTGCGCGACTGGCGCACCCGGCAGGGCTGGCGCTCCATCATCGTGCCCATCGAGTCGGTCTGCGCGGTCTACCCCGGCGTCGACACCGCCGAGAAGATGCGCAACTTCCTCAAGGACGCCGAGACCACCTGGAGCACGGTGTTCTGCTTCATCGCCCGCAAGGACTGGCCCGTCAACCAGTTCCGAAGAGTCTACGGCAACGTCTCCGGCTACCCGGTCGAGAACATGCCGTCGGACATGTACTTCTCCTGTCTCGACGGGTCCTGGAACCATGACGGCGACAACATCTGGGGCGAGCCGGCCGACTCGGTCGACTGCCTCGCCGACATCCACGTCGGGATGATCACCCTCGACGGCTTCACCGAGCTGTCCAACTACATCGCCAAGCTGTTCCGCTACGAGTTCACGCCCGACACCGGCTGGTTCACCAAGGCGCTCCTGGGCAACGACGTCACCTTCTCCAACAACTTCAACGACTCCATCGCCAACGCCACGCCCTCGCCGCCCTGGTTCGACCTCAAGATGTACACCACCGGCGGGATGATCACGCCCTCGCCCGCGCGCTACATCGACTCGCTGCAGTCCGGCTACCCGCTCACCGCCGTCATCGCCCACGGCAACAACAACCTCTACGGCATGGGCGGCAACATCACCTCGCCGATGATGAACGCGCTGACCAACGTCAACAAGATGTCGATGCTCACCGGCGTCTTCTGCCACACCGGCGAGTGGGATGTACCCGGCAATACCAACGGCGACTGCATCGCCGAGAACATGGCCTTCCACGCCCCCAACGGCTTCGTCGGCGTGATGAACAACACCCGCTACGGCTGGGTCGCGGTCGCCGAGTTCTTCAACTACGCCATCTGCTACGGCCTGCTCGGGTTCCGCACGCCGCGCGTCATCACCCAGGGCGAGGCGCTCTCCTTCGCCCGCGACTACTTCCACGCACGGGTCGCCGTGACGACCGACACCTCCAAGTTCCGCTACGAGGCGATGGAGCGCACGCTCTTCGGCGAGCCGGCCGTGCCCATCTGGACCGGTCGCGCCTTCACCGCATCGGTCACCCGGCCCGGCGCGGTCAACATCGGCTCCGGCATCCCGGTGCCGATTACCGTCACCGATGGTTCCGACGCCCCGGTCGACTCGGCGATGGTCTGCCTCGTCAAGGGCAATGAGACCTTTGCCCGCGGCTTCACCGACGCCTCGGGCCAGGTCACCCTGCTCGTTTCGCCCCTAACGCCCGGCATGATGTCGCTCACCGTCACCTGCGCCAACAACATCCCGTACCTCGACTCGATCGTCGTGATGGCCGCGGGCAAGTTCGTCTCCTACCTGCGCCACGCGGTCAACGACTCGGTCGGCGGCAACGGCGACCTCATCATCAACCCCGGTGAGAGCTTCCGCCTGCCGATGTGGGTCAAGAACTACGGCACCCAGACCGCCAACAGCGTCACCGGCCGGCTCATCACCCACGCCGCGGGCGTGGCCGTGACCGACTCGGTGAAGAGCTTCGGCAACATCGCGGGCGGCGACAGCGCGCGCAACGCGCAAGGCTTCGGCCTCACCGTCGCGACCGGCCTGCCCAACAACTACGCCATCCCGTGCTCGGTCGTCTGCAAGGACAACCTCGACTCGACCTGGGTCTCCTACGTCACCCTGCGCGTCGGCGCCCCGAGCATCGCCTTCGTCGACAAGACCGTGCGCGACGAGAACGGCTCGCGGCCCAACGGCAAGCTCGACCCGGGTGAGACCGCCGACCTCGAGGTCAGCATCCGCAACGCCGGCCTGGGCAACGCCTACAACGTCCGCGCAATCCTGCGCTCGGGCGACGCGCGCCTCACCGTGCCCGACTCGACCGCGGCCTACGGCACCGTCCTGCACGACAGCACCGCGGTCAACACCGGCGACCGGTTCACGCTCACGGCCAGCGCATCCATCCCGCCCGAGACCCCGGTCGCCTGCACGCTCGACATCTTTGCCGACGCCGGGTACCAGAGCCAGGCGGTCTTCACCATCATCGTCGGCGAAATCCGGTCCATCGACCCGCAGCCGGACGGCCCGCGCACGCCCGCGCTGTACTACGCCTACGACGAAGTCGACGTCGACTACGACGAGTGCCCGACCTTCGCCTGGAACGAAATCCGCAACCGGGGCACGCGCCTGACCCTGACCGACGACCAGACCGTCGTCGTCAGCATCCCGCCCTCGTTCGGCCCGTTCCGCTACTACGGCCAGAACTACACCCAGTTCTCCATCTGCGGCAACGGCTGGGTCGGCCTCGGCTCGACCACGACCTCGGCCTACTCCAACACCGCCCTGCCCGCGACGTCGATTCCCGTGCCCGCGGTGTTCATCAACTGGGACGACCTCTACCCGCCGACCGGCGGCGGCGTGTGGTGGTACCACGACACCGCCAACCACTGCTTCGTCGTCGAATGGGACTCGGTCGCCTACTACTCCGCGCGCACCAGCTTCGAGAAGTGCCAGATAATCTTCTACGACACCACCCTCGCCGCGGCCGACGGCAACTGCGAAATCGTGCTCCAGTACCTCACCGCGGTCCAGCCCGGCAACTCGGCCACCGCCGGCATTATGGACCCCTCGCGCGCCATCTTCATCCAGCAGTTCTTCAACGGCGCCTACACTCGCGGCGCCTCGCCGTGGGTCGCCGGCCACGCGGTCAAGTTCACCTCGGACGCGCCGTCCACCGGCCTGGCCGAGGGCCCGGTCGGCTTCGCGCTCGGGCAGCGTAGGCTCGTGGCCGCGCCCAGCGTGTTCCGGGGCCGCACCACGGTCAACTGGCAGGTCCGCCGCGAAGGCCCGGTCGAACTCACCGTGTTCGACGCCTCGGGCCGCGCGGTGCGCTCCCTCGCATCGGGCCGGATGAGCGCCGGGACCTACGCGCTCGACTGGAACGGGCAGGACGACGCCGGCCGCCAGCTCGCTCACGGCATCTACTTCGTCCGGCTCAGCGCCGACGACGGCACGACCAACGTCAAAGCCGTCCTCACCCGCTAGCCGCTCGAATCGCACTCAGAGGGGCAGGGCTTCGGCCCTGCCCCTCGCTTCTGCCCTAAAGCCGAGCCGCCCGGTTTGTCCGGTGTCATCGGCTTTGGCATTTGACCTTTGACCTTTGGCTTTTGACTTGGTCCTGCGAGGTCCTTCGACTCGCGCTGCTCGCTCAGGACGACCGCCGTCGGCGGTCGCTTTTGACTTGGTCCTGCTCTCCGCGCTGTAACGAGTCCGCCCGGCGTTATGCCGGGCGGCTCGCTTATCGGACCAATCTCCTACCGCGTGACTATGACCTTGGTGACGCTGGACGCTTCACGCTTGACGTTTGACGCCCGACGCATGAAGTAGACGCCAGGCGCGAGTCCGCTCACGTTGTTCTCGCCCGGCTTCAGGTCGAGCACGCGCCTGCCGGTGGCGTCAAACAGGCCCATATCGGGTTTCTGCCCCACCGCCGCGAGCCCGGAACCCAGCCTCAGGACGCCGCGCACGACCGTGGCCATCGGTTCCCGCGCAACGTCGCTTCGCACTTCCTCGGTCAGGCCAATGGGCAGCAACTCAAGCACCGCGACACCGCAGTAGTAGTCGGCTGCCACCAGGTATGGTAGGTCAAGCGCAACGTCATAGGCCGAGCCCGGCGTGTCGAACCAGGCAATTTCCCTCAGATTGGCCGTATCGGCAACGTCGATGACACTCACGCCATGGGACTCGCACGCGATAACGGCCCGGGAGCCGGACACTCGCACCTTGTCCGCATCTGCCGGCAGCGGGAGTGACCCGAGCAGCCTGATGCTCGTCGGATTGGAGATGTCCACCAACGTTAATCCTGCGTCCTCGTCAGCAACATACGCCACGTCGCCGGCAAGCGTCACGCCGAGGGCTTTGTCCCGCGTCTCGATGCTGTCCACAAACCTCGGGTTCGCCGGATCGGAAACGTCGACCACGACGAGGCCGCCCCGGTCGTCAGCTGCGACGTAGGCGTAGTGGCCGGACACGGCGATCTCGTTGGCGTCATCGGCCAGATAGAGCTGGCCCAAGAGGACCGGGCGGGCAGGGTCGGCGACGTTGGCGACCGCCATGAAGTTGTCGGCCGACGACAGAAACGCCAGCGTGTCAACGATGGTGATTCCATGGACGCTGACCTGATTAAGCCTGCCGACCACCTGCGGTGATGAAGGTTCGCTCACATCAACAATGACCAGCCCCATATCATCCGCGGCAAGATAGGCCATCCCCCCCGTTACCCGCAGCCCCGTCACACGGTCACCCGGATGTAGCCGCGCCGCCTCACGAGGTGCACTGCGATCCGATATGTCCAGCACGCGCAGCCCGTCAAACCGGGCCGCGATGTACGCGTAGCCGCCCGCGACTTCCACCGCCAAGCTAGGGTCACACGCCGCATAGCTGCCCACGAACCGGCTGACCGTCTGGTGCAGACTGCTCACGGTGAACAGGTTACCTTCGAAGGTTGCGAGGCACGCGACGCTGTCCGTCACCAACACCGCAATCGGCAAATCGCCCTCCGGCACCGGGACTGCCATGCGGACCAAGGGCAAAGCACGATTGGTGATGTCCAGCAAGACCATAGAGCCGTCATCGCTGACCGCCACGGCGATGCCTTCATACAGAGCAATGCCCGTCACGTCATCCCGGCCGACTTGGACGGTCCCGACGATTGACGGTCGGGTGGGGTCTGAGATGTCAACGGACACCACTGATCCAGAACTGCCCAGCCATGCGGTGTGGCTGGAGTCGTCAACCACAACTGACCACGCATCGAACCCGTCCAGCCTTGCAACCTTCACCGGGTTGAGTGGATCAGCCACGCATACCACGTACAACCCCGACTGGCCGGCCGCAAGCAGGCAGTAGTCGCCGAACACGGCCATCTCATCGACGTCCTGTTCACTGAGGCTGAGTCGACCACGCACAATGGGTCGGCTCGGAAGCACTACCTGAACTACCACGAACCCCTCGAACCAGTCGTAGACGTACGCGAATCGGCCGGAACCCGACAGCGCCACCGCCTGAACGGCATCAAGGCCCTCAGTAGTACCTACCTCCCACGGGTTCTCCGGTTGCGCTATGCTCACGACTTTGAGGCCCTCATAGTCGTCGGCGACATAAGCCAAACTGCCCCGAACAGCCACGTCCACCGCGCCGCCGTCGAGCAAGCAGTAACCCACGACCTCAGGCGACGCAGGCAGCCGAACGTCGACGACGGTCAACCCACAGTCTCCGTCGGCCACGTAGATGAAGCCGCCTCCGGCATCAATGCTGTAGGGCGTGTCGAACACACGGGTCCGGCCGATGAATCGGGGGCCGCCGGTATTGCTGAACTCCAGCACGGCCAACCCATGCCTGCGCTGGGCCACGCAAACCAGTGTGCCCGCCAGCACGACATCCTCAGCCGCATCCAAACCGATAATCTGGTCCAGCAGAGCGGGCGCAGTAGGGTCGGAGATACTCACCAACGTCACGGAGCCGTCGTCAGCGCCAAGGTAGACATCGGCGCCGCTCGCGGCCACCGACAGGGGTGGCGACTCCAGATCAAGCTCGCCGACCAGCCACGGGTTCGTTGGCTCGGAGACACTCACGACCTTCAACTTGACGCCACTCGCAAGACAGGCGTAGGTCGAGGTGACGGCGAGATCCTCCACCGCGACGTCCGTGACCAACCGGCCGACAATGTACGGCGCGGTCGGCTGCGTGACATCGACTACTTCCAGCCCTTCGTCGGTGCCGACCACCGCCAATCCGTCGGCAATGGCCATCGCCACGCACTCGTCCTCGATCGCACAGTGGCCCAGCGCGTGCGGATCGACCGGATTGGAGACGTCCAGCACCACGACGCCGCTGTCGAGCAGCACATAACAGTGCGCCCCCACCGCAACCGCCTCGACCACGCCCCTCCCGGTCCACGTTCCCATCCGTGCAGGCGACTGCGGGTCGGCAACCGACCATATCTCCAACCCGGTATTCAACAGGGAGACGTATAGCCTCGACAGCCCGGAGTCCAGCCAGGCGCCACACACACGGCCCCTGGTCCGCATCGGCTCACCTACCAGAACCGGATGGGCGGGGTTGGCGATATCGAGCACCATTACGGCACCACCTGAGCCCAGGAACGCGAGATGCCGAGCAGCGTCCACCGCAACGTCGTACGCTGGCCCGAGCGGCCACGAACCGACGAACCTCATGTTGAGAGAGTCACCGTCCGCCGG
>JAWOHG010000172.1:0-2535 GCA_046485245.1 bacterium
ATGGGCGTGATGCCCGGCCTGAAGGCGTTCGTGGCCGCGGTGCTGGGCGGCATCGGCGTGATTCCCGGCGCGATGCTGGGTTCGCTCATCATGGGCCTGGTCGAGACGTTCACGTCCGCATATGTGTCCTCGACCCTGCGCGACGCGGTCGCGTTCGGGGTGCTCATCGTCGTCCTGCTGGTCCGGCCGTCCGGGATTCTGGGGCGGTCGGCGCGGGAGAAAGTGTGAGACAATCGCCGATTTCCGATCTCCGATCTCCAACTGGCGGAGGAGCGGAGTGAAGGGCCGGCCTGGGCTGGTTGCGCTGCTGGTTGCGGTCGGCGCGGCGGCCGCGGTCGAGGCGAGCATCCTGACCGGCGTGCTCAACCCTTACTGGCAGCAGGTGATTGCCCTGGCCGGGATAATGACCATCTCGGCACTGGGGCTGAACCTTATCTACGGGTACACCGGGCAGTTCTCGCTCGGGCACGCGGCGTTCTACGGCATCGGCGCGTACACGTCGGCCTTTGTCACGCGCACCATCGGCGGGGGCGGGCCGTGGCTGCTCGCGCTGGGCCTTTTGTGCGGGGCGGTGCTGGCCGGGCTGGTCGCGCTCGCCATCGGCCTGCCCATCCTGCGCCTGAAGTCGGACTACCTGGGCATAGCGACGCTCGGGTTCGGCATCATCGTCAAGGTGCTGCTGGACAACTCGGACAGCGTGATTCCGATGCTGGGCGGTTCGCGCGGGATGAGCGGTATCGCCCGGTTGACGAGTTTCCCGTGGGTGTTCGTGCTGGCCGCGGCCGCGCTGCTGGTGATGCGCAATATCGTCTACTCGGGGATAGGCCGGGCCCTGGTGTCGGTGCGCGAGGACGAACTGGCGGCCGAGGCGGTCGGCGTGGACTCGACGCGCTACAAGACGCTCGGCTTCGTGGTCGGCTGCGTGTACGCCGGGGTCGCGGGCGGGCTCTACGCGCACCTCTACACTTTCCTGCACCCGATGAACTTCGACTTCCTGAAGTCCATCGACGTCCTGCTCATCGTGGTGCTGGGCGGGCTGGGCAGCATGTCGGGCACGCTGGTCGCCGCCGTGGGCTGGACGTTCCTGCTCGAGGGTCTGCGGTTCGTCCTGCCTTCGTCGGTTCAGGACTGGCGCTGGGTGATATACCCGCTGCTGCTGGTCGTGTTCATGCTCGTGCGGCCGGGCGGCATCTTCGCCGGCAATGAGCTGCCGTTTCTGAGGAACGGCAGGCCGGGGACCAGGGGCCGGGGACCAGGGGCCGGGGAGATGCGGTGAGCGCGCTGCTGGAGACACGCGGGCTGACCAAGGCTTTCGGCGGGCTGGTCGCGGTCCGGGATTTCGACCTGGCCCTGGCGCCGGGCGAACTGGTCGGGCTCATCGGGCCGAACGGCGCGGGCAAGACCACGGTGTTCAACCTCATCACCGGGATGTACGTGCCGACTGGCGGCACGATAACGTTCGACGGCCGCGCCATCGGCGGGCACAAGCCATTTCGCGTGTACCAGGCCGGCATCGCGCGGACGTTCCAGAACATCCGCCTGTTCCGCGGGCTGTCCGTGCTGGACAACGTCCGGGTTGCGCACCAGCATCGCGGCGGGGTCGGGCTTCTGGGCACGGTCTTGCGCACGCCGCGCTGGCGAGCCGAGGAGCGGGCCGTGACCGAGCGCGCGGGCGAAATCCTCGAGGTGCTGGGGCTGGAGTCGCGCGCCGGGGAACTGGCTCGCAACCTGCCCTATGGCGAGCAGCGCCGGGTTGAGATTGCCCGGGCCCTGGTGTCGGACCCCAAGCTGTTGTTGCTGGACGAGCCAGCGGCCGGGATGAACCCCTTCGAGGTCGGCCGGCTGATGGAGCTGATTCACTTCATCCGCGACCGGTTCAAGCTCACCGTGCTGCTCATCGAACACCAGATGCAGGTCGTGATGGGCGTGTGCGAGCGGGTCGTGGTGATGGACTTCGGCACGGTCATCGCCTCGGGCGCGCCTGAGGCGGTGCGCTGCGACCCCAAGGTGATCGAAGCGTACCTGGGCAAAGCGGACGCGACATGCTCCTGAGCGTTCGCGACCTTGTCGTCGACTACGGCGCAATCCGGGCCCTGCACGGCATTTCGTTTGAGGTCGACGAGGGCGAAGTCGTCACCCTGGTCGGGGCCAACGGCGCAGGCAAGAGCACGACTTTGCGCGCCATCTCCGGGCTGCTCAAGCCGGTGTCGGGCGAGGTGACGTTTGACGGCCGGCGCATCGACGGCCTCGGCGGGCACAAGGTCGTCCGGCTCGGCCTGTCGCACGTGCCGGAGGGACGCCAGCCGTTCCCGTCGCTCTCGGTGTGCGAGAACCTGGAGCTGGGAGCGTACAACCGGACGCGCCGCGAAACGGCCGAGACGATGGAGCGAGTGTTCGCGTCGTTCCCGCGGCTGCGCGAGCGGGTGGACCAGAGCGCGGGCACGCTGTCGGGCGGCGAACTGCAGATGCTGGCGATGGGCCGGGGGTTGATGGCCCGGCCGCGCCTGCTGATGCTGGACGAGCCGTCGATGGGGC
>JAWOHG010000176.1:0-10167 GCA_046485245.1 bacterium
GCGGGGCCGGTGTCGGAGTTCGACTGGAGATACCGATGCTCGGCCTCATCGGGTTCGACTTCGGCTACGGCTTCGACCGCGCCGGTGGCGGCAAGTGGGAGCCGCACTTCCAACTCGGCCGCACGTTCTAAGACCACCAATAGGAAACCGCCGCGGCGCCTCGACGCCGCGGCCTCTGTGGGTCTGCGCCCGCGCTACCGCTGGTATTGGAGCCGACCGGCCAGGAACGGCAGGACAGCGTTGTTGTAGAAGTTGGCGAAGATGCGTCGGCCCGTCTCGCCCGAGCGTTCGGGGTGGCACTGCAATCCGAACAGCGGCAATTCGGGATGGTGCATCGCCTCGACCGGGCAGGAGTCCGACTGGCCGTACACGCGCCAGCCGACCTGCCTGATTGACTCCGGGTCTACGAACTCCCGGTGGCTCTCGAGCACCGACACGGTCGCGCCCAGGCCATCGAACAGCGGCCCTGGTCGTTCGAGCCGCACGGTCTCGAATCGCTCAATCGTCTTGCCGGACAGCACGCGCGCGCCGAATGACCGTGCGAACAGCTGGTGGCCGAAGCAGATGCCCATGGCCGGTACGCGCAGGCTGCGCACGAAACCGGCCAGGCCCGGCTCCGGGTCCTCCTCGCCGAGCATGATCTGCGAGCCGCTGAATACAACCGCGTGGTACCCGCTTGCGTCGAAGCCGGGGCCAAGCGACCCGGCATTGACCGTCACGCAATCGGAGTGGGGCCGGATCATCGACCGGTAGAACGCCAGCCGCCACGCCGCGTCGCGCCGGTAGCAGTCGACCATCAGCGTGTTCGTCACCCGGTCACCTCGCCGCCGCTGCCCGGGAAACGACTGATGCAGGCGTAGACGTCGTGGTTGTGGATCGACTCGAAGCTCTCGACCGCGACCTCGAAGCCGGTCACCAGTGGATGCTCCTCCAGGCGTCGGGCTACCTTGCGCACCACATCCTCGACAAACGCAGGGTTTTCGAAGGCGTGCTCGGTCAGGTGCTTCTCGTCCTCGCGCCGAAGCAGCGAGTAGACCTCGCTCGAACCGCAATCCTCGACCAGGTCGATCAGGTCCTCGAGCCACAGGAAATCGCGGAACTCCACCACGACCCTGATTTCAGCGCGCTGGTTGTGCGCCGAGACTCCGACCATGTCCTTTGAACAGGGGCAGAGCGTCGCGACCGGCACGGCCGCGCCCAGACGGATGCGAAAGTGGTCGGTCAGCCCGGCGACAATCGTGCAGCGGTAATCCATCAGCCCCTCGACCCCGGTCACCGGCGCGCGCTTCTCGACGAAGTACGGGAACTCCATTTCCAGGTGGGCGGACCGTGCGCCGAGTTCGTTGCGCATCTCGCGCAGTATCGAGCCCAGCTTGTGGATGTCGATTTCCCGGTGATGACGATTGAGCACCTCGACGAACCGGCCCATGTAGGTGCCGCGGTACTGCTGCGGCAGGTCGACGTACATGTTGATGCGCGCGACCGTATGCTGCCGCCGGTACGCCTTGTCCAGCAGGACAACCGGGTAGCGCAGGCCCCGCACCCCGACCTTGTCGATCGGGAGCGGGCAACCCGCAGCCTCGCGCCGCCGGTCGGGCCTCGACACGCGCGCCATGAACTCAGATCAGCGCGTGCGCGCGGAAGCTGTAGTGCCGATCCGCCGTGATGATGACGTGGTCGTGAAGACGGATCCCGAGCACCTTGCCTGCCTCGGCGAGCCGCCTTGTCAGCCGGACGTCGTCATCGGACGGCGTTGGGTCACCCGACGGGTGATTGTGTACGACCACGAGCCCCGCGGCGTGGTCGCGCACCGCGGCATCGAACACCTCGCGCGGGTGGGCCATCGTCGCGTCCAGCCCGCCCACGGACACGCGGTCGGTGCGAATCAGCCGGTTGCGCGAATCAAGCAGAACGGCGAAGAAACACTCCTTCTGCCGCTCGATGAGCTTCGGCCGCACCAGCCGCGCCACCGCCTCCGGGCTGGAAAGATCGGCACGCTCCGACGAGGCTTGCTCGGCCTGGTTGCGCCGCGCGAGTTCGAACGCGGCCAGCAGCTGGCAGGCCTTGGCCGGGCCGATGCCCGGTACCTGCTTGAGCTGCTCGACCGTTGCACTGCCGATTGCCGAAACCGAGCCGAACTCGTTCATCAAGCGCTGGGCGATCTCGCGCACCGGGGTGCCGCCGGTGCCTCGACTGATGACCACCGACAGCAGGTCTTCGGACGACAGCGCTTCGGCCCCGTGCTCAATCAGGCGCTCGCGCGGCCGCTCGCGGCCGGGCGTGTCGCGCATCGTGTACTTCCGAACCGGCTCGCTCTTCACTCGAGGTAGAACTCCCACTCACACCAGGAGTTGTCCGGATGCGCGTCGGGCGGGCAGTGTCGGCAACGGGTTTTGATGCGCGGTTCGATTGTCCGGGCGAAACCCTCGTACTCGACCAACCCGACCGACTTGCAGGGAAAGTCGGGCAGGCCGCGGCGCTTGCGTGCCGACTGCACGCGGCAGTCGACCATCCGAAACACGGCGTGCCGGTCGTCCTGCTCGACCACCTCCTGCACGTTGATGTAAGCGTAGAGCCGATATGAGAGTGCCTTGACCAGCGCCGGGATGCCGCCGCCCGGTTCGATGCCCTGGCGCTGCATTATCCGCCGCGCCTCAACCTCGGTGAACCGCCGCCACGCCTCCGTGTCGGCGAGCATCGCCGAATCCATCCCGTGCGCGCGCTCCACGGCCTGGAACCAGAGGCCGTCATGTGCCAGCCAGTTCTTGGCCGCATCCTCGAGCAGCAGCACCAGTTGCTCCCGGTCCAGCCCGGTTAGCTGTGGGAAACGGTCGGCTGAATTCCGTGGTGTCATCGAGGCGATGATAGGACGGCTGTCGGCCGTGTCAATCGCCATCCCCGGCCCGGTCGCGCTCGCCGAACACCTGCCCGGTGAAGACGAACAGCCGGGCGTCCTTGTCGCGCCAGCCTCCTGCCGGCAGCCCGGCCTTCCGGCAGATTCCCTCAAGGTACTGCTCGCGATTCCAGCCCTGTTCCACCGGCACCTGCGGCAGCAGCAAGCCGGAATGGCGTCCCATCCTGATCACCAGGCCGTGTCTGCCCACGACCACGGACTCCGGGTCGCTGACCGGCCGAAGCGGAGAAAGCACGGTAATCTCGATGTCGACCTGCGCCAACTCTTCGGGCGCGACCGGGACAAACCTCGGGTCCTCGGTCGCGGCCGCAACCGCCATCTCGGCAACAGCTTCGGCCAGCGGTTTCACGGCTTCGGGGTAACCGATGCAGCCGCGCAGCTCGCCCGCCCGGTGCAGCGTGACAAAGACGCCCCGCATCTCCTGCAGGCGCGGCGATGCGGGCCGGCGTGCCTCGGCCTTGCGGCCACGGACCTGGGCCTCGATGGTGCTACGCGCCAGCACCAGCAATTCGCCCTGCTCTACTTCAGTCAGTTCGTCGGAAGCATCATCGGCAGGGCTGTCTCGAAACTCCACCGTGCTGTACCCGACGCAGTAGCCGCCGCGCTCGCCCAGGACGTCGTTGGAGTTGGTCTGCGCGAGGAGAACCGCGGAGTCGGCACCCAGCCCCCGCGCAGCGACCATCGCCGCCACGACCGCGTACCCGCCGCAGGCCTGGGCCCGTCCCTCGTCCAGCGCCCGATGCAGGGCCGCCGGGTCCATGCCCAGAAATGCGTCGACCGTGACGCTGTCGGTCGAGCGAGCCTCGGCGTAGGAGTGACCATGGTAGAGGTCGGTTGAAGCGAGTACGACTGTCCGGCGGCCTGCTGCGGCAGCGACGATCGCCCGGCCGAGCCGCTCGCACTCGTCGAGGCTCGGCTGCAATACCATCACCGGAACCACACGGAGGTTCCGCAACACGCGCTGCAGGAAGGGCAGTTGCACCTCGAGCGAATGCTCCTGCGCATGGGCTTGGGGCAGCTCGACGCAGAACGTATCCGCCTCAAGCAGCCGTCGCGCGAACTCCTCGTCGACCGGCACGTCGCCCAACGGAGTGCGCCAGGCGCCGCGCGCGAACACGGCCGCCCGGTCGATGCTCGCCCGGTGGCTCGGGCCGAGCATTACGACCGTGACGGAGTCCGGTCCCTGCAACAGCTTGAAGGCGTGGGCCGCGGTCGGACCGGAGTAAGGGTAGCCGGCATGGGGAACCTGGAGTGCGACCAGCCTGCCTTGCGGCGCAGGCCGGTCGACCGCAGCCAGCATCCTGTCGACGTCGGCCGCCAACTCCGCTGCATCGGCCGCATAGAACTGCCCGGCCACCACCGGTTGTCGAACCATAGTTGCCTCCTTGGGCGACGCGCAGGCCGCCCCTGCCACCACCAGCACGGCGAACACCGACCGGCCCATGCGCGGACAGCAGCGGCTCAGGCGCGCGACCACTTGCCGCACCTGTCACCGTAGCGGTCGATCACCTCGGTCTCGCGCAGCGTCTCGACAACCTCGCAACGGTTGGGGCAGCCGTCGCACTCGAATGCCCGGCTCTGGAACTGGACTGCTGAAACCTGGAACCCGGCGAAACTGGACTCGCGCGCGCGCGTCTCCTCTGCCGCCAGTATCGCCGCCCCGACCGCGCCCATGACCAGGAAGTGCTCGGGTACCGTCACCGCGTGGCCCAGCGCCAACTCAAACGCTCGGCGCACGCCGACGTTGGCCGCGACGCCTCCCTGGAACAGGATGCGCGGCCGTATCTCCTTGCCCTTGGCCACGGTGTTGAGATAGTTGCGCACGATGGCGTCGCACAACCCGGCCACGATGTCGTCGGTCGTGATGCCGAGCTGCGCCTTGTGGATCATGTCGCTCTCGGCAAAGACCGTGCAGCGCCCGGCGATGTTCACCCGGTTCGTCGACTTCAGTGCCCGGTCCCCGAACTCCTCTATCGGGATACCAAGCCGCGTCGCCTGGTGGTCGAGGAAGCTCCCGGTCCCCGCGGCACAGACCGTGTTCATGGCGAAGTCGACCGGAATCCCGTCGCGCAGGATGATGATCTTCGAGTCCTGCCCGCCGATTTCGAGCACGGTCTGAGCGTCCCGGTGGAAGTGACCGGCCGCGACCGCGTGAGCGATGATCTCGTTCTTGACGATGTCCGCGCGGACCATGACGCCGGCGAGCCGCCGGGCCGAGCCGGTGGTGCCGGCGCCGACGATCCGTACCGACGAGTCGGCCATCCGGCCGAGCTCGCCCAGCAGTCGCCGAATCGAATCGATCGGGTTGCCCTGCGTGCGCAGGTACCGGCTGGCGAGGACACGGTAGTCGCTGTCGAGCACCACGCCCTTGGTCGAGATCGAACCGACGTCGATGCCCACGTAACCGTCAGGCAATGCGCTTCCTCCGTTTCAGCAGGTCGACAAATGCTTCCAGCCGCGTCAGCAGCCCGGTGCGCGAGGCATGCTCGTCGAACGACAGCGACAGCACCGGCACGCCGGTGTCCTCGGTCATCTGCTGCAAGGCCTCGATGGCGATGTTCTCCGGCATGCAGGTGAACGGAAACACGTGGACGATACCGTCGATGCCGTGCTCCGCATAGTGCAGCGCCTCGCCGACCGTGCGCATCGCCTCGCCGCCCGGCGACTCACGCAGGTAGCGTTTGGCCAGCCGCTCGGAGCGGCGGAACTTGGGATCGACGCCGAGCAGGTGCCGGATGTGCCGGTACAGGCTGCGCTCGAACAGGACCTCGACGCCCAGGCGCCCGAGTTCTTTCTCGATCTCCTGGTTCGCGAACTGCTCGATCATGAAGTAAATCTCGCCGACAAGCGCGACCTTGAGGTCCGGCCGCCGCCCGTTCACGGCGAACATCCGCTCCAGTTCGCGCCGGGCCGACCGCATCTGCGCCGGCGTCCGAACCCGTTCAATCAGCTCAAGCGCCGGCTTCTTCTGCCGTTCCGCCCCGTCGAAGTCCACCGCGCGGCGCCGGTTGAGCATCTGGCGAAAATCCTGCGTCAGCTTGCTCTTCTCGATCATCAGCCCAATCGCGCGCAACACGCGGAACGGCGAGGCACCGGTGGCGCCGGGCATCAGCCGGAACACGAAGTCGAAAGGCGAGTACTGCGTCACCGGCACGAACGTACAATCGCGGCCGAGCTGCTTCAGGGCACGGTCCTGCAGGTAATGGTAATACCCGAACCGGCACTTGCGCGCCCCGGCTGCCATGAACAGCGTGTCCGCCCCGAGGTCTAGTGCCTCGAGCATGTTGCCCAGCGTAATCTTGAACGGCATGCAGATAAGCTCAGGCGAGTGGCGCACGCCGAGTTCCAGTGTCCGCTTCGAGTTGGCCGGCGGCAGTATCACCTCCGCTCCGAGTTCCTCGAGAAAGGTCTTCAGCGCATACGTGTCGTAACCGAACCAGGGAAAGCTGGCCTTCATCCGAGGCGTCGGCTAGGCGGCCTTGCGTCCGCGGCGCTTGGCCAGTTCGATGAATGCCTCGATGCGCGTGACCAGCCCTGCCGTGCCGGTGTGCTCGTCGAGCACCAACTGCATGAACGGCACGCCCATGTCCTTGGCCTCGTCGCGCATGAACTCCGCAACAAGCGAATCCGGGCCGCAGCCCATCGACACGAGGACACAGACCCCGTCGACCTTGTCGACGAGGTAGCGGAAAGCGTTGTACAGATGGCGTTCGTACACCCAGCGGATCTTCACGGCGAACCCGGCCCGGCTGTGCAGCAGCCCTTCAGGCAACTCGTCCTTGGTGACAACCCGGTAGCCGTAGCCGCGGAACGCGTCGAGGATCGTCCGGGACACGTAGTCGTCGTCCAGGTTGTAGAAGTGACCGATGACCGCGACTCGCTTCTCACCCGGCGGCAGCTGCGGCAGCGTCGGGGCGCCGGCGAGCAGGGGCCGGGCGCGCCGGTATGCCGCCGCCACCCGCAGAGGGTTCGGGTTCACCTGCAACCCCGCCGCGAGGTGCGGTGCGACAAAGTTCCCTGCGACGTTGGGCGCAATCAGCCGAGTACGGTCACGGAGCATCATCCGCGCGATGTCGACGATGCCGATCATCTTGGGACAGGCGTACAGCTTATCCTCAAGCCACATCAGGCGGGGCAGAAACACGGCGTCGACCCGGTCGGCCAGATCGGCGATGTGACCGGCCGCGATCTTGATCGGCAGACACACCTCGCTCGACACCAGACCAACGCCGACCTGCAGCAACTGCTTGTCGGTCGGCCGGCTGACGACCACTTCTGCCCCGAGCCCGGCCAGGTAGTTCTCCCAGAACCTGCCGTAGCGGTGATACAGCAGCGCCCGCGGCAGTCCGATTCTCATCAGTGGCATTCTAGTTGGGGGGTATGCCAAGTCAATACTGCTGCCGGGCGCCCGAACGCAGCCCTGCGCTCAGTCGGCCAGCTGCAGCCGCGCACGAAAGCGAAGAGGCCTCAGGCCGAGCCGCGCCAGGGCACCCACCACACCGGCGATGCCGCTCCCGACATCCTGGGGTCTGTGGGCATCGCTGCCGACCGTGACCCCCCTGGCTCCGGCCGCCCGCGCCTGCTCGGCTATTGCCCACGCCGGGTAAGGCTCGGTCATGCCCCGGCGCAGCGCCGAGGTGTTCACCTCCAGCGCCGTGCCGGAACGGACAAGCCGCGCGATGAACCCGGGCAACTCCGCCTCGACCGCTGCGTCGAACCGGTCGTCATAAATCGGGCGGATGTACTTGCGATAGGCGTCCAGGTGAGCGACGCTGTCAAACAACCGCGCATCGACCAGTGAGGCCATGTGCTCAAAGTAGAGCCGGACCACCTCAGCGGGCGGCCGACCGCCGAATCGCTGCCGGAAGTCACTGACCTCGCTTCCCGAGGTCAGCGCGACGTGGTCGAGCGAGTGGACCGCGCCGAGCACGAAGTCGAACCTGTGGCGATCGAGGAACGTGCTGATCGCCGTCTCGAGGCCGGGTTCATAGCCGACCTCAACACCCGCGAGAACCGTCAGCCTGCCGAACTTGCCGCGACAGGCATCAATCGCCGCGAGGTAATGCTCCGCCCAGTCCGCCTGCACCGGCACGCGCGCACCCGCGACATTCACCCACTCTCGATCACGGCGAACCGGGTCAGGTTCGTAGTGAGTAGTGAAACAGATCTCGGCCAGCCCCACCGCGACCGCCCGATCGCAGAACTCGACCATCGTGCCGTCCGCGTCCGGCGAGAACCCCGGGTGAACGTGGTAGTCAATCACGCTGCGCCACCACCTCAAGCTGCCCCGACACCTCCGGCCCGGCGCCGTCGAGCAATGCCTGGCCGACGGAAACGGCAATCCGGCCGAACCCCACGTCGACAGCGACCATCGCGGCCAGCCGCCAGAGGCTCGAGTCGGCAGAGAAGGCATGCCCGGTCCGGCCTGCGGCCGGCTCGGACCAACTCATCCGCACACCGCCGAACGGAATGTGAAACCGAGCCCCGCTCACGCCGAAGCGTACGGCTCCAGCTCCGCCTGTCGCGCGCACGCCGGCAACCATCCCGGCCGAACCATCGCCCGGCTCGGCTTCATACGCGACCGAGGCAAGTACCGAGTACTCCATCGCCGGCTGCAGCCGAGCGGTGAACCGCGCCGTGGAGAGTGCAGCCGCCGGCCCATCGTAGCGCCGGCCGGCGCGCAGTTCCAGCCCCAGCGGTCCTGCCTTCTGTTCGACAACTGCTTCGAGCCGGCCGGGCAACGATTCCTCGTCCATATCCCGATAGGTGCTGCCGCTCAGGCCGACCGCCACCGGCGCAAGCCGGTACCGCAACCGCCCCGACGCGTCGAGGCGGCGACGCCGGGTGCCGAGCGACGTCCAGCGCCCGTGCGGGGCGAAGTACCGGTCCGAGCGCCAGCGGACGGCCGCGGACACGTCAAGGTCCTGCCAGGCGCCGTCGATGCCGGCGGCCGCTGCGCCGCCGCCCGGAAGCGAGCCGGCCAGCTCGCCGCACACGCGGTAGGGCCCGACCGGCGCACCGGCGTACACCCCGGCTACGGCCAGGTTCCGGCCGGTGAAAGCGTAATCCGAATCCGCCGGCGCGACCGGGCGGCTGAATCGACTCGCGACCGCGCAGGCACCGCACTCCCAGCCGGGCATGTTGAGACGCGCGGCAAGAGCGCCCAGCCACTCGGTAACCTGTCCCTTGCGGGCCAACGCCGTCGAGTCGTCGTGCATGCCGCCCGAACCGAATCGCGCCACGCTGCCGTCCTCGCGCACGTCGGCATCACGCTGCGCCGACGAAACCGCGGCCGTCGCGCGGGCACGGCCGAGCCCGAATTCGCCGCCGGCACCGCGCAGGCAACGTGTCTCGTCCACGCCCTTGGCCAGTCTCAACGCGGCGGCGCCGTCACGCTTGTCGGCAAAGACGCTGCGCCCGCCCGGCGCGGACAGCGCCAGGCCCAGCCCGCTGGCCAGCGTGTAGTCGCCCGCGATCAACCGCGCGCGTGCCAGGCGATACTCGACCCCGGCGCCGAGGAAGTCGGCCCAATCGGTCTCTCCGGCGTCCTTCTCGGCGACGACCGCCGCATCCCACGCGGGACCGCCGGCAGTCAACCGACTCAGCGCTGCGATGGCCCGCCCCCTGCCGGCCAGTGAATCGGAGCGCGCGGTCACGAGCAGCCGGCCCTGCACCGGGACCGGCGCCGCGCGGGCCGCGACCGCCAGCGCGGCCAGAACTGACTCGTCGACTCCCGGCACGCGGGCAACCTCAGACAGGCTCTCGAAACGGCCCAGCGAATCCCGGGCGCGGAGTATCGCCGCGGCAACGCGCGGACTGAGCCAGGGAATGGCGAGAAGAGATTCGAGGTTGGCCGAGTTGACGTCGACCGGTGACGCGAGAACTGCCTCGGCCTCCTCAATCCAGACGCGGTCCTCCTCCACCAACGGCGGGCCGAGGAATTCCGTCGGCAAGGGAGTGAAGGCGACCAACAACAGCGCTATTGCCACCGAGCCGAGACCTCGAGCGAATGCGTCGCACCCAGGGCAGGGTTCAGTTCCAGGCAGTAATCGACGCCGTAGCGGCTGGCCGCGAGACCGACCCCCGCCGCATATCGCAGCGGCGCGACCCCGACCCCTGGCCGCGGTCGGGGTCCGGGCCGGGGTCGGGGTCGCGCCGCTGCGATATGCGGCGGGGGTCGGTCTCGCGGCCAGCCGCTACGGCGTCGATTACTGCCTGGAACTGAACCCTGCCCTGGGTGTGACGCATTCGCT
>JAWOHG010000054.1:0-3088 GCA_046485245.1 bacterium
CGGCTGGGCCGGACGCTTGCGCGGCCGAGATGCGGGTGTAGGATGGAGCCGTGAGCGTGCGTCTGCTGGCCCTGCTGTTGCTGCTGGCGGCCGGTGCAGCAGTCGCCCTGCAGATGAAACGCGTCATGCTCCTGAGTCCATCGGCAAGGTCCAACGGCTCGTTCGACTACCACCCCACTATGGACATGGACTGTGACGGCTTCCTTGAGATGGCATACTCGACCGGCAGGAGCGACAGCATGACCACGAATCCACAGCGGTGGGAGTATGGTCGGTTCCTGCCGTTCAACCGCTGGCAGATTCTATATGCTGACACCATCATGTACCCACCTCCGATGGGACTCCAGCCTGCCTACTTCGCTCCCATGGATGCGGGCGACGCTGACCGGGATGGCCTCAATGAGCTCCTCGGCCACTGCTACATATGGAAACGGGACACGCTCCTGGTTGCCTACTGCGTCCTCAGTACGATGGAGCAACAAACGCGGTCTGGACCGCCTGACACAATTAACTGGTTTCGCTCTGTCCGCGTCGGGATCGACATGACATCCTACGTCGTCGGCAGTCTCGACGACGACAGCCTGTACGACTTCATCAACTACTCCGACTCGGTAGACGGGCACGTGGTCGTCGAGAACCGAGGCAACAACTCCTATGCCCGCACATGGACTTTCCCGTGGCGACCCACGATTTCCTCCCTCGGCTTCGGCGACTGCGACATGGATGGACGAACTGAGTTCATCGGCGGATGGCTGGAGGACCGCGTCTTCATATGGGAAACGGTCGGCGACAACCAGTTCGAGTGCATCTGGCAGGACAGCGTGAACCTCCCTAACGCCGGACACGACTGCTTCTCCGGCCGTGACGTCAACCAGAATGGCAGGCCCGAGTTCTTTGCAAGCACGGCACGGTACATCGGAGGGGTGCCGGCGTCATGGAGAGTTACTCTGAACATGTGGGAGGCACTTGGCGATAACCGCTATCAGCGCACCCGCGTTGATTCTGTCCAACGTCAAGGCATGAACCCATATGGTCGAAGTATGTGCGGAGATGTCGACGGTGACGGCGTCGACGAAATCGTCTGGTCGACTACATCATCAGCGGTTATCATGGCCGGGAAGCACGGAGGGTCCATCGAACCCGTAAGCGTCTGGTCAAACGACCACGGTTCGACCGTGATGGACATGAACATCAACATCGCCGATGTGAACAGGAACGGGTACAACGACATCCTGATCGCCGCAAACCGCAAGCTGTCCGTTGTCGAAGTAGAGGCGGTCAGGCTGCTTCATCCAGACTCCGGATACCTGCCCCCCGGCGACTCGTGCCGCATCAGCTGGCGGACGTTCACTCCGCCGCGGTGCGACTCGGTCTCGCTTTTTCTGCGCCTCGACTCGACCTACCGGCTGGACACCATCGCGCACGGGCTTGCGCCGGCCGACACGCCGTACGTGTGGGTCGTGCCCGACATCAGGGCCGAGTCGGCGTGGGTTATGGCCATCGCCTACGGCCCGGGGTGGCAGTACGACGAGTGTGACTCGCCGATACGCATTCTGGGGAGTGGCGCGGTTGAGGAACAGCCGCAGCCGGTCCTGCAGACAAGCCTCAAGGTGCGGCCCAACCCGGCCCGCGGCAGGATGAGCATCGAGTACGTGCTCGGCCGGGCCGGCCCGGCTGAGGTCTCGGTGCTGGATGCCGTCGGCCGGAAGGTCGCCTTGCTGGCCACGGGCGAACACCTGCCCGGGCGCTACCGTGTGGCGATGGACAGGGTACTTTCCCGGGCTGCTCCCGGCCCTGGGCGCGCCGGGGTCTACTTCGTGCGGATGGTCACCGGGCAGGAGAGAATCGTCCAGAAGGTGGTGGTGCAATGACGACCGCCGGTAGTGGGCGCGCCCGAGTCACCCGGACGGTCGTGAGCGCACTGCTGATTGCGACTGCGGCGGCGGCCGCGCAGGGCACGCTCACGCTGAGGCCGGCGCAGGACCTGCACCAGTTCGACCGCTGGATTCGGGTGCTGATGGACTCGTCGGTCTGCGACACCTGTGTGGGCTCGGACAGCCGTGGGGCGCTTCACCGGGTCTGGACTGACGACTCCAGCCGCGTGATATACCAGAGCAACGCCACGTTCACCGGCGCACCGGGGCAGGGCTGGTCGCGCGCCGTCAGGCTGAGCCCGGGCGGCAACTGCCAGAGCCCGATTGTGTACGAGCTTGCCATCCCGGGCGGAGAACCGCTGGTCGTGACGATGTGGCGCGAGACCATCTTCGACCAGGTCGAGGTGATGTACCGCTACCAGTACGCAGGCATCTGGCCGCTGTCCTGGAGCCCGATATGGTGCGTGACGCTCAAGAAGTAGCGGCACGGCTGCTGCTCGGCCTGGCACTCACCGCGACCGCGTTGGCGTTCCAGGAAAGCTTCACCGGCTCGGCCTTCCCCCCTCCCGGCTGGTCGGTCGTGAACGCCGACTCGGGCCGGCGCACGTGGCAGCGGTTTGACCTCGCTGCCCGGACCCCGCCGGCCTGCGCCTACTGCGGGTGGGAGAACGCCTACGTCCGCAACTCTGACTGGCTCATCACTCCGCAGTGCACGGTCGCCACCGGCGACCGCCTGTCGTTCTGGTGCCGGGCGCACGACTCCGCATACCGCGAGAGTGTCGAGGTCTGGCTGTCCGAAGCGTCGCCGCGGCCGGGCGACTTCGGCCGGCTGGCGGCCTTCGGCACGAACTCAACCGCCTACGAGCAGTTCGAACTGGACCTCGCGCACTACGCGGGCCGGCGCGTGTTCCTCGGGTTGGTCTACCGGTCGCTCAACCGGTACGGGCTCCTGCTGGACGACGTGTCCGGGCCTGAGGAGTGGCTGCCTCCCCGTGACGTTGGCGTCAGCCGGGCCCTGGGCCTGGACGGCGTCCGGCGGGTGGGTGCGGTCTTGCGGCCGTCCTGCCGCGTGCACAACTGGGGCGGCGCTGCGGAGTGGGTCCGGCTGTCGTACGACATCGCCGGATTCTGGCGCGGCGACACGCACGTGAGCCTCCCGGCACGGGACTCGGTTCTGGTCGAGTTCCCGCCGCTCGCGGTCTGGCAGCCGGGTG
>JAWOHG010000081.1:0-4478 GCA_046485245.1 bacterium
TCAACACCAAGCCACGGGCACCACAAAGAGCCAAGAGACACGAAGCGGGCTCCCGCCTTCGTCATTCGGGCTTCGGGTTTTCCCGTTCGGGTTTCGCCCTTAATGTCTTCGTGTCTTTGTGGTAAATCTCCTGCCGCCGTACCTGTCATTCCGACGGAGGCGCCCGGCGCCGATTGGAGGAATCTCCCGCCGCCTGCCCGAACGAGGAGTCAACACGAAGCCACAGGCATCACAAAGAACCGAAGGACGCGGAGCGGGCTCCGGGATCCGGGTTTCGTCATTCGTCATTCGGGTTTCGTCATTCCCCCGCCTGCATTCGTCCTTCGTGCCTCTCGTGCCTTTGTGATGAGTCCCCGTCCCGACGGCTTGACTGTTCCGCCCGCGTCCGCTAGAATATATCCGGCGCGGGCTCACGCCGACCCAACACAATTGCCTTTGCGTTGGATGGTTACGGTAGTCGGCGCCGGTTACAGCCCGCGTGGCGCGCCAGCGCGCACAACCAGGACTCCTAAGGAGGGATTTGGTGAATCACCGAGTTGTTCTGCTGACCTGTTTGAGTCTCCTTTGCCTGATCGGCACGGCATTCGCCGGACCGCGGGCGACCCGCACGGGCCGGCCGGAGCTGGTCGAACCGGACCACATCGCCCCGCCGCCCGCGGCCGAAGTCGACGACTGGGTCGCGCCGGCCAACATCAGCCAGACACCGATGAACTTCGAGTATTCCCAGTACGGGCACTGCCGCGGCGTCGCGGTCGACACCGCCGGCAACGTCCACGTCACGTGGTACGTCGCGCTGACCCCGACCCGGGTGATGTACCGCAAGTGGACCCGCGCCACCGGCACCTGGGGCCCCGCCGAGCAGGTCAGCACCAGCACGACCCTCAGCAGTTACCGCGGCGGTGTCGCGGTCGACCATTCGGGCAACGTCCACGTCGTCTGGTACCGTTCGGCCGCGCCGAACTCCGGCGTGTGGTACCGGATGAAGAGCATCGCCACCGGCACCTGGGGCGCCGAGCAGCGCATCGCCACGAAGTACGCTTCGGGCTCCCTCGGCGAGCCCTCGATTGCGGCCCGGCCCGGCGGCAACCAGGTTCACGTCGTGTGGACCCAGCGCTGCAGCACCGGCACGGCCCCGACCTACCCCAAGGCTTGGCACCGGGAATTCAGCGGCACGGCCTGGGGCCCGATAACGATGGTCAGCGCCGACACCGCGTCGGTCGCGTTCGAGGCCGGCGTCGCGGTGGACACGGCGAACAACGCGCACGTGTCGTGGCGCCAGTACGCCGACAGTTCGGCCTGGACGCGGGTCTGGTACCGCGCGCGCATCGGCGGCACCTGGCAGACCGTCGAGCAGGTCTCACCGGCCGGGTTCGACAACTACTCGCAGTACAACCCGGACATCGAGGTCACTGCCGGGGGCACGCCGCACGTCGCCTGGCACGGCGTGAACCCGGCGGGCGCCTCCAAGTACCGGGTGTATTATCGGAACCGCTCCGGCGGAACGTGGGGCGAACTCGACACGGTCAGCCGGTACAATTCCGAACACAACTCCCACCCCAGCCTTGCCCTGGCCAGCGATACGGTCCACCTCGCGTGGCGCCGCTACAACGACGGCTCGACCATCTACACCCACACCCGCTACCGCCGGCGCCTGCCCGCGGGCGGGTGGGGCGCCGACGTTCGGCTCTCGCCCGCGGCCTGGACCAGCACGGCCTACTACAGCACCATCGCGGCCGACCGCGGCGACGTGCACCTGGTCTGGTATGACACCTGGAACGGCATGTCGGCAACCTACAACGACGTCTGGTACCTGCGCCGCGTGGCCGACCCGGACGTCGACTTCGCCGCGGCGAGCATCGACTCGATTTGGCCTTTCGTCCCCCACGCGGGCACGGCCCGGGTCGCGGCGACAGTGCACAACTCCGGCCGCCTGAACCAGCCGGCGGGCAAGCGCGTCATCCTGCGCATCACCGGCCCCGGCGCCTACGCCTACTCCGACACCGCCCTGACCGCGAACGGCGTGCTGGCGGGCGATTCGACGCCGGTCGTGTTCTCGCCCGACTGGACGATACCGGACCAGCGCGGCATCTACACCCTGACGGTCATTACCGACCTCGACGGCGACCAGAACCCGGCCAACGACACCACCCGCCGCGATGTCGAGGTCTACCCGGGCCTGTACGAGACGTTCAGCGGCGAGGTCTTCCCGCCGCGCAACTGGCGGGTGTACAACTTCGACGAGAGCGACCCCTGGATTCGCCACACCAGCTACAGTTTCACGGCCCCGGCCTGCGCCCAGATCCGATTTGACACGCCCAACAACGACTGGCTGATAACGCCCAAACTCGGCCCGATCGACGTGAACGACGACTCGCTCGCATTCATGTTCCGCGCCGACGAACGCAACTACTACGAGACCCTCACGGTCAGGCTCTCGACGACCAGCGGCACCGACACCGCCGCGTTCAGCACCGTCGTAGGCGAGTACATCTCGTACGACACCGTGGCCTGGCGCCGCCTGGCCTTCGACCTGTCGGCGTACCGCGACAGCACCGTGTACCTTGCGTTCGTGTACAAGGACTACGACAACTTCGGCGTCGCCATCGACGACGTGATGGGGCCCAAGGTCTACTGGCCGCTCAGCGACGTGACGGTCGAGGCGGCCCGCGCCGTGACCTACCCGTTGGCATTCGGCGCGGCCGAGACCGTGGCGGCCAGCGTGTACAACCTCGGCCGCAATTCGACCGACCCCTTCAAGGTACGACTCAACCTCAACGGCGCCCCGCTCGACAGCGCCGACGTCGCCGGCCTCGCCATCGGTGACAGCGTCACGGTCCGGTTCGCGCTCGACCTCTCGATGGTGGCGCGCGCCCGCTTCACGATCTGCGCCAACCTCCCCGGCGATGAAGTCGTGACCAACGACACCGCGTGGTTTGACGACTGGGTCTTCCCGCGCAACACCTACGCGGCCCAGGGCTTCGACCAGCCGCACGCCGGCACTTTCCCGCCCGCGGGATGGGTCCGCCTCAACCTCGACGGCGGCACTCGGCAATGGGAGTGGCGCGCCGAGCAGGGCGGCGAGCACTCCGGCCAGCGCCATGCGGGCGTCTGGTGGGAGTCAACCACGCTGCGCAACGACGACTGGCTCATCACCGGGCCGGTGACGCCCAGCGCCACAGGCACCGACACGTTCGGCTTCTTCTGGCGCGCCTATGACGCCGAGTACCCCGAATCGCTCGAGGTGTACGCGATGCGCGGCCAGTCCGGCCCGTCCGACACCATCAGCCTGCTCTACGCGCGCCAGGACACCGCGACCACCTACCAGGCGGTCAAGCTCATCCTCGACGCCTACGACGACTCGCTCATCTACCTCGGTTTCCGCTGCCGGTCGCTGGACGCCTACATCCTGCTCATCGACGACGCCTGGTGGCAGATAACGCGCGGCGGCCCTGACGCGCCGCTGCTGGCCGCCCCGCCCGACCGCGCCGACAGCCAGCCCTACTCGGGCCGGCTTACCTGGCATCCCGCGTTCAACGCCGACGTCTACGATGTCTGGCTCGACACGGTGTCCCCGCCGGTCACGCGCATCGCCGAGGGCATCACCGACACGACCGCCGAGTACGCCGGGTTGCTGCCCTGGCGCGACTACTACTGGCGGGTCGACGCCCGCAACTCGGCTGGCCGGACCGTCTCGCTGGTCTGGTCCTTCACCACCATCGGCCCGGACCCGACCCCGCGCGGCTGGCTCGAAGTCGCACAGGTCCCGCTGGCGCCGTCGGGCAGGGCCGTGAAGGACGGCGGCTGGATTGCCTGGGACGAACTGACCGGGCGGCACTATATCGCCAAGGGCTACAAGACCGGCGACTTCTACTCCTGGGACCCGGCATCCGGCACCTGGGCCGAGCTTGCCGCCTGGCCCCTGGGAGTTGAGGCCAAGCCGCCGTACAAGGGTTCGGTCGGCGTGTCCGACGGCAACGGGGTCATCTACGCCACCAAGGGCAATAACAAGTCCGGGTTCTGGAAGTACTCCGCGCTCGACTCGACCTGGACCCAGCTCGCCGACGTACCGCTCGGCCTTTCCAACAAGAAGGTGAAGGGCGGCACCGACCTGGTCTACGTCCTGGATGACACCACCGGCTGGGTGTACCTCTTGAAGGGCTACAAGTGCGAGTTCTACCGCTACAACGTGAACACCGGAACCTGGCACGCCCTTGCCGATGCCCCGACCGGCATCAAGAACAAGTACGACAAGGGCTCCTGGCTCGCGTACGATGAGCCGAACCGGAAGCTCTACGCCCACAAGGCCAAGTTCATGGAGCTGTACAGCTACTCGCTGGACAGCGCCGCGTGGAGCCCGCTGCTGCCCGGCATGCCGCTGGCCAACAACCAGACCACCAAGTCCAAGAAGGCCAAGGACGGGTCTGACGCCGTCGTCCTGTACGGCAGCATCTTCACGCTCAAGGGCGGCAACACCATCG
>JAWOHG010000155.1:0-5265 GCA_046485245.1 bacterium
GAATCACCTGTCACCGCGGTTCCCGCCACCACGCCGGCGCGGACTAACGCCCGTGGCCTGGCCGGCTGGCTCAAGTTCTTCGGCATCGTCACCATCATCGCGGGCGCGCTCAACGCCCTGTCGCTGGTCGGCATCCTCTGGGCCTGGCTGCCGATATGGCTCGGCGTCCTGCTCGTGCAGGCCGGGTCGCGCGCCGGCAAGTACGCCGGCACAGGCAGCGAGGTAACGCTGGAGGCCCTGCTCGGCAAGCTGAAGAGTTACTACCTCATCACCGGTATCGTGACCATCGTCTGGGTCGGCATCGTCCTGCTCGGCGGCATCGTGCTGGCGGTGCTGGCGATTGCCGGCCTGGTCAGCCTGCCCGAGTTGATGGAGTCGGTCCGGTCCGGCGGGTTCGGTTCCTGACTTCGTTAAAGAAACGGCGGCGGCGCCTGGGCGCCGCCGCGTCGTTTCGGGTGCTTGCGCCCGCTAATGCCTGATGAAAGCCTCGGGGTTCTGTTCGAACTGGTGCTTGCAGCTCTGGGCGCAGAAGTAGTACGTCTTGCCGTTATACTCGTAGCTGCAGGCCGCGTTCTCGGGCGTGACCTCCATCTGGCAGACCGGGTCGATATTGCCTTCAGTGTTCTTTGCCATGATGTTTCTCCTGACTATATAGACCCGTCGCGGGGGCGGAAGGGTTCTAGCTTCGCCAGCCGCTGCGGTTCTGGCTTCGCCAGCCGCTCACGTCTCGACTACGATTAGCCCGGGATTCGGACGCGTGCGCGGTCAGGTGCGCGGCGCCGGGCCCGGTTCAGCCTGCTCGGTCAGGAGCTTGCGCACGACCGGGGTCAGGCCTTCCATCACCGTCTTGCCGTCCCAGCGCGCCACGACGTCCTCGCCCCGCCGCACGACCACCAACGGCGGCTTGTCGGTCCAGTCGTACCAGGCGAAATCGGCCAGGTTATCGACCGTGGCATTCGGCCCGTCGACATAGCGGACGACCGGCTCCACGCCGGCTCTATGCAGAATGTCCTGCGCCTTCGCGCAAAGTTCACAGCCTTCTTTTGCGAACACCTGAAACTGCAAGGATTCCTCCGTGGTGATAACTACCCGCTTCACAAGTTAGCCGGCCCGGCCCGGCGTTCAAGGTGTCGAGTTTATCGGGCCTGTCAATGGCCCGAACCCGGCCCGGCGCCCGGCCCGAAGTCGGGGGCGGGGCGTAACGCGCAAAGCGTCATATCATTGTCAGGTCGCCTTGACGCGCGCGCGCCGCGCCGGGGGTATCGGCAGCGCCGGCCGCCGGCCGGCGAGCGTCGATGCCGTCGCCTTGACCTCGCGGCGGACCCCAACTAGACTTGATTCGTCAAAACCGCCGGTACGCAGCCCCGGGAGGCTATGATGCGTCGTTCGCCTGCTGCCCTGCTCGCGGCCCTTTCGGTCCTGGCACTGCCGGCAATGGCCCGGCTCAGCTACATCGGCTACTCCGGCGCGCCCGGTTCTCGCGGGTCGTGCGCCGAATCCTGCCACGGCTCGTCCGGGGGCACGATAACCGTCAGCGGGTTCCCGTCATTCTATGTCCCGGGCCAGGTCTGCACGGTAACGGTCAGCCGCTCCGGCGGGTCCCGCATCGGCAATCTGAACCTGTCGGTCCGCGCTGGCACCGGTTCGGTCATCGCCGGCACGCTCGCCGCAATCGCGAACTGCGCCGTCTACAACCACACCAGCGAGACCCAGGGCATCCACCTCAGCCCGTCGAACCAGGACTCCTGCACCTTCACCTGGACCGCGCCCGACCCCGGTGTCGGTGATGTCCGGCTCTACCTCGCCGGGATGCAGGGCTCAAGTTCCGGCGGCCCCAACACGCGGCTCGTGCTCACCTCAGGCCAGGCCGCCGGCATCGTCGAGGGACAGGCCAGACCCCAACCCTTCGGCCTCGTACTGCGGCCGACCATCGTCACCGGCAAGCTGACGTTGCGCGCCTCAAAGCCTCAGGCAAGCCCGGCCCGGGTCCGGGTCACCGACCGCGCCGGCCGCATCGTCGCGCAATTCGACCTGCCCCAGGGTCATACCGGCTCATCAATCGGCTGGGACTGCACCGGCTCCGACGGTCGCCGCCTGCCCGCCGGCCGCTACTTCGCCCGGCTCGATGCCGGTCCCGCGCGCGTGGTCCGCGCGTTCACGATTCGGTGACGAAGCCTTGAGCCGCTTGCGGCACGCCGGGCCGCTGCTAACGCTTGGCCTTGTCGCCTCGGCAGCCGTGGCCAGCCTGTTCGGCCCGGCCGCGGTCGGGCGCATCACCGGCTCGATACCATTCATCACCATCGCGGCCCTGCTCGGTGTCCTCGCCTGTTGGGTCGGCGGAACCCGGCTCTTTCGCCATTCCACCCGCAACCCGGTTGCGGCCGTCATCCACCTGGGCCTGGCTCTCGGCATCGCCTCTGTCGGCGCGGACCGTGCCTGGTCCGGCTCCGGCTACCTGTACCTCGAATCCGGCGCCCCCGCCGAGAACTTCTACCTGCGGCGCGACCTGCGCTCCACCAACGTCTTCGGCTGCCCGGTTGCGCTCGACTCGCTAAGGTGTAGCACTGCGCGCGGGTTCCGGCCGGCCCCGGTCGCGTTCTTGTCCGACGCAGACGGCTCATCGCTCGGCCCGGTGACGTACAACCGCCCGCTGCGCCTCGGCGCGACCGAGCTGGTCTTCCTGCGCTCGGTCGAACCCGGGTTCCTGCGGGAATACGAACTCGCGGTTGCCGACGAGGGGTACGTCCTGCTCCACAACCAGCACGTGCGCCTGCCCGACGGCAGTGACCTGTGGAGCTTCGCGGCCGACCCGGCACGGCACGCGGTCGGCCTCGCGGTCGGCAGCGATACTGCCTGGCTCGAACCCGGCGTGGCGCGGTCGCTCGGCCCGGCTCGATTGGAGTTAGCCCACGCCGCGTTCTCGACCCGGCCCGGCGCCCTGTTTGCGGTCCGCGACACACGCTGGCATCTGCCGCTCTTCGCCGGTTTCGGCCTCGCCCTGCTCGGCCTGCTCCTGTCGGCTTCGCGCCGGAGGCAGGCGTGAAACTCGAGCTCGCCCTGCTCTATGCCGCGCTGGGCGGCTATGCTCTGTCCGCTGTCCTGTCCCTGCTGCGCCGTGTTCGCGGCTCGGGCGGCCGCGGCCTCGCGCCGGTGCTCTCTTCGGCCGTGGCCATTGCCCTGCACGTCGGGTTTGTCGCGGTTCGCGCCGGCCGGGTCGGGTTCCTGCCCTTTGCCTCGCGGTTCGAGGCGATGGCGCTCTTCGCGCTGGCCATCCACGCCGCCGGCCTCGCGGTCTACCTCTGCCGGCCGCGCGACTCGGCCAAGGCGATTGCCGACGGCCTGAGCGCCGCCTTGCTCGCGGTCGTGATACTGGCAATCGGCTCGACCCCCGGCGGCAGCCTCAACCCCATACTCAACTCGGCCTGGTTCGCGGTGCACATCATCATCGCGTTCGGGGCCTACGGCCTGGTCGTTGCCGGCCTCGCCTGGTCAATCGCCGGGCTGCTCGACTCCCGCCTCTCGGGCGACGTCGAGCCGCCTCGGCGCGTCGCCCTGATTGCGGCGTTCCTGCTCGGCGCCGGCATCCTCACCGGCGCGCTCTGGGCGGACGTGTCCTGGGGCACCTACTGGAACTGGGACCCCAAGGAATCCTGGGCGCTCTTGACCTGGGCCGTGTTGGTCGCTTACGCACACCTGCGGCCCCGCCGCTGGCTCAACTTCGCAGCCTTTGGCCTCGCCGCCGCGGTGATGCTGTTCACCTTCATCGGCATCAACCTGCTCAAGTGGGGCGCGCACCGCTACTGATTGCGGCCATTTGACGCCCGCGGCCGCGGCGGCTATCTTCTCCCGCCGTGACCCACATCCCGAAAGCCATCCCCGAACCGCTCGGCCGCCTGGCCGAACGCCTGCTCGGGCTTGCCGCCGGGCGCCGGCTCTACCTCGTCGGCGGCACGATTCGCGACTGGCTGCTCGGCCGACCGTCGGCCGACTTCGACTTCGCAGTATCCGGTTCGGGCCTCGACTTCGCCACGGCCGTGGCCCGCGCGGCGCGCGGCGCGCTCGTGGTCCTGTCCAAGCCCGACGACGAAGCCCGGGTCGTGCTTGGCGACGTCACGCTCGACTTCAACGGCTTCGGCGACCGCACCATCGAGGCCGACCTCGCCCGGCGCGACTTCACGGCCAACGCCATCGGGGCCGAGTTGACCGCTTCCGGCCTCGGGCCCCTGCTCGACCCGCACGGCGGACAGTCCGACATCCAGCGCCGGTTCATCCGGCCGGTGTCGGACGGCTCGCTCGAAAGCGACCCCCTGCGCCTGCTGCGCGCGTTCCGCCTGGCCGCGGAACTCGGGTTCACGCTCGACCCGGCGGTCCTCGAGCAGGGTCGGCGCGTCAGCCTCAAGGGCACCGCGGCCGAGCGCATCGGCGCCGAGCTCCTGCGGGTGATGGAAGCGCCCGGCTCCCTGGACGCTCTGCGCAGCCTGTACGAACTCGGCCGCCTCAGTGAAATCCTGCCCGAACTCGTGCCCATCCTCGACGACGACCTGCTGCGCGAGCACAGCTTCCGCACCTACTTGAAGATCGAGGAACTCATCGAGCAACCCGGCTTCTTTTCCCGGTTCGAGCCCGAGTGGCGCCGCTACTTCGACGAGTGGGGCGCCGATGCGCAGCCCGCAGAGAAGGCCGAAGGCCCTCCGGCCGATGCCCTGCCGTCAGCCGCAAGCAGTGAGCCGTCGGCGGTTCCGCGTGATGCGTCAAGCGTCGAGCAGCGCACCGCAGGTGCGCCATACCGCCGCGCCCTGCTCAAACTCGCCGGCCTGCTCCACGACATCGCCAAGCCCGAGACCCGGTTCGTCACCACCGAAGGCGATATGCACTTCTACGGCCACGACAGCCTCGGCGCGAAAAAGGTCGGCCGGGTCGGCCGCGACCGACTGCGCCTGTCCCGGGCCCAGGCCGAGATGCTCGCGACCCTGACCCAGGAGCACATGCGCCTGCACCTGTTGGCGACCGCGCCCGACCTGTCGGACCGGGCCATCCGGCGCTACTTCCGCGACCTGGGCGACGAGGCGTTCGGCCTGATGATTCTCTGCTATGCCGACGGCTGGGCCACGGCCGGCCGCACCAGCCACCTCGAGGACACGGTCACGCGGATGATTCAGCAGAAGCGCGCCGAGGACGCGAAGGTCCGCGTCGCGCGGCTGGTCGACGGCACCGACCTCATCGCGCTCGGGATGCCTCCCGGCCCGGCGTTCAAGGTCATACTGC
>JAWOHG010000236.1:0-5644 GCA_046485245.1 bacterium
TGGGGTCTTTCTTCCTGGGCCATCAGTTCTCCTTTGAGCCTGATTCTAGGGGCGAGGGGAGGAGAGTCAAGGCAGGCACGGATAAGTGCTGATTCGGCGGCGCATTGCCGCCGCGCGGCTAGCGGGCGACGATGACCTTGGCGACCGTGGCGGGCGCGGCCGACGAGAACAGGAAGTAGACACCCGGGCCCAGGGCGCCGAGGTCGTTATCCCCGGCCTGCAGCCGCGCGGCCGGCCGGCCGAGCACGTCGCACAGCACCAGCGCGGGCAGCGCCGTACCGGCCTGCGGCCAGGGCACGCGCACGCTGCCGCGCAGGATTGCGGGCGGCTGCCAGCGCCACGGCGCAGCGCCGACTTCCCCGGCGATGCCGCCGGGCAGAATCGCGAACGCGGTGTCGGACTCGTCGAACTGCCGGCCCGGGCCGTAGGCGATGGCCACGACGCGGCAGGACTCGGCCGGGCCGGGCGGCACGGTCCAGACGTAGCTCGACTCGGTCGGGGCGAGACCGGCGGCAATCGTGTCCAGCCGCCAGGTCGTGTCGCGGCGCAGGAACAGCGAGACCGAATCGCAGCGCGGGGGAGAGAACACGCGCCAGCGGATGCGGCAGGTGTCGCCGGGCGCGAGTTCCAAGCGGCTGTTGGGCGTGACCACCTGCACCGCCTCCAGTTCCAGCATCCAGGTCTGGCCGTTGCCCGAGGCGACGATGTCGGGGTAGCCGTTGCCGTTCATGTCGTAGGCGGTGACGAAGCACTCGTAGGGCGGGGGAGTGGGCTTGGTCCACTCCGCGACGCGGCGGAACTGGTTGTTGCCGGTCGCCTTCAGCACGCGGAACCCGGTTCGGTACGACCAGATGACCTCCTCGACGCCGTCGAGGTCGATGTCGGCGCAGGTGCTCGCATAGATGCCGTCGTTCCGGTCGCCCACCGCGGTCGAGTCGACACCCACCCCCGCGTAGGTGTTGTCGCCGGTGGCTTCGTACATGTACAGGTAGAATCTCCACATACTGCTGCCGTCGAAAGCAGAGAAGTTGATGAAGAACTCCGGCCTGCCGTCACCGTCCACGTCGCTGCCACTGAAGACGTCATGTCCGGCCACGTTCAAGTGAGGGTTGGGTATCGACTCAGTCAAGGCGAAGGTATCATCGCCGACACACTCGAAGATGAAGCAGAAGTCGCGGTTATAGGGCGTGAGCGTGAATTCAACCGCGCTGTCACCGTCAAAGTCGCCCGCTGTGCCGTGGTCTGTGAAGTACCGCCACGGTGTCCGGTAGACGAGGTCGTAGCGGTTGTCGCCGCGGTTCTCAAAGACCCAGTTGTAGCCCAGCACGCTCGTCAGTATGTCGGTCCTGCCGTCTCGGTCCAGGTCGCAGTAGAGCGCGTAGTACAACTCCGTGTACTCGTGGAAGTCGTAGTACCACACAAGCGTGTCCGGGTGGACAGCGGAGCCGCCTACGGACTGCTCGTAGACGCACAGCACTGAGTTGCAGCTCTCCGGCGTGTAGCGGTGGGTCGTCCCGACGAACTCAGTCAGGCCGTCCCCGTCGCCATCACCCGCGTCCATCGGCCTGAAACGCCCCCTGCAGATGCCGGTATCGGGATAGGGGCTGAGCCAGCACGTGTCCGACCGAACCAGGTCGTACCGCGCCCCGCCTCTGTATTCCCTCACCTGCAGCAGGTTGACGTACTGACCGTTGATGCCGCGCCAGAACGTGCAGTCCGCCAAGCTGTCCAGGTCTGAGTCGGCGCACACCACCGGCGAGATTCCCGTGACACCATCCAAGATGTGGGCCGACGGCTTCAGCCGAAACAGCGGCTGACCGGCAGCGGTCAGAGCCACCAGGAGCGAGAGCAATGCCACCGGCACGAGGCTCGGGAAGGGTGGCCGCCAGAAGACCCGCATGTGCCGAGATGGTATCACGTCCGGGACGGATTTCCAGCCCCGGCTGCGGTTGGAGTTGTAGAAGAGAGCGGGCGGCTAGCCGCGGACGAGGCGGACGAAGCGGCGCTTGCCGACCTTCAGGACGACCGGGTCGGCGACCTTCACCAGGAGCGCCGGGTCGGTGACGCGCTCGCCTGAGAGCGTTATCGCGCCTTCGGCGAGCTTGCGCTTGGCCTCGCTCTTGGACGGGAGCAGTCCGGCGCCGACGACTATGTCCACGATAATCTGGCCGCTGTCCGGCACTTTGACCTCGGGCATCTCGTCGGGCAGGCCGCCTTCGCGGAACATCCGGTTGAACTCGGCCTCGGCTTCGTCGGCGGCTGCAGTCGAGTGATACGTGGCGATGACCGCCTTGGCGAGCCTGACCTTGAAGTCGCGCGGGTTGGCGCCGGCTTTCATCTGCACCGTCATCGCGGCAATCTCGGCCTCGGGCACCGCCGTGCAGAGCTCGTAGTAGTTGGCGATGAGCGCGTCCGGTATCGACATCAGCTTGCCGAACATCTCGCGCGGCGGGTCGGTGATGCCGACGTAGTTGCCGTAGGACTTGGACATCTTCTGCACGCCGTCCAGTCCCACGAGTAGCGGCATCGTCAGCACGACCTGCGGGTCCTGGCCGTACTCGCGCTGGAGCTCGCGCCCGACCAGGAGGTTCCAGTACTGGTCTGAGCCGCCCAGTTCGATGTCGGACTTCACCGCAACCGAGTCAAAGCCCTGGAACAGGGGATAGAGCAGTTCGTGGACGTGCACCGGCACGCCGCCCTCGAGCCGCTTCTTGAAGTCCTCGCGCTCGATGAGCCGGGCCACGGTGTACTTCGACGCGAGCTTGATGATGTCGACGCCGCCCAGGGGGTCGCTCCACTCGGAGTTGAAGCGGAACTCGCAGCGCGCCGGGTCGAGAATCTGGAACACCTGCTCGCGGTAGCGTTCCATGTTGGTCTTGATTTCCTCGTCGGAGAGGTGGGGCCGGGTCTTGGACCGGCCGGACGGGTCGCCGATTTTCCCGGTGAAGTCGCCGACGATGAGCACCGCGATGTGGCCGAGGTCCTGGAACTGGCGCAGCTTGCGCAGGGGCACCGCGAACCCGAGGTGAATCTGGGGACCGGTCGCGTCGATGCCGAGCTTCACGCGCAGGGGCCGGCCCGACTTCTCTGACGATTCGAGCTTGGCCAGCAGCTCGGTCTCGGTTTCGAGCCGGTCGATGCCGCGCTTGAGTTGTTCGAGGGCCTGCCGGGCGGTCATCTCACTGCATCTCGTAGTCGCCGAAGTCCTCGGGCATCACCGCGCGCAACTGGGCGCGCAGTTCGTTCGCCTTGCTCGGCACCTCGGGCGGGGCCACCGAGCCGGCCTCTTCCATCACCGCCTCGGCGACGAGTATCGGCGCGCCGGCGCGCAGGGCCAGCGCGATGGCGTCCGAGGGCCGGGCGTCGATGCTGACCGTGCCGTCGGGCGATTCGAGCACGATTTCGGCGAAGTAGGTGCCGCCTTCGAGCCGGGTGACGATGACCCGGCGCACCGTGCCGCGCAGGCCGGCGACGAGCAGGTTCATCAGGTCGACGGTGAGCGGGCGGGCGAAAGGCTTGGAGGAGAGGACGTAGACGATGGCCTGGGCCTCGTGCGGGCCGACGAAAACCGGCAGGACGCGATTGCCGTCGCGCTCCCGCAGGAGCACGACAGGCTGTTCGGTTTCTTTTTCGAGCAGGACGCCTTCGACCCGGACCTCGATCACGCTGGGGCTTCGGCGACCCAGAGCTTGACGGTCGCCGTGACCTCGTGGCCGAGCTTGACCGGGATGTCGTACACCCCGGGCGCCTTGACCGGTTCGTCAAGGAGGATGGCGTGCTTGTCGATGGCGTGGCCTTCCTTGGCCAGCAGTGCGGCGATGTCGGCGTTGGTCACGGCGCCGAACGCGCCCGTGTCGCCCATCCGCAGGGTCGTCTTGATCTGGACCAGGCCGAGCCGGTCGGCGAAGTCGGTCAGGCGCTTGGTGACCTTTGCCTGCTTCGAGGCGAGCTGGGCCTTTATCTTGTCGAGCTGGGCGAGCTGGGCCGGCGTGGCCTCCAGCGCCATCTTCTTGGGGAGCAGGTAGTTGCGGGCGAAGCCCGGCTTCACGTTGACCACCTCGCCGCGGCCGCCGACCCGCTCGATGTCGGAAAGCAGGATGACCTTCATATCGGGTTGTAGGGCAGCAGCGCGAGCGCGCGGGCGGTCTTCACGGCGCGGGCGAGGCGGCGCTGGTGCCGGGAACACACGCCCGACACCTTGCCCGAAACTATCTTGCCCTTCTCGGTCGTGAAGTCGCGGATGTGCGGGTCGCGGTAGTCAATCGACTTTATCTTGTTGTCGCAGAAGTAACACGTCTTCCGGCGACGCATGGGCGGACGTCTACGTCTCATCATCATAGCCTGTCAGGATAGGCGAAACGGCCGCAGTGTCAAGATTGCAGCCCCTGCAAGCCAAAGGAACAGGGACCAGGGGCCAGTCGGCAGGGACAGAACGGGCGGTTCGATGCCCTCGCTCCTTGAGGGAAAGGGCCAGGGTCAGAGGGTAGTTCGCGCTTGTTTTCCTGCCTATTGCCCACTCGACCATCGCCCGCGTTACACATCTCGTCCAGTAATAAGTCTTGTCAGCCGGTCTTCAATCAGTCGATTGGTCGAAAACCGACCCGAATCGGCTACCGGCTTGATTTCTGGTGACTTAACTCGCCCAATCGCCCGATTGGCGACCCAATGGGGGAACGGCTCCCATAGCCCGTTTCTCGGTCAACTCAAGTAAGAACTGTTGTCAGAAGTGTGTCGCCGATGCCGGTTCCGGCCGGTTGCCGGCTTGCGCTGCGGCTTCGGTTGTGAGAGGCGGCTAGCGGCCTTGAGGCAACACGGCCAGGCGGAGGTAGGCGGTGTTGTTGTCGGTGTCCAGTTCGACGAACCGGGCGTCGGGGTTGGCGACGGCAGACAGCAGGCGCGACCCGGCGGCACTCGCGGGCAGACGGACCGAGACCGTGACGGTTGTCGCGTCGGTGACACGGCTGCGGACTGTCGCGCGGCCGGCCTCGGCGTCGTCCATCGACAACACCACGGCAACTGGCGAGCCGGCCGGCGTGGGCCGGTTGCCGACGTTGCGCAGGTACACGACGACGTCCAGCCGCTCCCCGGCCCGCGGCGCGGGCGTCGTGACGCGCAAGCTGTCCACTACGACGTCGGGCCGGCTGATCCGTGCGGTTGCTGGCTCGCTCACGAACACCGGACGCGCGCCGACCCGAATCCTGAGCCAGCCGTCGGCGCCGGCAGCGGCCGCGCGCACTTCCGTACTCGGCCCGTATGCCAACTCCGTGGTCGCCAGGCTGTCCACGCGGCAGGGGAGAGCGACCTCGGCCTCCCTGCCGTCGCTCCGCCACGCCACCCAAATCCTGCGCCCCGTTGCCGGGTCCTCGAACTCGTAGGCGTAGGCCTGCGTGTCCAGTCCCGCATCACCGCTGGTTACTCGTCCGTTGAACCGCTTGCCGGTGAGGGCGGAGCGAGCGTGGCTGAACGCGTGGTACGAGGCGCGGGGGCTAGTCATCAAAGAGTCCAGCAGCCCGTGGCGAAACCCGAAGTCCCGGAACACAAACCAGTACAGCCCGTCATAGCGGGCCTTCACTTCAGCCTCTGACGCCTTGGCGCCGACGTACACCTTGCCGATGTTGTCGGCCTGGACCTCCGGGCCAACAGC
>JAWOHG010000244.1:0-4087 GCA_046485245.1 bacterium
GGCTCGACCAGGTTGACGAACGCGGCCTCCATCCCCGCCGAGCCGGGGCCGGAGATCGGGATGGTCAACGGGTTGGCGGTGCGGAACGCGTACTGCAGCAGGCGCTTCAGGTCATCCATCATCGCCACGAACTGCGGGTCGAGATGCCCGATCGTGGGACGGCCCATGGCCGCGAGCACGCGCGGATGGACATCCGAGGGACCGGGACCCATCAGGGTCCGGGTCGGCGGATCGAAAGGCTTGATGTGCATCGTGACACTGCTCCGGCGGCCGCTTGTGTGCGCTGCAGTATAACGTCCGCGATGGGCGGCCGCCGCCGGCCCCGGGACGGGGACGGGCGGCTGCGCAGGCGCCAATGAAAACGCCCCGGGGAATTGCTTCCCCGGGGCGCCAGGTTGGCCGCCAAGCGACCTGGTCGATTACGGCGTATCGACGCGAATGATGGTCGGCGCGGGCAGGCCCGCAGCGCCGCCGTAGGCCACGGAACCGAGATACTTCGTGCCGGCGTCGAGGCCGGTGAAGTCCAGCTGGATGGTGCCGGCGGTGCCGGTCACGGCCGTATCGGGCGCAGTGACGGTCATGTTGCCAGCATCCTCCGAACCGAGGGCCCACGCGTGCAACCTGAATGGCGAGCTGCCCTCCGGCAGGCCCCACCCGTGCACAAAGACCGTGTACGTGCCCGCGGCCGGGTTGCTCAGGTTGACGACCTCGTCGGAGCCGCCGGCGGCGCTCTGTCCGACAAATCCGCCACCCGGGCCAAACACAAACAGGTCGATGTCGCTACCGGGCGCCACGTCCCCGTCGAACAGTGCGAACCGGGCATAGGTAGTACCGGCAGGGATGTCCACCAGCACCGCCACTGTGCCGGTCGGATCGTTCGGATCGAAGGTCTGGTCCGGGTCCTGGTCGACGATCCCGGCCGTAACCGCAGCCGGCACCAGCCCGCGCGGCATCGCGCTGAACGGGCCGTCGAAGCCGAACGTGACGTCGTACGAGCCGCTCGCCTCTGCCGGCGCGGCGAGCGCCACCGGGCGCACGACCATGGGGATGCGCACCGTCCGAGTGCCGTCCGTCCAGCGCAGCTGGCCACCCGTGTAGCTGTTCAAGGTAGCGGCCGTGCGCAGGAACGTGACCGTGAACTCCTCCGTTTCGCCGGGCGCCAGGTCCAGCGATGCCGGGCTGACCGTGACAGCGAACCCGACCATGCCAGAAACGCTCGCCGAGAAGGTGGTCGCCGCGCCAGTAACATTCGTGACGCGCCGAGTGACCGTCTGCACGCCAGCCATGGCACCGATGGCGATGGACGCCATGTTAAGGTCACTCGGATCCATCGGCGTCACACCGGTGCAGCCGCCGCCCGGTTGCACACTGCAAATGAAGCTCAACCAATCACTGAAGCCCGAGTCGAACACCAGGCCCGGGTTCATGGCCGCGGGCGGATCCACGTGGCCTGCGCCCTGGCGGAAAATGAGCACCGGGTTGGTGTTCGGGGCGGGCGTGCCGCCGTCGAGCACGTCGTACCCCGTGGTCATGAGCGCCGACTTGATGGCCATTGGCGACCAGGACGGGTACTTCTGCTTGAACAGCGCCGCGAGGCCGGCCACGTGCGGGCTGGACATCGAGGTGCCGCTGTACAGGTCGAACAGGTTGCCACCGTTGTTGGGCGGCGCCACACCCGCCAGGATGTCTACCCCGGGCGCGATCAGGTCCGGCTTGAGCAGGTCTCCGGCTCCGGCCTGCAGCGGGCCGCGCGAGGAGAAGCTCGCCGTGACCGGTGCGGGCGCGGTGTTGGTGATCGAAGCCTGGTTGATGGTGGCCGTCGCCCCAGCCGTCTTGGCGTAATCGTGAATGGCCGCGTAGGTCGCGGCGTCGAACTGCACGTGCACCGACGGCACCGCATGCAGGTCTGCGTTCAGCGACGCGACGCTGGTGTTCAGGAGGATCATGCCGACGCCGCCCGCTTCCTTGACCGCCAGGCTCTTGTTCACGCGCGCCGTGTCGCCGCGGTCGCAGACCACGACCTTGCCGCCGATCTTCGCCGGGTCGAGGACCGGCACACCGCCGGTGTCTGCTGTCGAATAGCACAGGCGGGCGAAGTAGGAGTCGATCCCGGGCAGCGCGGCGTCCGTCGCGTCGATCAGATCACCACTGACGGCGCCCAGGGTGGCCAGCGACGCACCGCTGTAAGTGCTCCCATTGCCGAGCGTGGTCGAGCCGACACCGTCGCGGTCATGCGTACCGGCCGCCACGGTGGTCAGCCACGGGCCCGGGTGGGCGACGGTGCTGCTCGCAGGACCACTGTTGCCGGCCGAGGCGGCAACGAAGATGCCCGTATCCGCCGCGAACAGGAAGGCGATTTCGACCGGGTCGCGGAAATTGGTACGCGTGCCGCTGATCGAGTAGTTGATGACGTCCACGCCGTCAGCCACCGCCTGGTCGATCGCCGCCACCAGGTCGACGCCGGCGCAGGAGCCGGCGGTGCCGGGCACCGACCAGCAGGCCTTGTAGGAAGCGATGCGGGCGCGCGGTGCGATACCGCTGATCGTGCCGAGCACTTCAGCTGAGCCGGTCGTGGCCACGCCGGCGTTACCGCCGGCGGTGGTCGCCGTGTGTGTGCCGTGGCCGTTGTGGTCGCGCGGCGAGTTGAACTCGAACGGCAGGCTCGCGTCGATGCCGGCGTTGCCGCCGAAGCCCTCGTTGTAGAAGCGTGCGCCGATCAGCTTCTGGTTACAGTTCGATGCAGCGAAGTCCTCGCCGGGTACGCACCTGCCGTTCCAGCCCGGGATCTGCTGGTAGGCCAGCTTGCCGTCCTTGGAGGCGTTGCCATTCGAACCCGTGCGATCGGAGAAGCTCGGGTGCTCCGGCCAGACGCCGCTGTCGATAATGCCGATGATCACGTCCTCGCCGGTCGTTCCACCGTCACCATTCCCGGCCCAGACGCCCGTACGGCCGGTGAGCCCGAGGAAGTCCGGCGTCGTGGCGGTATCGAGCGACCGGAACTCGTCCTTGGTCACCGCGAGCACGCCGGGCATCGAGGCCAGCTTCGCTACCTGCTCAGGCGTCAGATCCGCGGCGAAGCCATTGAAGACGTAGCCGTAACTGTGCAGCTTGCGGCCGCCGCCAACGGCATTGAGGACCGTCTCCTGGCGCGACGCGAGGAAACTCATGTAGTTGATGACCGCCGGGCTGTTCGGATCGATCTTCTGTCCACGCCGCGGCTTGGTCGCCTTGAGGCCCTTGATGCCGCCGGTGTAGGCCGACACGGGCGGCTCCGCAAGTTGCACGATGTAGGCGTTGTTGGTGAACCGGTTCTTGGCAGCCGCATCGGCCGCAAACTCGGGTTGCGCGGCCGCGACGGCCGTGACGTGCAGCGGCATCGCCGCGATCACCGTGATTGCGGCGCTCGCCAGAAATGCCAGCAAAGGCTTCGTGTTCATGTCTTCTCCCGGAGGTCATTGTCGTTCTTGTCTGTTCGCCGCGCGCCAGGCCGCTTTGAACCTTCTCCAGCAGCAGGCCGCCGCCGGTCACCATACAAACTGCGCACAGGAAAGGGGGCCTGCACGTTGGCCCGCGCCATCAACGGCCGCCTGATGCGGACCCGTCGAACGGCCACACGATCTGGTCAAAACTCAGGAAACGGTACTCGGTGCCCGAACAGGCCCAGCGGTTGCGATTAGTCGTCTTCCTGCAAACGGTGTCCTGGGCTCTACCCCCAACAGCGGCTCGTCTCCCTCAACGAATCCGCCCTTCGGAAAATACTGCCTCTGGGCTGGCAACACAATAGGCCGCGCGCGGACAAGACGCGAAATCTTTTACATAATTCAAAAACTTATACGCGCCTGACGAGACGAACGCACGGATGATGGCTAGAGGAACAGGTCCGGCATGAGTGTCCAGCTGCCCGGCACCACCGAGTACCGGTCGAGGTCGGTCACGCCGGCTTCCCGCAGCACCTCGTCGTCGATGAAGAAGTTTCCGCTCGTCGTCGCCGCATCCGCCGTCAGCACGAGGTGCGCGGCGTCGGCCATGATCTCCACCGTGCGGCAGTGCTCGGGCTCGATGCCCGGGATCATCTGCAGCGCGGCGG
>JAWOHG010000321.1:0-7833 GCA_046485245.1 bacterium
GTCTCTTTCTCGGCCCAGGTGCTCGTGGCGATGTCGTAGGCGTAGAAGTCCTGCGTGTTGCCGCCCTTCAGCGCCCAGATCACGCCGTCGAGGAGCACCGCGTCCGACCCATCCTTGGCTTTCTTGTTCTTGCCGGTCTGCTGGTTGGCCAGCGGGATACCGGGCATCAGCGGGCCCCACGTGCTGGTCGCGAGGTCGAACGCGTACAACTCGTGGTACTTGGCCTTGTGGGCGAAGAGCCGGTTGCCGGCCGGGTCGTGAACCAGCCAAGAGCCCTTGTCGTACTTGTCCTTTACGCCGGTCGGCGCGTCGGCCAGGGTCTGCCAGGTGCCGCCCGCCACGCTGTAGCGGTAGAACTCGGCCTTGTAGCCCTTGAGCAGGTAGACAAAGCCGCCCGAATCGGACGCGACGTAGGCTAGGTCGGTGCCGCCCTTGATGTTCTTGTTGGACAGGCCCAGCGGCACGTCCTCAAGCTGGGTCCAGGTGCCGAGCGAGTCGTCGGCGGTGAACTTCCAGAACCCACGCTTGTTGTTGCCCTTGACGGCGTAGATGGTGCCGTTGCCGTCAGACACGCCGACCGCGCCTTTGTAGGGCGGCTTGGCCTCGACGCCCAGGGGCCAGGCGGCAAGCTCGGTCCAGGCCCGGGTCACCGGCTCGAACGAGTAGAAGTCGCTCGCCTTGTAGCCCTTGGAGACGTAGTACTTGCCGGTCAGGGCGTCCCAGGTAATCCAGCCGCCGTCTTTGACCATCTTGCCCGACGGGGCGAGCGGTACCTGCGTCACCTCGACCCAGCCGCCGCCCGCGGCGCCGCCGACGCTGAACCTGCCCGTGGCGGTGTCGTTGGACGGGTCGTGGTCGCCGGTCATGAACGTCCACGTCTCGGTCGTGTAGTTGCCGGCCGGGTTTGCGGTCCAGCCGGGAAACTCAGCTTCAATCGTCCCGCCGCCGGCAACCGCGATGTTGCCGATGGCCATGCTGTACACCACTGAGCTGCCGGCGTCACGGATGGTGAAGCGGGCGCCGCAGACCGCGTCCTCGACGGAGAAGTTTCTGACCCGGATGCGCGGCGTGACGAGCGCGCCCGGCGCGACGACGCCAGCCGGCTCGATGATCTCCGACACGCCGACGTCGCCGGCAGTCACCTCGACCGCGCCGTTCTGCCGGTCGTTGGCAACGTTGAGGTCGCCTGCGGCCATCGTCGAGCAGGTCACGGCGTAGTTGCCGACCGGGGTCGCGGTCCAGTTGGAGAACGCGACGCGCAGTCCCACGCCGGGTGCGTGGTCCGTGACCGTGACGTTGCGGTCGTAACCGGTCCCGATGCGCATCCGGACCTGGTAGGTAATGGGCTGGTTGCCGTAGTTGTACACCGAGCAGGCCGGGGTCACGGCACTCCCGACGTGGACCATTCCGGCTGGCGCCAGCAGCCGGGTGCAGCCGACGTCGACGTTGCTGACCATCACCGCGCCGGTGCGCCGGTCGTTGGCCGGCTGGGCGTCACCCGCGAGTTCGGTCGAGCAGGTGACGGCGAGGCTGCCGAGCTCGGCAGCGGTCCAGCCCGGGAACGTGACGTACCGCCGCGTGCCCGGCGCGTGGCCGGTGACGAGGGCGGTGTCGTTGTAGCCCGTGCCGATGCGCATCCGCACGCGGTAGTCCTGCGCGGCCGAGCCGTAGTTGTAAACCGAGCAGGCCGGCGTCACGACCGCGCCCTGGATGAGCGTGCCGGCCGGGGCGAGCAGGTGCGTGGCGCCGACGTTGGCGGCCGCGGGGACGATGTCGATACGGAACACCGAGCCGCCTTCGGTGCCGGCCATCATCGTGGTGCCGCCTTCCCGGATGGCGAGCGAAAGCACCTTGTTGTTGGCCAAGCCGACCGAGAAGTCGGTCCAGGTCAGGCCGCCGTCGGTCGAGCGCTGCACGCCGTAGCCGTACGTGCCGGCGTAGACGACGCTCGAGTTGGACTCATCGATGGCGATGGCCCGGGTGTTGCGGGTCAGGGCGGTCGCGGCCCAGGTCGCGCCGGCGTTGGTCGAGCGGAACAGGCCGCTCGCGGTGCCGGCGTAGACGAACTGGCCGTTGTCCGGGTTGACCGCCAGCGCGTTGACCGCGCCGGAGAGCCCGGAGCGGCTCTGGGCCCAGGTCGCGCCGCAGTCGGTCGAGATGGCCAGCGCCGCGTACGAGTAGGCCGAGTCGCCGCCCACGTAGATGCGGTTGGCGTTGGCCGGGTCGAAGGCGACGGCCCAGGCGCGTGTGCCCATCGACAGCGTGTCCTGCTGCCAGGTCGCGCCATTGTCGGTGGTGATGCCGATGCCGAAGTAGTAGGCCGCGTTGTAGACGTTGCCGACGCAGGCGACGTAATCGGGGTTGGAACGGGAAACCGCGACGCTGCCGCCGTCGTTCAGCCAGCCGGTGTAAGTTGTCCAGACGGTCCCGCCGTCTGTGCTCCTGAAGAGCTCGGCGTTGCCTCAGCCCGAGCCTTCGAGCATCCAGACGCGTTGCGGGGACAGCCGGGCGAACGCGATGGCGCAGACGTTGCCGCAGGACAGCGGGGTCGGCGCGGCCGACCAGGTGGTGCCGTTGTCGGTGGTGCGGAAGTTGTCGTAGTCCAGGAACTCGATGCGGGTCGCGCCGGCCGAGCCGGGCACGTGGGCCAGTGCCGTTATCTGGCCCATCGTGATGCCGGAGTTGGCCTCGGTCCAGGTCGCGCCGTAGCCGGTCGACCGGAACATCCCACCGGTCGAGCCGGCCAGCGCGAGGCCGTTCGAACCGGGCACGGTGAGCACGACGCGGATGCTGGTGCCCTGGATACCGCTGCTGGAGATGGCCCAGGTCAGCCCGCCGTCGGTCGAGCGGTAGACGTAGCTGTAGCAGGCGGAGTACAGGATGCTGGGGTTGCCCGGGTCGCGAACGATGCGATAGTTGTAGTTGTTGGTGCTGCGCTGGGTCCAGGTCGCGCCGGCGTCGGTCGAGCGGTACACGCCGTAGAGCGTGCCGGCGAGCACGGTGTTGTGGCTCGCCGGGTCGATGTAGAAGGAATACACGTAGTAGGCGTTGGCCGAGAAGCCGGTGCGGGCCCAGGTGACGCCGCAGTCGGTCGACTTGAAGACGAGCGTCGCGTTGTTGTAGTAGGCGCCGAGGTACAGGACGTTGGTGTCGACCGGGTCGACGATGGCCGAGTAGACGTTCGTGCAGGTGATGGTGTCGACCTGGGTCCAGGTCCAGGTCGCGCCGCCGTCGGTGCTCTTGGCCAGGTTGACTTTCCAGGCCGTGCCGTTGTACCGGTAGCCGGGCACGTAGATGACCTGAGGGTTCTGCGGGTTGATGGTGATGTCGTTGCCGTAGGTGTTGGACCCGAGCGACGACTGCAGCCAGTTCGTGCCGCCGTTGGTCGTGCGGTAGAAGATGGAGCTGATGACGGCGTAGAGCCGGTTCGGGTCGGTCGGGTGTGCCGCGAGCTGCTCGGGCCGGTTGGCCAGCGCCGCGCCGGCCTGGGCCCAGGTCACGCCGTTGTCCGTTGATTTGAGCAACGGGTAGTTGCTGTTGGTCGAGCCGATGTAGACGGCAGGCGGCGTGCCGGCCGTGACCGCGCCCGAGTATATCGGGCCGCCGTTGGGACCGATGCTCACCCAGTCGGCGCGGGACAGGCTGGCGAGCGCGAGGAGGGCACAGACAGAGACAGCAGTGCGCCTCATATTCTAGAACCCCTTTCGCCCCGGATGGGCCGAGACTTGATTCCTGTTTGTGCATCGGCAGGGGACAAGACCCCTGCCGGGACAGCTTAGGCGGTCCGCGGCGGCAAGTCAATGGGCCGCGGGCGGACCAAGGGCCGCACGCCTCGATGTCGCACGGGCGACTGCAGCCCGGATTCGAGCTTGCCGTGGCGACTCCTCGGCCGGTGATCGGCCTCGGAATGAGGAGGCGGGCCGAAGCCGGACACTACATATAGCGGTGCGGGGCGAAAGGGCATACCACAGGTTGTGGAGGGGGTCACTACCCCATTGGCTGGCTGGTTCAGCGCAGCGGCCAGGCTTTGGGCGAGATGCGGCGCGAACCGCACGAGAAGCGCGATGGCGAGGGGCGTTCTGAGCTAAGCGACCAGCAGTCAGTCGATTAGCCAGCACAGGCGCAGGTCGAATCGCCTGCCGAGCGGCTGGTCGGACGGCACGGCGAGGCTGTTGCTGACGCGCCGGCAGAGTTGCCGGTTCAAACGTCGAACCAGCTCGGAAGCCAGACGCGCGGCCAGACGCGGATTGAGTTCGCGGTTCGCGGGTCAGTTGCCGCGCCCTGCCCGGGCGCGGTCAGGTTTGCGCGGGCCAGGCGAGGTTGTGGACCGGCATCCTCTCGAAGTGGGCGCCGAGGAACTCGAGGACGGGCGCGAGCGCGTCGGACTGGACGCCGAGCCCGGCGACGTCGACCGTGGGCGTGCGCAGGAGCCGGTCGAGGTCGGCGAGTTCCCCCTGGGTGAGCGGGCGCAGCGACGGGCCGGTCGCGCAACCGCGGCAGACCGCGCCGCCGCGCAGGGGGTCGAACCAGGCCGATGAGCCGGTGACCGGCTTGCGGCAGGCGACGCAGCGGCGCAGTTCGGGCCGGAACCCGAGGAAGCTCGCGGCCTTGAGCAGGAAGGCGGCGAGGAGTTCGGGGAAGGCGGACTCGGCGTGCTCGAGCACCGCGAGGTTGGCCAGGAGCAGGCCGTAGAGCTTCTCGTTGGCGTCGTGGGGATGGAGTGCGTGGAGGACGAAGTCGGCCATGCGGCCGGCGCAGAAGTAGCGCTCGGGCAGCTGCGCGATGGCCGAGTGGGCGTTGATGAGCTCGGCGTCGGACAGGTTGTAGAGCGCGCGGGCCTCGTGGCGGTAGTAGATGACGCGGCTGTGGGCGAAGAGGTTGAGCGCGGCGGCGGTGCGGCTTCTGGGCCGGCGCGAGCCGCGCGCGATGACCGCGACCAGCCCGGTGTCGGGCGTGAAGAGGGTGACGGTGCGCGAGGATTCGCGCCAGTCGCGGCAGCGCAGGATGACGGCTTCGGCGCGGATGATGCGGCGCATACTACCGACGGGACAAGTCAAAAGCCAAAGGCCAAAAGTCAAATGTCAAAAGCGGGGACCGCGGGGAGGATTCCGGTAAGCGGGAATCGACAGTCGTCAAGCGCGCGGCCGCCTCAGCCTTCGGAGCGGATTTCGCCGACGAGTTCTTCGACGAGGTCTTCGAGCGAGACGATGCCGTCGACCGCGCCGGATTCGTCCTCGACCACGGCGAGGTGCTCGCCCCGCGCCTGCATCGACCGCAGGGCGTCCATCGCCCGGGCCGAGCTCTTGACCCGCGAGATGCGGCGGACGCGGCGGACCGGCGCGGCGAGGAGATCCTTGGAGACGATGACGCCGACGATGTTGGCGGGCTGTTCGCGCCAGACCGGGATGCGCGAGAAGCCGTGCTCGCGGATGACGGCGAGCACGTCGTCGAGCCCGGCGTCGGCGCTGACCGATTTGACCATCTCGATGGGTATCGCGAGTTCGGCGACCTTCATCGAGGAGAAGCGGAAGAGCCGGGTGACCATCCGGCCGACGCCCGGGGCCGCGCCGCGCCGGCGGGCGCCGCCCTCGCGCCGGGTCATCGCGGCGATGAAGTCCTGGCGGGTGAGCGCGAAGCGCCGGCCGTGGTGGACCGGGTGCCAGAGCCGGGTGAGCCCGAGCAGCAGCGTCACGAGCGGCCAGACCGCCCAGCGGAACACGGCCAGCGGCGGCGCGGCGAGACGCAGCGTGCGCGTGGGCCAGGCCTGGCCGACCGACTTGGGCACGTACTCGCCGACGACCATCGTGACGACCACGACGAGGGCGACCGCGGCCGAGGCCCAGGCCGGGCCGAACGTGCGGGCGAAGTAGCTGGAGAAGATGACAGAGGCGAAGACGTTGACGAGGTTGTTGCCGATGAGGATGGCGACGACGGTCGACTCCTGGCGGTCGAGGAGCCGCAGTGCGGTGCCGGCGCCGGGGACCCGCCGGCCGGCCCACTCGGTGAGCCGAATCCAGTTGGCGCGGTAGACCGCGGTCTCGGTGGCCGAGAAGCAGGCCGAGAGCAAAAAGAGCAGGGGACCGAGGAGCAGTTCCATCTAGGCGCGGGACTGGCGGTGCAGGAGCACCTTTTCCAGTTTGTTGCCGGCGGTCTCGCGGACCTCGATTTCGATGTTGCGGTAGGTGAGCCGGTCGCCGGGCCGGGGCAGGCGGCCGAGCCGGTCGTGGATGAAGGCGGCGAGGCGCTCGTGGCCGGTGCCGCGGAAGGCGTTGCGCAGGAGCCGGTTCAGGGCGGCGAGGTCGATTTCGCCGTCGACGAGCCAGGAGTTGTCGTCGAGCCGGGTGTAGGGCAGTTCCTCGGCGATGTCGTACTCGTCGGTGATTTCGCCGAAGACAGCTTCGAGCAAATCCTCGAGCGTGACCAGGCCGGCGGTCTGGCCGAACTCGTCGACGACGATGGCGATGTGCGAGCCCTTGCGGCGCAGTTCGTCGAGGAGTTCGAGCAGGCGCTTGACCTCGGGCACGAAGAAGGCGGGCCGGCACAGGCCGCAAACCGGGGCGTCGGGGTCGGGCGCGGCGAGGATTTCTTTGGCGTAGGCGGTGCCGACGATGTTGTCGACCGTACCGCGGTACACCGGCAGGCGCGACAGGCCGGCGTCGCGGAACCGCTCGATGGCCGCGCGTACCGTGGTGTCGTCGGGCAGGGCGATGATGTCGATGCGCGGGGTCATCACCTCGGCGACGGTGCGCTTCTCGAGCCCGATGAGGCTGGCGAGGATGTCCTCTTCGTGGCCGAGGATGACGCCGCGCTGCTTGCCGACCTCGACCATCGTGTGGAGTTCGTCGTCGGAGAGCGCGTCGGGCTCGCCCGAGCGCGGGGTGAAGACGGAGCTGACTTTCGTCAGCAGCCAGACCAGCGGCGAGAAGAGCCAGCGCGCGGCGGTTACCGGCAGGGCAGCGAGCGCCGCGAACGCGGCCGGGCCGCGCGCCGCGACGAGCTTGGGGATGACCTCGGAGAAGACGATGATGACGCCGGTGATGATCAGGCCGCCGACGCCGACGTAGAGCGTTTCGCTCGCGCCGGCCCGGCGGGCGAGCGAGAGCGCGAGCAGGGTGAACACCGCCGAGGCGGTGGAGTTGACGATGAGGTTGCCGAGCAGGATGGTGCCGAGCAGGCGCGGCGGCTCGGCGAGCAGGCGCTCGACGCGGCGGCTGGCGGCGGGCCGGGCAATCTTGAGTTCCTCGCGCTGGCCCGGGGTGAGCGAGAAGAAGGCGGTCTCGGTGCCGGAGAAGAAGGCGGAGAGCGCGAGCAGGACGAGGAGGGTGAGAACAGGCAGTAGCATCAGTGGGAACCTCGAATGTCCGACGCAGGCAGCCGAACCTGCCCGTGCAATCGACAATCGACAATCGACGATCGAAGATAGCGGCGCATCATCTGTTCCATTCCCGTTCGTAGGGCCGCATCTGCGCGTGGGTGAGGCCGGCGAGGTGCAGGAGTCCGTGGAGCACGAGGCGGCACAGCTCGGCGCGCACGGTCACGCCCTGTTCGCGGGCCTGCTCGCGGGCGCGCTCGCGCGAGACGTAGATTTCGCCCAGGAGCGGGACGCGGCCCGGTTGGCTTCGCCCCTGTGGGAACAGCCCGGCCGCGTCGAGCTGGAACGAGAGCACGTCGGTCGGCCGGTCGCGGCCGAGCCAGTCGTGGTTGAGTGCGCGGATGCCGTGGTCGTCGACGAAGACGACCGACACGGTGCCGCGGCCGAGGGCGAACCGCTCGTCGACCCGGCGGCCGACGCGGCCAAGCGCGGCCCGCAGCCGCGCGTCGCGCGTGCCGAAC
>JAWOHG010000323.1:0-4025 GCA_046485245.1 bacterium
GCGGCGAAGCGGTTCCGCGAGGACCTCTACTACCGGCTGAATGTCGTCTCCATCATCGTGCCGCCCTTGCGCGAGCGCAGAGAGGACATTCCCCTGCTCGCGGAGCACTTCCTCAACAGGCTGAACGAACAGGAAGGGCTGGCACGCAGGTCGCTCTCCGAAGGCGCGGGTCACCTGCTGGCCTCCCAGCCCTGGCCGGGCAATGTCCGCGAGCTGGAGAACGCCATCCACCGCATCGCGGTGATGGTGGACGAACCGGTACTGACCGCGGACAACATCCGGCCGTTCCTCCATCCCGACAGCTTCACCGGTGACAACAGCGAACTGCCCGACGACCTACGCACTGCCCGGGCCGAGTTTGAGCGCGAGCACATCCGGAAGGCGCTGGAACGCACCGGCTGGAATATCGCGGCCGCATCCCGCCTGCTCGGCCTCGAACGGCCCTCACTTCACCGCAAGCTGACCGAGCTCGGCATCGCCCGGGCCGAAGCCGGCCAGCCGGCACAGCCGTAACGATTCCGTTACAGCGGTGTCTCGCACCAGTGACGGCGCGCCCTGCTGACGCCCTGCCCTGACCGCACCGCGGCAAGCCTCACCGACGCTCTCACGAGACCTGCACGCGCGGGCGCCGCGCCTGGAGCGACAGAGACGGGTCTCGCGGCGCGAACCCGCCGGCGCCATCGCAACCGTCGCAATGATGGCACGCCCTGTGCAGTCAGTACCGGATGAGTCGGGGTGAGGTTACTCCGACACGGCGGCACCGGCCGGGTTCGAATAGTGCGCGTCCGAGGTGCGCGGATGCGGAGTGACCTCAAGGAGAAGAGATGCGCAGAGCCTATGCTGGATTCATTCTCGGTGCGGCAATTCTCGCGCTCGCGGGAGGCATTACCTGTTCAAGAACCATTCAGGGTGACGACGCCATCCTGGGCGACCGGACGAGGCTGCCTGAGAACAATGCGGATGTCACCAGAGTGCTGGTCGGCGGGAACGCCCTCACGCTGGTCTGCAGGGAAGGCGCGACCAAGCCCGCCTACTCCGCCGGCGACATACTTGTCGGCCAGAGCGAAACCGGGTATCTGAGGAAGGTCAGGTCCACAACCACACGAGGCGATACCTTGTTCATCTCGACCGAGCAGGCCGAGCTCACTGACGCCTTGGAGAAGTGCTCTGTGGACACCACTTTCGGGCTGGTGGCCGACTCGGTACGGCTGGACGCTGTCCGCAGTGAGACGACGTTCGTCGGCACTGACGGTGGCGGCTCCCATATGCTGGTGGAGGCCGACGGGGCACAGGTCGTGCCATTGGCCGGCGGGAGGTTCGAGGTAAGGATTCCGAATATGCGCATCGAACTGACCGACAACTCCGGCCGACTGGCAGTATCGTTCTCATGCGATACGGTGATTCTGTCGAAGAACGTTGACGTGGACCTGGGTGTCCGGATTGCCGCCTCTGAAGTAAAGGAGTTCTGGCTGATAGGCCAACTGGAAGAGGAGACCCGGTTCAGAGGGGTAAGGGTCACCGTCTCCGGTTCGCTCTTGAGCAAGGAAATCGAAAGGAAGCTGCATACTGTTCACCTCGGCAAGGCAGTGGTGATGGCCGGTCCCGTGCCCATCGTCTTCTTCTTCGAAATGGGCATCTATGCTGGCCTTGGCGCTGATGCATCGGTGAGTGTCACGGCTGAAATCCTGAGCAATACCCTTGTGACAACTACGACCTCTGCTGGTGCACACTACAAGGACCGCGCGTGGCAGGCGGTCTACGAGAAGATACTCACCGGTAGCGCGACGCTCGGCTTCACCCCGGTGACCGCCAGTGTCGAAGCTCAAGGCTTCCTCAAGGGCAGCTTGGATACCAAGGTGTACGGAGTCGCCGGCCCGACGCTCTTCGCCAAGCCATATCTATACGCAGAAATGAGCGCACCGCCACCGAGCCTGGAACTGGGAGTCGGCCTGGCCGCGGGTCTTGGATTCAAGGTGGAGGTCTTCAGCAAGAAGCTCGCCGAATTCGTTTGGACCTTTGCTGACTTCAGAAAGGCGCTGGCCGAGACCACCTTCGTCGGCGGAACAACTGTCTGGAGTGATGGGTTCGAAGGCTACCTCGCAGGGGAGTGGCCCACGACAAACTGGACGAACAGCGGCAACTCCGAGGGCTACATAGACAACGCGATTGCCCGTTCCGGTACCCAGTCCCTCAGGCTGTATGGAGTGGTCGGTTCGTACTGGGGGGCGCTCGCGCACCGTGCGCTCGGCGCAACCTCGTCTTGGACGGTCGAGTGCTACCTCCGCACAGGCGCCGAGCCGATACCTTCCGGAGGACATCAGAACCGGGCATCGCTGGATCTGCACGTCGAGCCGCACTGGTCGAGTGGAGCAAGGTCGCTCATTAGCTTCCACAAGGATGGTCATGTGTACGGACCGGGCGGGCAGGACTTGGGAACCTACCAGACGCTGACTTGGTACAAGGTGACGGTAAAGTATGAGTATCCGGTCGCTGACCAAGTGCGCCTCACCTATTGGATTAACGATGTCCAGGCGGGGCAAGAGGACTTCGCGCCCGCGTCGTACGAAGGCGACCTGGCGTACATCGCTCTTACGGCGCAGGCCGGCAGCGTCTGGTATGATGACGTCAGTACAAGCAGGTAGTGCGACGGTTGGCCGCCTGCGTTCGGCTATGCGACGAACTGCGGCCACTGGCACTACACATATGAAGCCGGCCAGCCGGCACAGCCGTAACGATTCCGTTACAGCGGTGTCCCGCACCAGTGACGGCGCGCCCTGCTGACGCCCTGCCCTGACCGCACCGCGGCAGGGCTCACCTGCGCTCTCAGGAAACCAGTACGCGCGCGCGCCGCGCCTGGAGCGACAGAGACGGGTCTCGCGGCGCGAACCCGCCGGCGCCACCGCAACCGTCGCAATGATGGCACGCCCTGTGCAGTCAGTACCGGATGAGTCGGGGTGAGGTTACTCCGACACGGCGGCACCGGCCGGGTTCGAATAGTGCGCGTCCGAGGTGCGCGGATGCGTGAGGATCGAGGAGGATACATGCTCACTAGCATGATGGCCATCATACTCGTCGTGGCCGGGGCTGCCGGCGGGGTCGCCGTACAGCCGGTTGTTGTGGCTGAAGATGGCAACGGGAAGGTGACGCTCAGGTATGACCTGGTGCCGCCGGCAGCGCACCCGCAGGGGCAATCGACCGTGGCAGGCTCGTTCGATGATTGGTGGCAGCAAGTCAGTGTCAACTCCGAGACTGGCGTGATTGATATCAGCGGCACGAACCCCAACGGAAACGGTTGGATCAGACATAACGGGCAATGTGGTGTAGGACGTCTCTCTTGGAACGGCAACCAGTACGCATGGCGGATACCCAATAACACGTCATCTGTGGAATACATCGATATCGACCTGACGGGGTACGGGAGCGGCGGCAGTGTGGAGGTGTGGGCGGCTGTGTGCGCAAGGGGGGGGAACGCCGGCCCGCAGATATTCATCAATGGCTCCGGTAGCGGTTTCTCCAACGTTGGGACCACCTGGGAGCTTAGGTCGATCACTCGAGCAGGCGACAGACTCCAGTGGAACTCAGCAAACAACTCGGCGAGGGTGCAACGGACCTCAAGCAGCACAGACACGTTGGGCGTTGGCTTCATCCGGGTCTACATATATGGTGCAGTCCCGATCCCGCCCGCTCCCGGGCCGTTCAACCTTTCTTTGCCCGCCAACGGCGCCACGAATCAGCCGACCTCAGGGAATCTCACATGGCAAGCGTCCTCGAATGCCACCAGCTACGACGTCTACTTCGGCACGAGCAACCCGCCACCGCTCCTGCGGAACACTACCTCGACATCCACCCCCTACTCCGGCACCAATAGCCGGACCTACTACTGGTACGTGGTTGCCAAGAACAGCGGGGGGATCCGGCATACCGCGCAGATTCGACCGTTTGATGAATTCTCACGCCAGCGCCTGCTGCCCCGGCGGATGAACGGTCAGGGCCCGGCGGTGGCGACGGGCGATGTCAATGCCGAT
>JAWOHG010000002.1:0-9779 GCA_046485245.1 bacterium
GGCGTGACGCCGCTGTGGATCGTCAACGCGGTGTACTGCGAGGCGACGCCTGCGGTTATCCGCTCGGTGGCCGACCGGTCGGACGTCTGGTTTGTCCAGTGGGACAAGGTCCCGACCCCCGACGCGCTGGGTGTCGCGCCATACGCAACCGGTACGGGAGCCCCCGGCGACGTGCTGGACGGCAGTTTCTCGGTGCAGTGGAACGTGCGCAAGGTCAAGGCCGACTCGGTCTGGTACGTGCACGGCTACACCGGTGAGGGCGTGGTAGTCGGCAACATCGATACGGGCTGCGACTACACGCACCCGGACCTTGCCGACCACATGTGGACCGACGCTAACTACCCCAACCACGGCTGGAACTTCGAGCAGAACAACAACAACCCGATGGACGCGCAAGGCCACGGCACGCACACCTGCGGCACGGTGGCCGGTGACGGCACGGGCGGTGACACGACCGGGATGGCGCCCAGCGCCCAGATAATGACCTGCCGGACCAAGACCAGCATCTCCCAGCCGTATCCCGACACCATTGCCGAGAACACGGTTTTGAACTCGATGCAGTTCTGCGTTGCGCCGCCGCTGTCGCCGGCCAACCACGCGCATCTTCTGACGATGAGCCTCGGGTGGATCATCCGGTCCTGGCACCCGCGCGAGGCGGTATGGCGTGCGGCGGTGACCAACGTGGCGGCGGCCGGGCTGCCCTACTTCATCGCGGCGGGCAACGAAGGGTCCAGTTCGCCGCCGATGAACCTGCGCTGCCCGGGCCACGCGCCGGACCCGTGGAAACACCCCTCGGATACGACCGGCGGGCTGTCCGGGTCCATCTCCATCGGCGCGACCGACAACGCAGACAACATCGCGAGCTTCTCCTCCTGGGGCCCGGTGACCTGGGACACGATAGCGCCCTACAACGACTACCACTACCCGCCCGGGCTGCTCAAGCCCTCCTTCAGCGCTCCCGGCGTCAACGTGACCTCAACAAGGCTGGGCGGCGGCTACACCCAGATGTCGGGCACCTCGATGGCCACGCCGTGCGCGGCGGGCGTCGCGGCGCTGATGCTGGAAAAGAACCCCGGGCTCCTGCCCGAAGAGGTCGACGAGATAATGCAGAACTCGGTCCAGCCGCTGGGTGCCCAGCCCAAGAACAACACCTACGGCACGGGCCGGATCGACGCGATGCTGTGCATCGAGAACACGCCCCTGCCGGGTCCGCGGCACGACGTGGTGGTCGGGCCGGTGCTTGCGCCGGCCGACAAGATCGACCCGCTCGTCCCGCTTGCTCCCGTGGTCGTGGTCAAGAACCGCGGGACCTATCCTGAGCCTTCGGTGACGGTGTACTGCAAGGTCGAGTCGCTGGGCACGCAGGTGTACCAGCAGAACGTGACCATCAGCCTGGACTCGGCCGGCACCGACACGGCGACCTTTGCGAACTGGAACGTGGGTCCGGGCTCCCAGACCTACGACCTGACCTTCTGGCACACGCTGGCGGGTGACACCAACCGCCGCAACGACACCATCACCGCCTCGACCACCACCCGCGGCCACGACGTGCGCGCGGCGGGAATGAACATCGGCGGGCGGGTCCGCGCCAACAACACGCTGACCCCGCGTATCACGCTGGCCAGCACCGACTACACCGAGCGCGGCTTCAAGGCTTACTGCCGCATCGACTCGGCCGGCACGACCCTGTACCGCGACAGCGTAGACGTGGACAGCGTGCCCGAGATGGGCTCGCGCAGCTTCCTGTTCCCCGAGGACTGGGACATCGGTCCGGTCGGCGCCAGCTACGACGTGACCATGTGGCACAACTGCGGCCCGGACCAGAACCGCACCAACGACACCCTGCACGCCACCGCGGTCGCGGTAGACCAGATCCGCGTGCTCTGGCTGTATTCCGATTACTCGGAACCCGAGAGCACGTTGGGTGTCCGCCTGCGGGCGTTGGGCGACTCGATCGAGTATATGAGCGTGCAGACGACCACGCCGACGCTGGACCAGCTCACGCCTTACGACGCGGTCGGCGCGCACTCGAACTACGGATACGCCAACGCCACCAACCTCGGCAACGTGCTGGCCGACTACGTGGACGCGGGCGGCGGCGTGGTAATGGGCACGTTCAGCTTCTCGACCGGATGGGCCATGGCCGGCCGGATCATGACCGGCAATTACGCGACCATCGTACCCGGCAGCAACCCGTACAACAGCGTGACCCTCGCCTGGCACGAGCCGAGTCACCCGATACTTGCCGGCGTCGACTCGGTTCGCGAGTACTACGCGGGCAACGGCGCGTTTGCCGCCGGCGCCGAGTCGGTGGCCAAGTGGTCGGACGGCCGCCGGTACGTCGCGGTGAGCGCTAACCAGAAGGTGGCCGCCGTCAACAGCTACCCTGGCGTGTACACCGCGAGCCCGCCGCAGCGCGGCGGCGACTGGGCGCTGGTGTTCCACAACGCGCTGGCGTTCGTGAGCGGCGGCCAGACCGGCGTCGAGGACCTCGACCCGCTGGCCCCGGTCCTGCACGTCGAGCTGAGCGCCGCGCCCAACCCGGCCCAGCTCCGTGTGAATCTCAGCTACGCCGTCCCGCTCGGCGGGCCGGTCGAGTTGGGCATCTACGACCTGTCCGGTCGGCTTGTGCGCACCCTGGTGCGCGGCGAGGTCGGCCCCGGGGTGAACCGCACGACCTGGGACCGCCGCGATGACGGCGGTCGCGAAGTCGCGGCCGGGGTTTACTTCTGCAAGCTCACGGCCGGCGCTAAGACTGAGAGCCGCAAGCTCGTGCTCCGCTAGCCTCAACTGAATCACGCGCCGGGGTGGCAAGTGCCGCCCCGGCGCCGCCTTTTGCGTGTGGTGACTGGCCTTCCTTGACTCGCGTGACCGCCCGGCTATCATACGCGTCAGCCCGCATAGCTTCAGGAGGACCTCGTGAAAGACTTCGGCCCGGAACGTATACGCAATCTCGGATTCTTCGGACACGGCGGATCCGGCAAGACGTCGGTCTGCGAAGCGCTGCTACTGGCGATGAAGCAGAACAACCGGCTCGGCTCGACCGCCGACGGCACGTCCCTGCTCGACTACGACGAGGACGAGATAGCGCGCAAGATTTCCATCAACATGGCCCTGGGCCACGGCGAATGGCGCGATGCACTCATCAACCTCGTCGACACGCCCGGCTACGCCGACTTCTTCGGCAACGTCGCGTCGGCGATGCGCGCCGTGGATAACGCGGTCGTGATCGTGGACGCGTCGGCCGGCGTCGAGGTCGGCACCGAGATGGTCTGGCGCCGCGCCGACGAGTCGAAGCTGCCGCGGGTCGTGGTCATCAACAAGCTGGCGCGCGAACACGCGAACTTCGCCACCGCCGCCGAGGAAGTACGCAAGGTCCTCGGCACGCGCGTGACGCCGCTCTACCTGCCCATCGGCGAGCAGGCCGGCTTTGCCGGGGTCGTCGACATCCTGAACGACAAGGCGTATACCTACACGAACGGGGCGCGGGCCGAGGTGCCGGTGCCGCCCGCGATGGCCGCCGCGATCGCCGAGTGGAAGGAGAAGCTCGTCGAGGCGGCGGCTGAAGCGGATGAGGCGCTGATGGAGAAGTTCCTTGAGGGCGGCCAGATTTCGCCCGAGGAGATGCGCAGGGGCGTCCGCCAGGGCATCAAGCAGGGCGTGGTTTTCCCGATGCTCTGCTGCGACGCGCTGACCCAGGTCGGGGTCGACCTGCTGCTCGACCTGGCGGTCGACATCCTGCCCAGCCCGGCCGAGATGGCAGCGCAGCCGGCCAAGTCGGTCGGCTCGGGCGCCGACACCGAGGTCAAACCCGACCCGGCCGGCCCGACCGCCGCCTTCGTGTTCAAGACCGTCTCGGAGTCGCACGTCGGCGACATGATGTATGTGCGCGTACTGCGCGGGAGCATCGACCCGGGCATGGTGCTGGTCAACGGCACGAACGAACGCGAAGAGAAGATCAACCAGCTCTACGTCGTGAAGGGTAAGGAGCGCACCGAGGTCAACCGGCTGGGCACCGGCATGATCGGCGCGCTGGTCAAGCTCAAGGAGACCCACACCGGCGACACGCTCTCAGACCGCCGCCAGCCGGTGAAGTTCCCGGCCGTGGCATTTCCCAAGCCGTCCATCTCGGTGGCCATCGTGCCCCACAGCAAGGGCGACGAGGAACGGGTGTCGAACGGGCTGGCGCGGCTGCACGAGGAGGACCCGACCTTCTCCTACGAGTTCAACGCCGAAATCGGCCAGCAGCTCATCAACGGTATGGGGGAGCAGCACCTCGACGTCATCATCGGCCGTCTGAAGCGTCGGTTCGACACGAGCGTCGACCTGATCAAGCCTCGCATCCCGTACCGCGAGACGCTCAGCAAGAAGGCGGAGGCCCAGGGCCGGCACAAGAAGCAGACCGGCGGCCGGGGTCAATTCGGCGACTGCTGGCTGCGCGTCGAGCCCCTGCCGCGCAGCGGCGGGTTCGAGTTCGTCGACGCGATCAAGGGCGGCTCTATCCCGTCCAAGTTCGTGCCCTCGGTCGAGAAGGGCGTCGTCGAGATGCTGGACAAGGGCGTGCTGGCCGGCTACAAGATGCAGGACCTCCGCGTGACCGTGTTCGACGGTTCGTACCACGACGTCGACTCGTCGGACATCGCGTTCAAGCTCGCCGCCCACATCGGGTTCAAGGCCGCCTGCGAGAAGGCCGGCATGGTCCTGCTCGAGCCGATAATGAACATCGAGGTCGCGGTGCCGGACAACTTCACCGGCGACGTGATGGGCGACCTGAACTCGCGTCGCGGCCGGATAATGGGCATGGAAGCCCAGGGTAACTTGCAGGTCATCAAGGCCCAGGCCCCGATGGCAGAGATGTACAAGTACTCCAACAGCCTGCGGTCGATGACCCAGGGGCGCGGTTTCTTCTCGATGGAGTTCTCACACTACGAGGAAGTGCCGCGCGACGCGGCTGCCAAGGTGATCGAGGAAGCAAAGGCGCACAAGGAAGAGACGAAGTAGGTTCAGGCAACTGGCGCCCGCCGGCCTTGGGGTCGGCGGGCGTTGCCGTTGTGGACCCGGTCGAGCAGGGCGCCGAGTCCGGCGGCCGCCAGCACGCACAACAGCGGCTCAATCGGGGCGCGGAAGCGCGCCTCGCCGACCGGGCCGGGCAGGAGCGTGAAGTACAGGATGGGCAGAAACAGCCAGGCCGTTGTCCCGACCTGGCGGCGCACCAGTGCGACAAGCACGCCTAGCAGCAGCGCCAGCAGGTGCAGGCCGGCGAGGGCGAGCAGGACCAGGGCGAACGGCGGCAGCAGGGCGATTCGCCCGCGCCAGGCCAGAGTCGCCGCCGCGCCGAACCGGCCCGAGACAAGGAGGCGCAAGGCGTTCTGCATCACGTGGGGCGGGGCCGCATCGAGCCCGGGCGCACCGCAGTGCGACAGCAGCGGTTGCAGGCTCAACGGCGTCAGCACGGTCATAGCGAAGCCCGAGGCCTGGACGGCCGCGGCGCGCAACGGCCTCTGACGGTACACGCGGCCGGCGACCGAAGCCAGCCGGTTCCAGTAACCGGCCTCATCGGTCGTGTCGAGCGCGCCGAAGCGGGAGTATGCCTCGACCTGCATCGTGTCGCGAGCCTGGGCCAGCGTGATACCCTTCTCCGCGGCCAGGACTGTCGCCGCGTTGTAGAGAAACAGGTTGTGCTGCGCCGCGGTGGACAGGCCGGCGAAGCCGGCGGAGCGGTAATTGCGCGCGGCCCAGGGCAGGATTGCCAGCGACGAGGCGGCAATCAGCAGGAACGGCGCCGCGAGTGCCTCACGCCGCCTGAGCACGCGCCACAGGAGGTGACCGGCCATCAGCACCGGGAGATACAACGCGATGGGCCGCGTGAGCGCCAGCAACCCGAGCCCGACCCCGGAGCCGACCAGGTCCAGCCATCGGCGTCCTGTGATGTAGCGCGCGTACAGCAGGACGACTGCCGCGAGCAGGGTCGCAAACAGCGTCTCGGAGACCAGCTTCGTAGACAGGAAGGCGAGGTTGACGCTGAGCGCCGCCAGCAAGGCCGCGAGGGCAGACCTCGAGGGCGACAGGCCGAGCGTGAGCGCCAGGCGATAGGTGAGCAGGACCAGCATCAGCGACAGTACCGACTGCACAACCAACCCCCAAGCCACCGTGCCAACCGGCAGGGCCGCGCCCGGGGCAAGCAGCAGGGGATACAGCGGCGTGCGGAACAGTTCGGGCCGGTACGGCGGGACGCCGTCCCGCGTGAAAGTGCGCCTGAGCAGGAGGCTGCGCGCCAGGACATCGTACTCGCGGGCATCACCGACCGTGTCGAGAGCCTTGGTATGCACCGGGACCGTCGTGGGCAGCACGATGATGGCGATGTGCAGCAGCAGGCTGGCGGCGACCGCTAGGCGCAACAACGCGCTAGCGGATCTCATACCACGGCCGGCGAACGCGTTTCCGCGCAAGCAGGCCGAACAGGGCGCCCGCTGCGAACCCGCCGATGTGGGCGAAGTAGGCCACGCCGCCCGAGCCTGGCGCGGAGCTACAGCCGTTGAGGACCTGGAACAGGATCCAGAAACCAAGCAGTAGCGGGGCGGGCAGGTAGATGAATCTCAAGAAGAAGAAGATCGGGACCAGGGTCAGGACGCGCGCCCGGGGGAACAGTATGAAGTACGCGCCCATCACACCGGAGATCGCGCCGGAGGCACCGATGGTCGGGATGGTCGAACTCGGCGCCGCGGCTATCTGCAGCAGGCTGCCGGCGAGGCCCGTCACCAGGTACACGGCAAGGTAGCCGACATGGCCGAACGCGTCTTCGACGTTGTCCCCGAATATCCAGAGGTAGAGCATGTTGCCGAGGAAGTGGAACAGGCCGCCGTGGAGGAACATCGAGGTGACCAGCGTCCACAGGTTCCGGCCCGCCACGACGTCGGCAGGTATCATCCCGTACTCCCGGATGAAGGCGGCGTCCGCCAGCCTGCCGGAAGCGTCGCCGAAGAACTGGAGGCCGTAGACCACGGCGCAGAACGCGACCAGGCTGTAGGTCGCCCATGGCCTGCGTTCGGCCCGGACGTCGTCCCGGAGCGGGATCACCGGGCGCTGACCTCGACCGACACGACGACCAGCGCCGCGATGCTGCCGGAACGAAGCGCGAGGGCCGTGCCTTCCGTCGTCTTGGCCTTGAGCCCGACAGCGTCCGGCGCTATGCCGAGCAGCCCGGCGATGCTCTCGCGTATGGCCCCGTGAAACGGTGCCAGCTTGGGCTGATCGCAAACCAGGACGCAGTCCACGTTACGGACAGCGGCCCCGGCATCACTCGCCCGTTTCATGACCCGAGCTGTAAGTTCGGCGCTGTCAGCGCCTTCGAGTGCGGGATCGGTGTCAGGGAAGAGCATGCCGATGTCGGGCTGGGCCAAGGCGCCAAGCACCGCGTCCATCAACGCGTGCAGCAGGACGTCGGCGTCAGAGTGCCCGGCGAGCCCCTTGCGGGAGGGAATTGTCACGCCGCCGAGTCGGAGCGGGCGACCGGCCTGCAAGGGATGGGCGTCGAACCCCAAGCCGACCCGGATTGAGTGAATTGGCTGCAAAGCGCCCGATTCTACCGTGCGCTCCGCGACCGTCAAGCCGAGTGCCGATTTGCCCAACCTGCGCTGGCGTTGACAGTTGTGGCTTCAGGACTATGATTGCACCGTGATAAAAGTGTCGGCAAGCGGCCAAATCCGGCAATTCGAGCCGGGCGTAAGCCTTGCCGAAGTCCTGGCTGACACGGGCGCCTTCGCCGCGCGCGTCGACGGCCGCCTCGTGGACCTGGGCGGTACCCTTGACCACGATGCGGTTGTCGAGCCGGTGACGTTCGATTCCGAGGAGGGCCGCGACGTGTTCCAGCACTCCGGCTCGCACTTGATGGCCCAGGCGGTGAAGCAGCTGTTCCCCGAGGCAAAGGTCACCATCGGTCCGGCCGTCGCCGAGGGCTTCTACTACGACTTCGATGTCGAACGGCCGTTCACGGACGACGACCTTGCGCGCATCGAGGCCCGAATGGTCGAGCTGGCCGGGCAGCGCCTGCCGATTGTGCACAAGTGGCTGCCCCGGGACGAGGCAATCGGTCTCTTCCGGCAGCGTGACGAGCCGTACAAGGTCGAGATAATCGAGGGCCTACCCGATGCCGAAATCTCGGTGTACGAGCAGGGTGACTTCGTCGACGTCTGCCGCGGACCCCACGTGCCGCACACGGGCCGTATCAAGGCAGTGAAGCTTCTTTCCGTTGCCGGTGCTTACTGGCATGGCGACGAACACAACCGGATGTTGTCGCGGGTGTACGGCGTTGCATATCCGACCCGCGACCAACTCAAGGCCCACCTGGAGAAGCTCGAGGAAGCCAAACGCCGCGACCACCGCAAGCTCGGCCCGGCTCTTGACCTGTTCAGCTTTCACGAAGAGGCCGGCGCCGGCCTCGCGTTCTGGCACCCGAAGGGAACGACGGTGCGCCGCGTCATCCAGCAATACTGGGAAAGGGAGCACCTCGTCGCCGGGTACCAGCTGGTGCTCACTCCCCACATCGCCCGCGCGGGGCTCTGGCAGACCTCCGGGCACCTTGATTACTACGCCGAGAACATGTACCTGCTCGATGTTGAGAACGAGCAGTACGTCCTGAAGCCGATGAACTGCCCGGGCCACATGCTCATCTACCGGACCAAGGTCCATTCCTACCGTGACCTGCCATTACGGATGGGCGAGTGGGGCACGGTGTACCGTCGCGAGCGCTCGGGTGTGCTCCACGGCATGATGCGCGTACGCGGTTTCACGCAGGACGACGCCCACATATTCTGCACCCCGGAACAGGTCGAAGAGGAAGTCTACGGGGTCGTGAGCCTGTCGGTGAAGCTGCTGCGCGCCTTCGGCTTCGACAAGTTCAAGGTCGACCTCTCTGTGCGTGACCCCAAGCACCTCGACAAGTACCTCGGTACCGACGAACAGTGGCAGTTGGGCGAGCAGTCGCTCGTGCGTGCCCTCGAACGAACCGGGCTGCCGTACCGCCGCGCCGAGGGCGAGGCGGTCTTCTACGGCCCCAAGATCGACATAAAGCTGCTCGATTCGCTCGGGCGCGAGTGGCAGTGCCCGACTTGTCAGTTCGACTTCAACGAGGGGGAGCGGTTCCACCTCTACTTCATGGGCCAGGATGGACAGCACCACCCGGTTTACCTCGTGCACCGGACAGTGCTCGGCGGCATCGAACGCTTCATGGGCATCCTCGTCGAGCACTACGCCGGCGCGTTCCCGGTCTGGCTTGCGCCGGTCCAGGTCCGCGTGCTGACCGTCACCGACCGGGACCTGACCTACGCCCGCGAGCTGGAGGCCTTGCTCCAGAGTGCCGGGCTGCGAGTCGAAGTCGACGCCAAGGGTGACAAGATCAACTTCAAGATTGCAGAGGCCGAGAGGCTGAAGATACCGTACATGCTAGTCGTCGGTTCGCGCGAGGCGGAGCAGCGCACCGTGTCCGTGCGCAGGCACGGCAAGGGCAACCTGGGTGCCGTGCCGCTCGACCAGGCGCTGACCCAGATCAAGGAGGAAGCCAACGTACCAGGGTAGGGTTCCTAGAGACGCATTCAAGGACCGACCGAAGGTCAACGAGCAGATTCGCGTGCCGTACGTTCGAGTAATCGGGACCGATCGCAAACCCATCGGGGTGTTGCCGACGCGCGAGGCGATCAGTCTCGCCCGGCGCCAGAACTTCGACCTCGTGGTGCTGGCACCGAATGAGGACCCGCCCGTCTGCGGGATAGTCGACTTCGGGC
>JAWOHG010000006.1:0-3305 GCA_046485245.1 bacterium
CGGGGTCAGCGCGATGCGGCACCGGGCGGTCATCGCGCCCGAGGTCAGCGTCGTCGCGAGGTCGATGCGGTAATGCCGGACGTCATAGCTGTGCGTCGACTCGGCGGCAACGGCGGACCGCTGCCGCGGAAACAGCGCGGTCTTGCCCTCGTGCAGGGGCTGGGCCGCGGCGAACGCCGCCAACAGGACAAGCAGGATGGACAATCGCTTCACTCTATTCTCCTTGTGGGGTGTGGGAAATTGTAGGATGGCCGCGACCGGAAGTCAAACCGGCGGGCCCGGTCAGCCGCAGCCGCAGTCCTCGCCCGGCCCGGAGCGCATCCGCGGCAGGTCGTTGGGCTGCTCGAACAGCTCCTCGCACAGCTGTCCCGCCTCGGCCAGCCTGGCCGAGTGCTCGGGGTCGAGGAACACGAAGAACTTCCAGAGCTTCTCCTGGTGCCGCTTGAGGTTGTCCACTTCGGTGTTGTTCTCCAGCCGCCGCGGCGGTTTGCCCGACTCGAGCCGGAACAGCGCGTTGGCCTCGCGCAACTGCATCGAGCTCGACGGGCAGTAGACGATGACCGACCGGAACGGCACGCGCAGCTTCCGCGCCAGCCACCTCTCGGCCTCGGCCCGGCGCTGCGGGTCGAGGTGATAGGGCGCGAACTTCTCGGTCGAGGCCAGGCTGCGGCGCGCGACCATGTAGGCCTTCTTGTACAGCCGCCGGGCCAGAAACCCGCGCACGAGAAGCCGCGCCGCGGTCGGCCCGGCCTCGAGGATACGCAGGAATCCCTCGTCCCCGACCGAGTAGAACGACCGCTCGCTCAGCCGCCGCTCGCCGCCGTCCAGGCACAGCTCCAGCGCCTTGGACACCATCGCCGAGGCGGCGTTCTTGGCCGGGTGGTAGTAGACCCGTTCGCTCAGCATGTAGCGGATGCGCAGCACGTTGAGCGTCTCGGTCAGCCCGTCCATCCGGAACAGGCCGTTGCGCACGAGGTTGATGGCCAGCGCCCCGCCCGAGATGATGAAGTACTTGAACAGCCGCTCGTCGTAGCGCTGGGCCAGGCCGGTGAAGTAGGCGTCGCGCAGCAGGTAGTCGAGCAAATCCGCGCAGATGGTGCTCGACACGATGTCGTAGTGGAAGGTCGGCCCGCCGGCCTTGAGCCGGTGCTCGCGCAGCAGTTGCCCGAGTTCCCGCTTCACCCCGAGCTTCTCCAGCACCGCGCCCAGCTCGGTCCGCTCGATGAAGTGCGCGATGCGCTCGTCGTTCTGGTCGTGGCGGGTGAACACCCGCCGCTCGTCCTCGATGGTGTGGCCGAACGGGATGTGGGTGATGTCGTGCAGCAGCGCGTAGAACCCGATGAGCCGCTCATCCTCGGCCGTGACGGCCCTGGCCCCGCAGTTGCGCCTTATGTGGGCCACCATCTTCTTCGCGACCCCGCACGCCCCGAGGCAGTGCTCGAACCGCGTGTGCACCGCGCACGGGTACACGAGGTACGACGCGCCGAGCTGCTTGATGCCGCGCAGGCGCTGGAACGTCGGCGTGTCGATTATCGCCAGTTCTTCGTCGGTGAAGTCGAGGTCGCCGTGGACCGCGTCGCGAAAAGTCTTCACGCGCCAGTCTAGAAGCGGGCCGGCCGCGGTCAAGCCCTCCGCCGGCCCGGGCTAGAGCTGCTTCTGGTAGACCCGGAACCGCTTGCGCACCTGGCCGCCGAACCGTTCCATCTCGGCCCGGATGAGCGTGTTGCTCTCCAGCTCGCTGTGCGTGTCGATGGTCTCGAACCCGGCCGCGTACGCCGAGCGCAGCATCGTCATCGCCAGCAGCGCGTTGATACCCGCGCCGCGGCAATCGGCCCGGATACCGCCCAGCATCAGGTCGAGTTGCCTGGTCCGGCGCATCGCCGCGAGGATGTGCAGGATGCCGAACGGGAACAACCGACCCCGCGCCCGGCGCAGGCCCTTGGTGAGGTTCGCCATCCCGACGACAAACGCCACCAGCGCATCGCCCCGCAGCACGACCTTGACCAGCCGGGGGTCCAGGAGCGGGATGTAGCGCTTGGCCAGGTCGTCCATCTCCTGCTCGTCGAGGGGCGCGTAGCCGTACAGGTCCACGTAGGTCTCGTTCATCAGCCCCAGCACCGGCCGCACCCAGGGTTTCAGCTCGCTGCGTTTGGTGAACTCCAGCGGCCGGAACTCGCCCCGGCGGGTGAGCCGCTCGACGATGCGCTGGTAGCTCTGCGGCATCGTCTCCGGCACCGGCAGGATGTACACAACGTAGTCCACGTCCTTGCCGTAACCGGACGACTCCAGCAGGCGGTTGACAAAAGGCAGGTTGGCGTTGCAGGCGAGCGTCGGCAGCTCGTCGAAGCCCTCGATGATGAAGCCCTCCGGGTCCTGGTCCGTGAACCCGAACGGCCCGACAAGCTTGCTCATGCCCAGCCCGCGCGCCCACTCCTCGACCCGCGTCATCAGCGCGCCGAACACCGCCGCCTCATCCGGGCACTCGAGGTGGCTGAACCGGGCGACCCGCTCGCCGCGGAATTCGTTGCACCGGCGGTTCACGATGCCCAGCACGCGGCCGACCGGTTCGCTGCCACGCCACGCCAGCAGCGTCAGCGTGTCGCAGTAGGAGAACGCCCGGTTCTTCGCCGGGTCGAAGAACGCCAGGTCGTCGGAGTAAATCGGCGGCAGCCAGTTGGGGTGGTCGCGGTTCAGCTTCTCGGGCAGGAACACGAACCGGCGCAGTTCAGCCCGCCCGGTCACCGGCCTGACTTCGATGTCCACTGAGCGATGCTAGTCCCGGCTCGACACGGGTCAAGCCGCCCCGGGCGCGTTGACAAGGGCGACCGCCCGTCCTAGCATCGGCAGACCGTCACACGCTGGAGGTAGCCGATGTCGCGACTGGACCGGGTACAGGAATCACTGCGTCAGCGCAACGAGCAGGCCGAGAAAGGCGGCGGGGACGAGCGCATCGCGCGCCAGCACGCCGACGGCAAGCTCACCGCACGCGAGCGGCTCGACGTGCTGCTGGACAAGGGCAGCTTCGTCGAGACCGACCGCCTGCGCGTCCACAACTGCGTCGATTTCGGGATGGCCGACAAACGCGTCCCGGGCGACGCGGTCGTGACCGGCCACGGCAAGGTCAACGGCCGGCCGGTCGCGGTCTTTTCCCAGGATTTCACGGTGTTCGGCGGCACGCTGTCGCGCGTCTTCGCCGAAAAGGTCTGCAAGGTGATGGACCTCGCCCTGCGCGTCGGCATGCCCATCGTCGGCCTCAACGACTCGGGCGGCGCCCGCATCCAGGAGGGCGTCGACTCGCTCGGCGG
>JAWOHG010000215.1:0-3845 GCA_046485245.1 bacterium
ACCTCAAGCTGGCTGCGCGGGGCAGCCAGCTGGGTGCCGTCGAGAGCGCGGTAATGGTCGCCATTGTGGAATCTGCTCCTGATAGTGGGGCTGACCCGGAACCTGTAGCCGTCGGCATCCGGCGTCAGAGTGGCGTAGCCGTCGTCGAAGAGCTTGTGCAGGTCGGCACGGAGGAAGAGCCCGTTCTGGACGCGGTTCGGCCCATGCTTGGCATAGGGCTTGATGTGGGCGGCCTCCAGGACAGGGGTCACGCGTTCCTGCGTGACGGCGCAGCGGCGTCGGTACGCCCGGGCCACGGTCTCCCGGAAGATGTCTTGGCCCTTTCGCCGCATGACTTGTGAGTACTCGGGCGCAGCGTCACGTGCGAGGACCAAGTCCTCCAATTGTCGGCCTGCCAGCCGGTACTGCACCTGTTGCCAGAGATGCTGACCTGCAGGCGACTCGAGCGGATACCGGCGGCCCGACTGTATTCCCTGCGGCCATCCGCCGGGTATATCGAACCAATCCTCCTTGCTCAGGAAGAACGGGTCTATCAGGGCGATGCAGCCTATCTCGAAGTCGGCGTCCGCCGAACCGCGGTCAGCGCGCAGGCCGCCAATCAGTGATCGAGCAACGTCCAGGGACGGGGCACCGTTGCCCTTCCCAAAGTAGTCCCACGCCTGGCTTAGTCGCATCACGCCCGAGTAGACGAAGTACCCGCCGCCGACGATTCTCGCACGCTCGCCGCGCAGTTTGAACAGAAACGGCTCCCCTGGATCCAGTGCACGGAACTGCCGGTGGCCACCCGGCTGCCAGAAGTTGATACGCTTGAGGCCGGGCTGGCCGGCAAGGTACTCATACCACTCACGGTCGGTGATGCCAACGAAGAGGTTCAAGGGTTATTGTCCCGTGCCAATATGCCCTAATCCCTTGTCTGCGTCAAGCCGTGAGCGTTGAGCCGTCAGCGGGCTGGGTTCAGGGGTCAGGGTTCGGGGTCCAGGGTAAGGACGGGAGGGGCGGACGAATGCAGAAGTCAGAAGGCAGAATGGTGAAGGCAGAATCGCGGGCACGATGTCAGAGGTGAGATGTCAGAGACCAGATGTCAGACGTGTCCTGCGGTGAGCCGTGAGCTGCCGGCCGTGAGCGGGCTGGGTTCAGGGGTCAGGGTTCGGGGTCCAGGGTAAGGACGGAAGGGGCGGACAGAGGCAGGGGGAGAATGACGAAGCCCGAATGACGAAGGCAGAGGCGGAAGCCGGACCAAGTCAAAAGCGACCGCCGACGGCGGTCGTCCTGAGCGAGCAACGCGAGTCGAAGGACCTCAGCCAAAACGCCCGAGGGAGCCGTGAGCTGTCAGCCGTAAGCCGAGAGCCGGTAGAGTGAGCAGGGCGCGGGGGAGGCGAGAGACGAAGTCAGAGTGCAGAAGGCAGAGTGGCGCCGCGAGGCGGAAAGCCCAAAGCCCAACGCTGTAGCGAATTCCGAATGACGAAACAGAACTCGAAAGGAACAAGCCTGAAGTCAAAAGTGAAAGCGGCACGAGTGAGCCGGGGCTTGCGTTGTCGGTAGTGATGGGGGATAATGCTGCCGATGAGAAGTAGTCAGGGCCGATAGGAGCCGCCGTGTTACCAGAGAGCTTTGGTGATAGGGCTCCCGGCCGCGTAGTCAGGGCCGGTGAGGGTTTGTCCGCCTATTGGGCATTTGTGCCGAACCCGCTGCCGCCGGCGCTTGTCCTGGACGACGTCGAGTTGTGGCGGGAGTTGTCAGCCGCCGACCGCGCGCTGGGCGAGCTCGCCGGGCTGGGCCGGTCGATGGCGAACCCCGATTTGTTCATCCGTCCTTTCATCCGCCGCGAGGCTGTGCTCTCGTCGCGAATCGAGGGCACGCGGACCAGCCTGCTCGACCTGTATCGCTACGAGGCGGCGAGCGAGCGTGACTCCCGGGTTTCCGGGCCCGAGGATGAAGCCGATGCCCGCGAGGTGCTGAACTACGTGCGGGCGATGGAACGAGGGCTCGAGTTGTCGCAGGCGGGTCCGACCGGCCGTGAGCTGATGCTTGAGGTGCACCGAGTTCTGGTGGGCGGCGTCCGCGGCGACAGCGCCGCGCCCGGCCAGTTCCGGCGTGAGCAGAACTGGGTCGGTCCGCCGACGAGCACGGTTCTCGACGCCACCTATGTTCCGCCTCCTCCGGCCGAAATGGGCTTGGCCCTTGAACGGCTGGAGGAGTACATCGGCACGGGCAATTCACTGCCCCCGCTGATCCGGCAGGCGCTGATTCACTACCAGTTCGAGGCTATCCATCCGTTTCGGGATGGTAATGGGCGTGTGGGACGGCTGTTGGTGTCTTTGTTGCTGGTGCGCTGGGGGTTGTTGCCGGCGCCGGTTCTGTACCTGAGCGCGTTCCTGGAGGCGCACCGCCCCGACTACTACGCTCGCCTGCTTGGCGTCACGCAGCGCGGGGAGTGGCGCGCCTGGCTGCTCTTTTTTCTGCAGGGCGTGGCCAGTCAGTCGGCCGACGCCGTCAGCCGGGCCAGGCGGCTGCACGACCTGCAGGCAGACTACCACGAACGGATCGTGAGGGCGCGCGGTTCCGCGCTGCAGGTACGTCTGGCCGATCTGCTGTTCGACTCTCCGGTTCTCAGCGTTCCACGCGCGTCCCGGCTCTTGGGAGTACCATACCCGACTGCCCAGCGTAACATCGAGAAGTTGGCCAGGCTGGGCATTCTGGAGCAGATTGGCGATGCGAAGTATGGTAAGTCGTACTGGGCAAAGGAGTTGCTCAATATAACGGAGCCGAGTGGTTGACCGGGCCAAAGTAACGTTATCGCCGCTCAACGATAGTTTGGTTGTGTGCTCTTGTCTGAGTTGCGCTGAGGTCGGTCAGCAGCGACAGAGAGTGAAAGACCAAGCGGACCAAGCGAAGAGCGGCCGCCGACGGCGGGCATCCTGCACTGCGTCATCGCAGGGGCGCGTCCGGGCCGCGCCAACGAGCAACGCGAGTCGAAGGACCTCACAGGACGAAGTCAGAAGCCAAAGGTGACCGCGGTACGCGGGCATCCTGAGTGAGCGCAGCGAATCGAAGGACCTAAGCCAAAGCGGCACGAGTGAGCGGTGAGCAGTGAGCCGTGGGCCGGACGCCGTCAGCGGTACACGTCGCGGCGGTGGCCGATGTGGAGGATGAGGACGGCGCGGGCCGTGTCGTCAATCGAGTAGATGACCCGGTAGTTGCCGACTCGGACCCGCCAGCCATCGCGCAGCACCAGCTTGCCCGACCCGGCCGGGTGCGGGTCACGAGCCAGTTCGCGGATGGCGGCACAGACGCGTTCGAAATCGGGTGGCGACACCGCGGTCAGTTCTTTCTGGGCTCGCCTGAGGATCGAGACCGCGTAGGTCATTCGCGGTCGCGGGTGATTTCGCCGACTGCCTGGTCAAACGGTACCGACGTGTCGCGCGCCGCCACCGCGGCATCGTAGGCGCGAATGGACTCGAGCTCTTCCAGCGCGGCGAGAAGCCGACGGTAGTCGTCGATGTCGAGCAGGACCGCGATGCGGTTGCCCTGCCCGTCGGTCACGAAGCGTTCTTTGACCTGGCTCATTGGTTCTCCTGCGAGAAGTCTAGCGACTTGACCGCCGTGGTCAAGCGGGCGGGAGCGGCGGAGGAGTGCATAGGCGGACACTGGATCAAGTCAGAAGCCAAAGGTGACCGCGGTACGCGGGCATCCTGAGTGAGCGCAGCGAATCGAAGGACCTAAGCCAAAGCGGCACGAGTGAGCGGTGAGCAGTGAGCCGTGAGTCGGAAGTCGTCAGCGGCCGCGGAGTAGTCGGTGGTACTGGTCGTGAGTGCCGACCCAGACCCAGATGTAGTCATCACCGT
>JAWOHG010000119.1:0-2710 GCA_046485245.1 bacterium
TCGACACGAACGGCTGGCTGGACTTCTGCACCTCGAACGGCAACGATATGGACGACGACAGCAACGGCGTCTACTTCAACCGCGGCGGGACGCTGGAGACCGTGGCGTCGTGGCGCTCGGCCGATGCCGGCAACTTCGGCCACTGCTATGTCGGCGACGTGGACAACGACGGCCTGCCCGACCTGGCCGTCGCATACCTCGGGCCGAGCACGACCGGCGGTATGGTCGCGCGCATCTACCGCAACACCGGCGGCACGCTCGGGCCCGCGCCGTGGTGGCGCGCCCGGGACCGGCATAGCTCTTTCGACTGCGCACTGGGCGACTTTGACCTCGACGGCGACCTCGACCTCGTCATCTCGGCCGGCGACGCCTACTCGAGCGAGACCGACTCGGCCCGCATCTACCGCAACAACAACGGGGTGTTTGACACCCTGCCCTGCTGGACCGCGCGTGACGGCCCGCCCTCGGACGCGGTGCGCTTCGCCGACGCAGACAACGACGGCGACCTCGACCTGTTTGTCGGGCAGGTAAACCCCGACGCCAACTGGGGCAAGGTGGTGATGTACCGCAACAACGCCGGGGTGCTTGAGACCACGCCGGCCTGGACCGCGCGCGCCGGGGTCGGCTGGGTCCTGCGCATCGAACTGGGCGACTTTGACCGCGACGGGTTCCTCGACCTCGCGGTCGCGTCCAATAACCAGACCGGGGAGCCCAACAGCATCAAGGTGTTTCGCAACAACGCCGGCACGCTCGACACGCTGGCCGCGTACACGATGCTGCGCAGCCGGCGCTACTCGTCCTGCGTCGCGTGGGGCGACGCCAACGGCGACGGGTATCCCGAACTGGCCGCGGGCGGCTGGTGGGAGCCGGTCACGGTGTTCGAGAACCGCGCGGGCGTGCTCGACACCATCCCGACGTGGTCCTGGTCCCCGTCCAACCCCAACAACCTCGTCTGTGAGGCGCTCTGCTGGACCGAGGTGAACAACGACCACCTCGTATCGGCAAGCGAGGCCTTCGACGGGAACGGCGCACGCAAGCTGTTCCGCGCCTCCCACGCACCGCTCGCGTTCCTCGACAGCGTGTCGGTCAACGGCGTGCGCGTGCCGTTCGCGCAGTACTGCGCCGACCCGGCCGGCGCGTGGGCCAGTTTCGCCTCTGCCCCGCCCCCCGGCTTCGGCAACGTCGTCCTGCACTACCGCTACTCGACGCACTCTGACCTCGCGGTCACCAACTGGGTGAGCAGTTACGGCAACCACCTGTTCCTGAACACGACGCCGGTCGGCGTGGCCGAGCTTGAGCCGGTGCCGGCCGACGCTCGCCTGCGCGCGTGGCCCAATCCCTTCCGCTCCAACATCCGGTTCTCACTCACCGCCCCGCAAGCGCTCGATCGCCCGAACACTGGGGCACTACGTATCTGCAATCCCGCCGGCCGCCTGGTCCGCACCCTGGCCCCCCGCCCCTCGCACCCGGACCCTGTCCTCTTTGTGTGGGACGGCCGCGACGCGTCCGGCGCGGCCGTGACCCCGGGCATCTACTTCGCCCGCCTGGACGGCTCACGGCAGGGGCTGAAAATCACCCGCCTCGGGGAAAGGTAGCCGGCAGTGCAAGAACCGCAGCCCCTCCCCGGCCCGGCGCTCACGCGGCTCGCCCGGTTCGGCCGCGTGCACCTGCTCGACACCGTCACCTCGACCAACGACCGCGCGTTCGAACTGGCCTCATCCCGCGAGCCCGCGCTCGTGGTCGCGCGGCGGCAGACCAAAGGCCGGGGCCGGTTCCGGCGCGAGTGGTTCTCGGACGAGGGAAGCCTGACCTTCTCGCTCCTGCAGTTCCCGACCGACCCGGCCCAACTGGACGCGATCACGAACGTCATCGGCCTTGCCCTTGCCCGCGCGCTTGCGACCGCGACCGGCGTCGAGCCGCGGATTCGCTGGCCCAACGACATCACGGTCAAGGACCGCAAGCTCTGCGGCATCCTCTGCGAGCGGCGGCGCGACGCCGTGGCAATCGGCGTCGGCCTGAACGTCAACCAGGCCGCTTTCCCTGAGGACCTGCCCGACGCCGTGTCGCTCTTCCAGCTCACCGGCCGCAGCTTCGTGGGCCTCGAGTTGCTCGACCCCATCCTCGACGAGTACACCGCGCTGATGGCCTCGGTCGCCGAGAACGGCACCGAGAAGCTGATGCAGGAGGTGAAACAGCGCTCCTCGGTCCTCCACCGTCGCGTCGAGGTGAGCACGCTCCTGCGCCGCCACGTCGGCACGGTCGTCGACATCGACGGCGCCGGCCGCATCGTCCTGCGCGCCGACAACGGCCGCATCGTGGTCCTCTCAAGCGGCCAGGCCAGGCGGCTGGCGTGATTCTCGTCGCCTGCGTCGGCAATACCAACACCAGGCTCGTCGCGTTCGCGGGCCGGCGCGTGGTAGCGCGGAGCGCGGTTGCGTCGCGCGTAACGTCGCGCCCGGCACTGCCCGCGCTGCGGCCGACGGCGGTCGGCATCGTCTCGGTCGTGCCGCGCCTGACCAAACGCTGGACCCGTGCCCTCTCTGACCGCTATGGGCTGCGGCCCTTTGTCCTGCGCCCCGAGACCCCGACCGGCCTGCGCTTTGACTACCCGCGCGCCCAACTCGGCACAGACCGGGTCTGCGCCGCGGCCGGCGCGTGGCAACGCTGGCGCGAGGACCTCGTCGTCGTGGACTTCGGCACCGCGACCACG
>JAWOHG010000158.1:0-4269 GCA_046485245.1 bacterium
GTCCAAGACCCCGGCCCTTGATTACTTCTCACGCGACCTGACCCAGCTTGCCCGCGAGGACAAGCTCGACCCGATCATCGGCCGGGATAAGGAAATCGAGCGCCTCATCCAGATTCTCGCCCGGCGCAAGAAGAACAACCCCGTGCTCATCGGCGAGGCCGGCGTCGGCAAGACCGCCATCGTCGAGGGCCTGGCCCAGCGCATCGTGACCGGCAACATCCCGGGCGTGCTGAAGAACCGGCGCGTCCTGGCGCTGGACATGGCCGCCATCGTCGCCGGCACCAAGTACCGCGGCCAGTTCGAGGAGCGGCTCAAGTCGATAATCAACGAGATCCAGCACCAGGGCGACGTCGTCATCTTCATCGACGAACTGCACACCATCGTCGGCGCGGGCGCGGCCGAGGGCGCCATCGACGCCTCGAGCATACTCAAGCCGGCGCTCGCCCGCGGCGAACTCCAGGCCATCGGCGCGACCACGCTCGAGGAATACCGCCGCTACATCGAGAAGCACTCGGCGCTCGAGCGCCGCTTCCAGAAGGTGCTCGTCGAGGCGCCGACCGTCCAGGACACGGTCGGTATCCTCAACGGCCTGCGCGAGAAATACGAACTGCACCATAACGTTTCCTACGAGGACAAGGCGCTCGAGGCCGCCGCCTACCTCGCCGACCGCTACATCTCCGACCGGTTCCTGCCCGACAAGGCGATCGACGTCATCGACGAGGCCGGCTCGCGCGTGAAGCTGATGCGGCCGGTCATCAACCCCGAGCTCGACGAACTCGAGTCCCGCATCGACAAGGCGTCCAAGGCCAAGGAGGAGGCGGTTCGGCGCCAGGAGTTCGAGAAGGCCGCCGAGTTCCGTGACGAGCAGAAGCGCCTGACCGAGTACCTGAAGAAGAAGCGCCGCGAGTGGGAGAAACACGGCAGCTTCCCGGTCGTGACCGAAGAGGATGTCGCCTACGTCGTCTCCTCGTGGACCGGCATCCCGCTGGCCAAGCTCGAGGAGAAGGAGTCGGCCCGGCTCCTGCGGATGGAAGAGGAAATCCGGCTGCGCATCGTCGGCCAGGACCAGGCCATCACCTCGATCGCCAAGGCCATCCGCCGCTCGCGCGCCGGCGTCAAGGACCCGCGCCGGCCCATCGGCTCGTTCATCTTCCTCGGGCCGACCGGCGTCGGCAAGACCGAACTGGCCCGCGTGCTCGCGCGGTTCATGTTCGGCGACGAGGAAGCGCTGGTCCGCTTCGACATGTCCGAGTACATGGAGAAGTTCAACATCTCCCGGCTGGTCGGCGCGCCGCCCGGCTACGTCGGCTACGAGGAAGGCGGCCAGCTCACCGAGAAAGTCCGCCGCAAGCAGTACGCGGTGGTGCTCTTCGACGAAATCGAGAAGGCCCACCCTGACGTGTTCAACATCCTCCTCCAGATTCTCGACGACGGCCAGGCGACCGACTCGCTCGGCCGGCGCGTCAACTTCAAGAACACGGTCATCATCATGACTTCGAACATCGCCTCGACCGAAATCCGCGGGATGAGCGGCTTCGGCTTCGCCGCCGACTCGCCCGACTCGGGTTACGAGTCCATCAAGGACAAGGTGATGACCGAGGTGAAGCGCTTCTTCCGCCCCGAGTTCCTCAACCGCGTCGACGAGGTCATCGTGTTCCGCCCGCTCGACCGGAAACAGATGGAGGAAATCGTCGAAATCCAGCTGCGCGACCTGACCGAGCGCCTGCGCGTGCGCAAGCTGTCGCTCGAGCTCACCGCACCGGCCAAGGACCTGCTCGTGCAGGAAGGCTTCGACCCGCAGTTCGGCGCCCGGCCGATCAAGCGCTCGTTGCGTCGGCTCATCGAGGACCCGCTTGCCGAGGAGCTGCTGCGCGGCCATTTCCGCGAGAACTCGTCGGTCGTCGTCGACCGTGACGGTGACCGGCTCATCTTCGTCGAGAAGCCGGCCGAGTCCCCGGCACCGCTGAAAGAGTGAGCGCGCTCCTCCTGGCCCTCCTGCTGGGCCAGCTCCAACCCGACACGGCCCGGGTCGTGTTGATCGATGTCGGCGCTCGCACGCAGGCGTCCGACACGGCACTGGTCGTGCGCACCGCCGGGCTGGCGCGCGGCACGAGCTACACGCCGGCCGGCCTGCGCACGGCGCTAGAGGATGCAGTCCGTCGCGTCTACGGGCTCGGGCTCTTCGAGCAGGTCGGCGTCGACACCGCCCGGCTCGCCGACGGCATCAGCGTCACGTTCACGGTCCGGGAGTTCCGCCGCCTGGGCAAGGTCGAGTTCGAGGGCTTCCGCCGCGTGCGCAAGAAGGACCTCGAGGCCAAGGTCAAGCCCAAGGAAGGCGAAATCCTGACCGACAAGAAGCTGTTCGACTGGCAGGCCGAGATTCTCAAGCTGTACAAGGAGAAAGGGTTCCTGCTGGTCGAGGTCGAACCTGAGGTGACGGGCACCGACACGCTCGGCCAGGTTATCCTGACCTACAAGATCGACGAGGGCGAGCCGGTGCGCATCCGCTCTATCCAGGTCTACGGCAACGACTTCTTCACCGACAAGCAGGTCGTGCGCAAGCTCAAGAACAAGCCCAAGGCGTTCCTGCGCAAGGGCCGCCTGAAGGAAGACGAATTCGTCAAGGACCTCGACCGGGTCGTCGAGTTCTACAAGCAGCGGGGCTTCATCGACGCGCAGGTCCTCGACTACGACATGAAGTTCGACGCCGGCTGGGTCGACGTCACCATCCAGGTGGTCGAGGGCGGCCGCTACTACTTCGGCAACGTCACCTTCGCCGGCGAGTCGGTGATGACCACCGAACGGCTCACACCGCTCGTCCGCTGCAAGACGGGCGAGGTCTACAACACGACGCTGGCGCAGGCGACCCTCGCCGACATCTACGGCCTCTACTCCGAGGAAGGCTACATCTACGCCCAGGTCACCCCGGTCGAAGACGTCCGGGGCGACACTGTCGACATCCTCTACCAGGTGGCCGAGGGCAGCCCGGCGCTCATCCGGCTCGTCACCATCGAGGGCAACGAGCAGACCCACGACAAGGTCATCCGCCGCGAGATCAGCTCTCTTCCCGGCTACACGTTCAAGCGCTCCGAGGTGATGCGCAGCCAGCGCGACATCTCCAACCTCGGCTTCTTCGAGGATGTGGCCATCGACTACAACCGCGCCGACACGCTCGGGGCCATCGACCTCATCTACCGGGTCAAGGAAAAGGGATTCTTCGGCACGATCGGCGCGGGAGTGACCTACTCCGCCGTGGACAAGCTCACGGGGTACCTGGAACTCCAGCAGCCCAACCTGTTCGGCCGGGGCCAGCGCGCAACGGTCAAACTGGAGAAGGGCGGCTCCAAGGCCAATGTCGAACTTGGCTTCACCGAACCCTGGCTGTTCGACACCCCGACATCGGCCGGCGCCGACGTCTCGTACCTCACCCGGACTTACGACTACTACGAGAAGCAGGAGGTCGGCGGCGGCCTGTCCGCCTCGCGCCCCCTGCCGCTCGACTACGCCCGCGGCTACCTGAGCCTGCGGCTGTCCGACGCCTACGTTCCGCCGACCTCGATCGAGGCGGGGTACAGTCCCTCCGGGCCTTACAACGTCTACCGCGACACCGTGCACAAGACCGCCTTCACGCCGGGCATCACCCTGACCCGCGACTCACGCGACTACATCTTCAACGCACTCTCCGGGTCGTCGATCACGTACAGCCTCGGGCTCTCGTTCGGCGACATCCGCTACCATCGTCACATCGTCGACGCCAGCCAGTACTTCCCGCTGTTCTGGAAATTCGGCCTGATGGCGCGCACGCGGCTTGGCTACATCACCGGCTTCACCGAGGCCGACACCGTGCCGGTCTATGACCGGTTCACGCCCGGCGGCACCGGCGTGGACGGCATCCGCGGGTACGGCGAGAGCAGCATCGGGCCTCTCGACGCCGGCTACGTCGTCGGCGGCCGCGCCCTGTCGATATTCTCGCTGGAGTACAAGCTGCGCCTGTCCCAGCAGCTCTCGTTCATCGCGTTCGCCGACGCCGGCAATACCTGGAACTCCATCGAGCAGTTCAGCCTGTCCGACCTGAAGCGCGGGGCCGGTGTCGGAGTTCGACTGGAGATACCGATGCTCGGCCTCATCGGGTTCGACTTCGGCTACGGCTTCGACCGCGCCGGTGGCGGCAAGTGGGAGCCGCACTTCCAACTCGGCCGCACGTTCTAAGACCACCAATAGGAAACCGCCGCGGCGCCTCGACGCCGCGGCCTCTGTGGGTCTGCGCCC
>JAWOHG010000204.1:0-3612 GCA_046485245.1 bacterium
CCGGTGCGCCCCGGCCCGACGATGGACTCGCCCGACTGGTTGAGCAGCCACGGCGTCGCGCCCTCGCGCTCGAAGTTGCCGAACCACACCGATGAGCGCCCGAGCCGGACCTGCCATTGCCGCGCCGGCGACGCTCCGGCCACGGCCGACACGCAGCCCTGCCGGCGCAGGGCCAGCGGGGAGGAAACCCAATACGCGCCCAGCCGCGCGAGCGCGACCGTGTCGGCCTGCCGCAGCACGACCGGCTGCAGTTCGGCCGTGTCGAGCACGACGCGCGCGGTCACGCTGTCGGCCTCGACCACGACCCAGGTTCCGAGGTCGCGCGACAACTGCGCCAGGTAATCGAGCACGTGCCGGCCCAGCTCGCCCCTCGCCCGGCGCGGGATGTAGTCGTCGAGGTAGACCGGGGTGAGCGAGTACCGGTAGAACCCGCGTTCGTCGACCAGCGCGTTGACGATGACCGACGGATAGGTCTCGGTGTATTCCTGGTCGAACGCGAAGTTGCCCAGCGAGTGGGCGATGAGCTTGCCCTCGTGCACCTCGAATCCCTGCAGCACGTGCGGGTGGTGGCAGATGACCGCGTCCGCGCCCGCCTCGACGATGCGCCGGCGCAGTGCCCGGATGTCGTCGGTCGGCGCTGTCGCCTGCGGCGAGTACCACTCATCGTCGTCCGCCGGCGCGGTTTCGTACTCTATCCCTGAGTGCAGTCCGACCACGATGCGGTCCGCCACCGAGTCCACCGCGCGGATTGCCCCGAAGATGCGCCACGAATCCTCGTACGCGAACCCGGGCTTGGCGTAACCCGCGTCGAGGTAGGGCTGGTAGTTGTCGTACTGGCCGTTGCGGTCGCTGTAGGCGAGGAACGCGAAGTTGATGCCAGAGCGCTGCGCGAACAGCGGCCGGTGCGCCTCGTAGGCGTTGCTTCCCGCGCCCACGTGGCGGATGCCGACGCTGTCCAAGACGCGCCGGGTCTGGTCCATCGCCGGCTCGCCGTAGTCCAGGATGTGGTTGTTGGCCAGCGACACGACGTCGATGCCGGCGTGCGCGAACCCGGCGACGTTGGACGGCCGGCCGCGGAAACATATCGGCTTGGTCGGGTGGCGCGTGCCCGTGTTGGCCAGCGGGCACTCGAGGTTACCCACGGTCAGGTCCGCGGCCCGCCCGAGGAACGGCAGTATCGAGTCGAACACGCCCTCCGGCCCGAGCGTGTCGATGATGCCGCCCGGCGTCTCGTACCGCCGCGCCAGCATCATGTCCCCGACGAAGTTCAGCCGCACCGGCAGGGTCGACGGCCCCGGGTCCACGCTCACCCGGCACGCGGCCCGGCCCCAGCGCCCGGTGCTGTCGCGCACCTCCAGCAGTGCGGTGTACTCGTGGTTGTCGCGCACCGTGTAGACGTGCTCTGGCGCCGAATCGCGGCTCGTCCCGCTGTCACCGAAGGACCAGAAGTAGTCGTGCGCGCGGCTGTCCGGGTCAATCACCCGGGAGTGGAACCGAACCCGCACGTCCCACGACCCGTCGCCGTTGTCGAGAATGCCTGCTGGCTCATACCACGCCTCGACTGAGGGCGCGACCGGCTGGTCCTCGGTGATGTCGGCGATGAAGTCGAAGTAGACCCGCGCGCTGGGGTCGGTGTCGCGGTCGTTGACGAACACGATGCGCGTGATGGTCGGCGAGTACCCGAACCGCGCCAGCCAGTCCTCGCCCACGGGCAGACGGTAGAGCTGCCAGGAGTCCTCCGCGAACGCGCCCTGGTACACCGTCACCCACGTGTCGGTGTCCAGGAGCTCGGTGCCCGCGAAGACGTAGAACAGCGTGTGCGCCGAGTCGGACAGGCCGAAGCCCTGGATTTCGCCAAGGTCGCGCACCAGCGCCGCCACCTGCCAGACACTGGCCGAGTCAAGAGTGATTGGCGCGATGGATTCTGTCTTCCAGGTGTTGCCGAACAGGCGCAGCGACCACGGCGAGCCGTCGAAGGTGACGAGTGAATCCAGCGCCCACGAATCAGGATGCACATCCTGGCCCGGGAACGAGTGCAGCTCGACCGCGCCGTCGTCGAAGTCCTCGATGACTTGTGCCGGAAACGCCGCGGCCAGCGCGCCCGTGCAGAGCAGCAGCGTCACGATTCTCATCTCCACATACAGCTTATGCCCGACCTGCCGGCCAGTCAAACCGGCCTACTGCCGGCCCGAGTTCGAGAGGTCGTGGCGCGCGCACGGCCACGGCGCGGCGGCAAGCCCCTGGCTCGCCGTGGTCACGCCCTTGAGCATGTTGCCCGCGCTGAGCAGGATACTGCCTCCCGGTGCCATGGTCAGCAATCGCACATGGCCGACGCCTGCCCGCCACCGCCGACTGCCATCAAGGTTGATGCAGTAGAGCTTGTCCTCATCCATATAGTACAGGGTCGAGTCGTCGCCCAACAACAGGGGCTGGGTGGACCAGCCGGTTTGACGCGTCCAAAGCAGCGTTCCGTCGGCCGCCGCCGCGTGAAGACCGCCCCTATCAACGAGGCCGAAGTATGCGGTCCCGGCGACGTCGACAACAGCCGGCCCGGGCTGGGCCGGCAATGCCATTGACCAGCACAGGTTACCGTCCCGGTCAAGAGAGAGCATCCGTCTGTCTGATGTGCTGACAATGACCGCTCCGCCAAGCCCGAGCGCGGCGATGAACGCGTTGCTGGCCCGAGTCGAGTAACTCCAGCGAGTGCCTCCGTGCCTGTCGATTGCCCAGATGGTACCTCTGCCGGCGACGTGAATCGCCCCACCGGAACCGATCACGGGCGACCCTGCAACGGCGGTTCGGTGGCGCCAGAGCTGGCTTCCACTCGCGCTCAGCGCGTACAGCCCGCTGTCACCTGCGCCGAGGTAGATCGACCCGTCCGCACCTACTGCCGGCTCGGTGATGTTGTACACGCCCGGTTCAAACGACCAGGCACTGTCGGTGAGGGACCGGACAGCGACGACCGCCGTCTTCGTGCTGTAGATGACGAGTCCTGTTGGAGTTAAGGCCAGGGAACGAACGGCACCGGGCACCTCGCGGCGCCCAAGCCGCTGTCCGGCGTCAGTTGTCTTGTGTACAGCGCCCCACTCCCTGTCGGCCAATCCCCAGCCCGCCTCGCCGAAGTACATAATGCCTCGGTCGATTGCGGGGACTGTGCTGACGTCTGCGCCTGAGAAGGGCCATTGGTCAGGATACACTTCATAGGTCCACTCGGTCTCGCCGTACTTGGGCCCGAACAGCCCTTCGCAGGACAGCGCGGCGAGCATCAGCGCCGACACGGCTGCCAAGGATGTCCTCATTGCCGCCCTCCTGCCATCACGCGATTACTCCAGCACGACTACCGCTGCCTGTGCTGTTCCGCACCGGACAAGGTAGCACCCTGCCGGCACGATTCGGCCCGCGTCGTCCCGCCCGTCCCATATGACGCCCGACGCGCGACGCAGGACGCCAAACGCCCGGACGACCCGTCCTGCGCAGTCGATGACATCGACTGGACCACAAGCATTGATGCGGACCGGGCCGCCTCGGGCCACGATGCTCGGCCGACACGCCAACTCCTCGACCCCGCTTGGGTCAGGCACTTCGGCAACGCCGGTGGTATCTTCGCAGTAG
>JAWOHG010000225.1:0-8398 GCA_046485245.1 bacterium
GACGCCGACCTCGTGCCGCCGATGGTGCGCTCCGGCGACGACTACCGGTTCCACATCACCGGCCTGACCCACGACGAGCGCGGCTACCCCATCATCAGCGCCGAGTGCCAGCAGCTCTGCGTGTCGCGCCTGTCCGAGAAGATTCGCGCCAACGCCGACGACATCGCCATCGTGAGGGAGGAGCAGACCGACGGTGCCGACGTCGTTGTCGTTTCCTACGGCATCTCATCCCGCGTCGCGACCAAGGCCATCGCCGACGCCCGCAAAAAGGGCATCAAGGTCGGCGTGCTCCGGCTCATCACGGTCTGGCCCTTCCCCGAGAAGCGCATCGCCGAACTTTCGGCCAAGGTGAAATGTCTCGTGATGCCCGAGCTGAACCTGGGCCAGATGTACCGCGAGATGGAGCGCGCCGCGCGCGGCCGCTGCAAGACCCTGCTCGTCCCGCACTGCGGCGGCTGGGTCCACGACCCCGATGACATCCTCAAAGCCATCGTCGAGGGGGCGAAATGAGAACCGACCAGCTGATCATTGAACGCGGCACGCCCGAGCATCACCCGATGGAGAACTTCCTCCGGATGGACCGGATGCCGCACATCTGGTGCTCGACCTGCGGCCTGGGCACGGTCCTGACCGCCTTCATCGCCGCGGTGAAGGAAAGCACGGTGCCGCGCGAGGACATCGTGGTCGTGTCCGGCATCGGCTGCACCGGCCGTGCCGCCGGCTACCTGAAGTTCGACTCGTTTCACACGACCCACGGCCGCGCCCTGCCCTATGCGACCGGCCTGAAGCTGGCCAACCCGCGCACCAAGGTCGTGGTCATCTCCGGCGACGGCGACCTCGTGGCCATCGGCGGCAACCACCTCATCCACGCCGCCCGCCGCAACATGGACATCTCCGTCATCTGCGTGAACAACTTCAACTACGCGATGACCGGCGGCCAGTCCGCGCCGACCACGCCCGAGACCGCCACGACCACCACCGCGCCCTACGGCAGCTTCGAGCGCACCTTCAACATCCCGTTCCTGGTCGACTCCTGCGGCGCGACCTACGTCGCCCGCTGGACCGCGCTCCACGTCCGCCAGCTCACGGTCTCAATCAAGGAAGCGCTCGCCCACCGCGGCTTCTCGATGATCGAGGTCATCTCGCCCTGCCCGACCGTGTACGGCCGGCGCAACCGGCTCGGTTCCGGCCTCGACCTGATGAAGTTCTACCACGACCACTCCATCACCAAGAACTTCGCCAACACCCGCGAGTGCGACATCCGCTACCAGCAGGACATCATTGTCGGCAAGTTCGTCCAGAAGGAAGTGCCGACCTGGACCGACCTGTTCAGCGCACAGCTCACCAAGACGCTCGGCCCCAAGTACGTGCCCTATGTCGGCCCGATGAGCCCGGAAGGGAGCCGCTAGAATGGACATCAAGGTATCCGGTTTCGGCGGCCAGGGCATCATCCGCATCGGCATGATTCTCGGCAAGGCCGCCTCGCTCTACGACAACAAGAGCGCCACCCTGACCAGAGCTTCGGCCCCGAGGCCCGCGGCGGCGCCTGCTCGGCCGGGCTGGTCGTGTCGGAACAGGAAATCCTCTACCCCTACCTGGGTCAGCCGGAAATCCTCATCGCGATGTCGCAGGAAGCCTACGAGAAGTACGAGCCCGAGCTCAAGGACGACGGCATCCTCCTGCTGGAGTCCGACCTGGTCAGACCGCACACGACGCGCGGCACCATCAAGCAGTACTCCATCCCGGCCACGCGCATGGCCGAGAAGATGGGCAACCGGCTGTTCGCCAACCTCGTGATGCTCGGCTTCATCGTCGCCATCACCAAGCTCGTGCCCAAGCAGGCCCTCCTGGACGCCCTGCCCGGCACCGTGCCCGACCGGATGCTGCAGAAGAACATCCTCGCCTTCGAAGACGGCTTCCAGGAAGGCTTGAAGCAGCTCGGCGAGCAGGCCTGACGCGGGGCTTTAACGATTGCGGGGCGCCCTCTCGGGCGCCCCGCTGCTTCTGTCAACTGCTAGATGCGGCCCGTGAGCTTGGCGGGTATGTCCTGCGGCTCGTACACCACGTCGATGCCGGCCGCCTCGAACGCCGCTATCTTCTCCAACGCGGTGCCTGACCCGCCCGAGATGATGGCGCCGGCGTGGCCCATCCGCTTGCCCGGCGGCGCAGTCTGCCCCGCGATGAACCCGAGCACGGGCTTCTTCACGTTGGCCTTCACGTACTCGGCCGCCCGCTCCTCGTCGGTCCCGCCGATTTCCCCGACCAGCACTATCGCCCTGGTCTCGGGGTCGGCGTTGAACATCTCCAGGCAATCGAGGAACGTCGTGCCGATGACCGGGTCGCCGCCGATGCCGACCACGGTCGACTGGCCGAACTCACCGGTGTTGGCCGCGATTTCGTAGGTCAGCGTGCCTGACCGCGACACCACGCCGACACTGCCCTGCTTGAAGCTCGCGGCCGGCATTATCCCGACCTTGGCCTTGCCCGGCGATATCACGCCCGGGCAGTTGGGCCCGAGGATGCGCGTGCCCTTGCCGCGCGCGTAGGCCAGCACCTTCACCATGTCCATCGTCGGCACGCCCTCGGACACGCACACCACCAGCTTCAGGCCCGCGGCGATGCACTCCAGCATCGCGTCGGTCGCGAATGCCGCCGGCACGAAGATGATGGACGTGTCGGCCCCGGTCTTCTGCGCCGCGTCCTCGACCGAGTCGAACACCGGCATCCCTTCGACCAGTTGGCCGCCCTTGCCCGGCGTTACGCCGCCGACCACATTGGTGCCGTAGTCGCGCATCGCCTTCGCGTGGAACGCGCCGTCCCGGCCCGTGATGCCCTGCACGATGACCCTGCTCTCCTTGCCAACGAGAATGCTCATATGCCTATCCCCTGTCCGACCCGCTCACCTTGCACTTCGCACTTTGCACTTCGCACTTTGCACTTTGAACTTTGCACTCTCATCTGCGCGGCTCCGTTCGGCGATTCTGCATTCTGCACTCTGCCTTCTGCATTCTCACTTCGTCCCTCCTGCCAAGGCAACCGCCTTCTTCACCGCCTCGGCCATCGTCGCCGCGCTCGTTACCGGGCTGTCCTTGAGGATGACGCGCGCCTGCTCGGCATTCGTGCCGGTCAGCCGCGCGACGATAGGCGCCTTGATGTCGGCCATCTGCCGCGCCTGTATCAGCCCGTTGGCGATGTCGTCGCACCGGGTGATGCCGCCGAAGATGTTCACGAGGATAACCTTCACGTTCGGGTCTGACAGGATGATGCGCATCGCCGTCACCATCTTCTCCGGCGACGACGACCCGCCCACGTCGAGGAAATTGGCCGGCTCGCCGCCGTAGCGCTTGATGAGGTCCATCGTCGCCATCGCCAGCCCCGCGCCGTTCACCACGCAGCCGACCGAGCCCGACAGCTTGATGTAGGTCAGCCCGGCCGCCTTGGCCTCCAGTTCGGTCGGCTCCTCGGCCGACAGGTCGCGCATCGGCTCCCACTCCTTGTGCCGGAAGTCGGCGTTGTCGTCGAAGTTTATCTTCGCGTCCAGCGCCAGCAGGGAACCGTTGCCCAGCTTCACCAGCGGGTTGATTTCGATGAGCGAGCAGTCCTTCTCGACGAACACGCGGTACAGCTTCTGGGCGATGCCGGTGAAGTCGCGCGCCAGCTTCGCGTCGCCGAACAGCGCCATCCCGGCGTTGCGCGCCTGGAACGACAGCAGTCCCACCGACGGCTCGATGGGTATCTTCAGTATCTTCTCGGGGCTGGTGCGGGCTACCTCCTCGATTTCCACGCCGCCCGCGGCCGAGGCCATCAGCACGGGCGCACGCGAGGCGCGGTCCACGATGATGCCGACGTAGAACTCGCCCTTGATGTCGGCGCATTCCGACACCAGCACCTTGTGGACCTTCAGCCCCTTGATGTCCATCCCGATTATCTTGCCCGCGGCCGAGCGGACCTCCTCGGCGGTCCCGGCTTTCTTCACGCCGCCTGCCTTGCCGCGCCCGCCGACCAGCACCTGGGCCTTCACGACCACCGGCAGGCCGATTTCCCCGGCGATGCCTGCTGCCTCGTCGGCGCTTGAGGCGACGCGCTCGCGCGGGACCGGGATGCCGTACTTGGAGAAAATCTCTTTAGCTTGGAACTCGTGAATCTTCATCGTGGCCTAATGTAGCGAAACGGCCCGGCAAGTCAAATCCCCGGCCGCCCAGGCGGCAAAGGACAAAGTCGCAAGGCCAAAGGACTAAGCAAACGCCTAAACGCCCAAGGCCGACTCCGACCTTGTCCTTTGTCCTTCTCCGCTATTGATTAGTCCCTTGTCCTTGAGACTTGGTACCTGGACCCGGGCGACGGGACTACCCCGCGGTTTGCCCAGCGGCCCACGGCTGACAGCAGGAGGCTGGTCATTGCGAGGCTGCTTGGCGGCCGCGGCAATCCTCCGAGGTAGACCGCCACGCTGCGCTCGCGGAGACGCACCGGCTGACGGCTCTCGGCTCACGGCTGCCTGCCTACTCCCCACAAGTCCCTGCTATTCGCGTTGGGCTTTGGGGTTTGGGATTTCCGTCCTCGCCGTCCGCCCGGCCCACAAATGCGGCTTGACCATCTTGAGCTGGGCAGTAATCTATGGCCGTGACGCGACGTGAAACAGTCATCCGCCAGCTTGAGTCCATGCCGGACAACTACCTCGACGAGGTGTCAGACTTCCTGCAGTTCCTGCAGACCCGCATCGGCCGTGATGGACTGGCGACCGCGGTCGCCAGCGAATCATCACTGCGCAAGGACTGGCTCAGACCCGAAGAAGACGAGGCGTGGAAAGACCTATAAGGGGCGACATCGTAGTCGTCCCGTTCCCCTTCTCGGACCTCTCGCAGTCCAAGCGCCGCCCGGCGCTCGTGCTGTACCGGGCTGGCGCGGTGAAGTCGTCGAAGCTGTCCGAGGTCGTCGAGCGCGTCGTCGGTATCATCTCCCGCTGAACGACCCTCGGTAGGGCATTCAGCATTCGTCCAGTTGACGCGGCGCACTCCGCGCCCACAGCTCCTGTCGCCGCCGAACCCCGAAAGTGACAAAGAGAAAGACCCCGGGGCAGCCCCCGGTGCGGCCCCCCGTCCGTACCCCCTACCGTTGTCCCGCCCCTCTGCCCGCCGACAGGACCGCGTCCATCGCTCGGCGCGGCAGCAGCCTGGGCTCGGCCACCGGCTACCCGTGCGGCACCGCCGACGGCTACCCGTAAGGCAGCCCTCAGGGTAGCCTGTCCGGGACCTCGACCGGCTCCCTGACCGGCAGCCCTGCCGGCCCCCCGACCTCGACCCCGACCGGGGCCACGTCTCTCACCCCGACCGGGCCGGCAGATGTCCCTCAGACCTCCCCGGTGTCCTCGGGGGTGTGCAGGGTAGTGTCTGGGTCGCCCGCGTCCTGACCTCCGCCACTCAGCATTCATCGCTCATCTCTCATCACTCATCGTTATCCGCTCTGCCAACGTCCAATGTCTAGCGTCTGTCGTCCTGAGTCCAGAGTCCAAAGTCTAGTGTCCAGAGTCCCTGCTCTCGTCCACCGTCCAGCGTCTCCTGACCGGCGTTCAGGGTCCGGAGTCCAGAGTCTAGCGTCCAGCGTCTAACGTCTGTCCCCCCTTGACAGGTAGTGCGAGTGACATAGAATCGCCGGGATGAGACGCAGAGGCGTACAAGGTTCCTCGGCCGGCACCATTCCGCCCGGCCGCACACTGCACATCAATCCGAAGCACGCAAGTCCGAAAGTGTCCCGGGCTACCCGAGACTGATGCGTCAGAGCATCTCGACTCTAGCGCTGCTGTGCGCCCTGCTGGCGAACCAATCCATGGCGTACTTGACGGCTGGACTGAAATCGCAGAATGTCCGAGTCGTCGATGCACTGACCGAAGCACCAGTAGCAGGAGCATGGCTCACAAACGTGGGTCGCACGGACTCTGTCCGCACCGACTCGGCGGGCGAGGTGAGGTATGAAGGGAAGTACAGACCGATCGCATCCCTCATCGTCGGCTGCGAGGGCTACAGCACGAGAGCCGGCACACCACCCATCAGCGCGACCGCCGGCAGTTTGACAGTCTACCGACTGGAACGGAATCTCCCCAGGGTATTGGTGGGCAAGGTCCGTCTCGGATCGAGCAACACTCCGGTTAGCGGCGCCCGGGTGACTGCGGAATGCGGAACCGCACTCACTGACGACAAAGGGGAGTTCGCGCTCCGGGGCCGATGCCGCAACCGTGACTCGCTCCGCATCATCTGCAAGGGACTGCCGCTCGTCGAGCTTGAGCTCCGGCAGGGCACGGCTGACACGGTGTCCGCAGACGTCCGGCTGTACGACTCGGCGCAGGCGAGCTCGGTTACCGGACAGGTAGTGGATGATGGATTGCCGGGCAGACCACCCATGCGCGGCGCAGTGGTGTTCGTCCGGGGACGGGACCTGCCGACATTCACTGACTCAACCGGGTCGTTCTCCTTCTCCGACCTCCCTCCGGGACGAACCACTGTCACGGTCTACTGGTCCTGGTACCTCGGGTCAGTCTCTGCCAAATCGGTCAAACTCAGCTTGGCGCCAAGCAAGACCGCGAGGGTGACACTGTCCCCGGGCGAAGCCCCTCTCCTACTCAAGAGCATCCCGTTCCGACCCCTCGCTGTTACCGTGCAAGACGGGATCACGGGATGGCCATTGCGTAAGGCCGAGGTCGGCTTTCCACGAGCGAACAGATGGCTGCGCTGCAACGCGGATGGGACGGTGACGGCGCCGGCGGGGACCAGCGTAGACGAACTCGTAGTGGCGACCGCACCTGGATACGACCTCGGGTCTGCCAACTCTGCGGACTACGATACTGACTCCATCCACATGACCGTCTCTCTCTGGCGAGCCGGATCGACCACGATCACTGGCGAACTGGTCGAAGGCAGCAGCAACAGGCCTGTGCCCAACGCTCGGCTGACCATCGGCGGCGAGCAAGTGAAGACCGACCGGAGAGGGAAGTTCCGTGTGAAGGGCATCTTCTCGACATCGAGTGAGTTCGGGACGGATGCTCCCGGACAGCTAAGAGTCGCTCCATCTCTCAACCATCACGCCGACGAGGAGATCCGCGCAACAGTTGTTATCGATCCAGCTCCACAGGGCTCATCAAGTGGCAGCATCATCGGTCTCGTGCTGGACGCGGCAACGAATGAGCCGCTGCCCGGTGCCAACATAGTCGTCAAGGGCCACGAACTTGGGGCGGCTACCGATGCCGACGGCAACTACCGCATCACTGGCGTCCCACCGGGCAAGCATACCGTCACCGCGAGTTACATCGGAGTGGGAGACCAGCAGCGCATCATCACACTCGGCCCGGGCGGCACGCAACGTTCCGACTTCATGCTGCGGAGATGGCACCTCGGCTCTCGCCAGGTCCCTGTCCGGCGCTAGGCACATGCTGCTCGCCCCGCGGTCGCCTTGACTTCCGAGGTCGGTCGTCGATAATGGCCCGTGCGTGAGAAGTTGACCCTCTGCCCCAACCGTTCGGTCGGCGTCCGCTAGCTACCCCACAATAATGCCTCGCGAGTTAGCCGAATACCGTGCGCGTTTCGCCCCGATGAAGGAACGGTCGGCCGAGATAGAACGGCTGATGATGGAGCCGGGCATCTCCGCAGACATCCCCAAGCTCCAGGCCCTGACCCGCGAGCACCGCTCGCTCGCCGCGATGCTCGGGCGATTCGCCCGCTACGAACGCCTGTCGGCCGAGCTGGCCGACGCACAGGCGCTGAAGAACGGCGACGACCCGGAGATGCGCGAGCTGGCCGGGGTCGAACTCGCCCGCCTGCAACCCGAACTGGAAAAGCTCTCAGCCGAGCTCGAATCCGACCTGCGGCCGCGCTCGCCCGACTGGGACAAGGGCTGCATCATCGAGATCCGCGCCGCGGCCGGCGGCGAGGAGTCAGCCCTGTTTGCCGGGGACCTGTTCCGGATGTACTCGCGCTACGCCGAGAACCACGGCCTGAAGATCGAGGTGCTCGACTCGCGCCCCAGCGACCTGAAGGGCTACCGGGAAATCACGTTCGAAGTCGCGGGCGAGGAGCCGTAGCGCCGATTCCGGTTCGAGTCGGGCGTGCACCGGGTCCAGCGCATCCCCGAGACCGAGGCCTCGGGCCGCATCCACACCTCGACCGTGACCGTCGCGGTCCTGCCCGAGGCCGAGGAAGTGGACATGAAGATCAACCCCGAGGAGCTGCGCGTCGACGTGTTCCGCGCCGGCGGCCACGGCGGCCAGGGCGTCAACAAGACCGAGTCGGCGGTGCGCGTCACCCACATCCCGACCGGCCTTATCGCCCAGTGCCAGGACGAGCGGTCCCAGCAGCGCAACAAGGCCAAGGCAATGAAGGTGCTGGCCGCGCGGCTGCTGGAGGCCAAACGG
>JAWOHG010000022.1:0-4433 GCA_046485245.1 bacterium
GGCAGCAAGCCAACCTCAGATGCCGCCCGGTTGATATGAAAGAAACTGTGCCCTTCTGCCTCCGCTATTCGTTGCTCAATCCAGCCGTCAACGGCTTCAGCGTCCCACCCAACAGCACGTTGGCCAAGAGGACAAAGCAGGAACGTCGCGAAGGTCAGTGGCATCTTGCCCGCAAGACCGCCGAGTTCGTCTATCTTGTCCGTCTTGGACTGGGAGTAGACCGAGCCGGCGGTCAAAAAGAGCCCGGTCTTGTACAGGGCGTGGTTGAGCATGTGGAACAGCCCGCCGGCGATGCCGACGGGCACCCCGGTGCCGATGCCGATCACCATGTAGCCGACCTGAGACACGGCGTGAAAGGCCAACAGGCGCATCACGCGCTTCTGAACCAGAGCCATCATGACGGCCGCAAGCACCGTGACCGAACCTACCGCCATGAAGACAGTGCGGAGAGTCATGTTCGACGATATATCGAAGACATAGACCGAGAGCCGCGTCAGCAGATAGATGCCCAGGAGTTTGTCCAGGGATGCCGGGACGAGCGCCATCACGGTGGCCGGCGAAGTCTCCGAAGCTGTAGGTATCCACGAGTGCAGCGGCATTGACCCGGCCTTGGCCAAAGCGCCAACGGCCACCAGCAGGAAGGCCAGTATCGCAGACGGCTCGGAAAGGCGCATTGCGACCGGCGGCACGAGGTCGATCCAGCCTCCGCGCACTACGAGGAGGGCAACCCCCAACAGCAGTGCGAAGTCAGACAATCCGACGATGACCAAGGCCTTGGTCGCCGCAGGTTGGCCGTCGCCGCGGCTGACAAGCAGCAGGCCGTACACCAGCACCAGCAGACAGCCCCAGAAGAACGCCAGGACGAGCAGGTTGGCCGCCAGCAGGGCACCAAAAGCACAGGCCAGAGTCAGCAGCGAATAGACGTAGAACCCGCGTGCGCCCGGGTGACCGCGCATCGACCGCAACGAGTAGAGCAGAATCAGGACGCCAAAGATGGCGGTGAACAGCAGGACGAACCCGGACAAGGAGTCGAGACGGAATGCGACCTGGATACCGGCACGCTGCAGAACCGTGAACACGATGACGTCGTGGCGCGACTGCAGGAACAGCCGGACAGCGAAGTAGAGCGGCAGGACGCTGCCGATGAAGCTGAGCTCCGCACGCAGTCTGCCCAGGACATACGCCAGCAGGGCGGCGACGGCCGGGACGAGGATCATCATCAGAAAGGGATGCATCACCGTAACCCCGCGCCGAGCCCGGCCTCAAGCCACCGAACCGGAAAGCCGTAGAAAACGCCGCCGGCGAACACTACGAGCGCCGCAACCATTACGATTACAATGGGCAGAACTGACACCGGCCGCCACGAAGCCTGTGGCGGTGCCGCGCCGAGGAAGACCGCTGCGTACAGCCGAGCGATGTAGGCTATCGTGAACCCCGACGCAACGATCGCGCCGATGCCGAGCAAGAGGCTGCGGTCCACGCTGGCAAGTAAGACACCGACCTTGGCGAAAAAACCCAGCGACGGCGGCAGACCGATGATGGTCAATGCCAATAGAGCACCGGCTACTGCCAAGGCCGGCGCGTGCCGCGCTGCACCGCCGAGTTTCGCCAATTCGCACTCCCCGGTTGCGTCCTCGACCAACCCGAGGGCAAAAAACAGCCCGGACTTGGCCAGTGCGTGGGCCGCAACGTAGATCAGCGCGCCAAGCACACCGTAGTAGGATACCGTCGCCAGACCAAGAATGATGAAACCCAACTGCCCGATCGTGGAATAGGCCAACGTCGTCCGCACGCTGCGGGCAACCAGTGCGGCGCCGCCTGCGAAGATGCTCGACACGACGGCCAGACCGGCGACTGCCGGCAGGAACCCGGCCGGTACCGCCATCCCGGTCACGAAAAGCTTCAAGAACAGCACTACCCCGAGATTCTCCGCCACGCCCGACAGCAACGCGCAGGCAGGCGCAGGCGCGGCCTTGTAGGCGCGCGGCAGCCAGACGTACAGCGGCAGGATCGCCGACTTGGCCAGTATCCCGATGAGCAGCAGAACCGCGGGCAGCATCTCAATGGTCCTGCCCTTCAACTCAGTTAGAGCGAACGTCTCGTGCCTGGACCAGATCAAGGCCAGTCCGACGAGCATCACGGCGGCGGCCGCGAAGTTAACCAGCCACGCCCACGACGCTGCATCGACCGAGTCGTCGCCGCGGTGGAACGCCACCAGCCGCCAGATTGCGAAGCCTGTCAACTCCCACAGAACGAACATCAGCAGCAGGTCGCGGGCGAACACAACGCCAATGCCACAACCGGTCAGCAGCACCAGGAACAGGTAGTACTCGACCAACTGCCCGGCGCTTGCCCGCACGCGTGCGAGTGAATACAGCAATGCAAGCACGCCCACCAGCGCGAACACGCCGGCCAGGAAGTACTCGACGTTGCCGCCGGCGAAGTCGAGCCAGTTTACGCCGATGCTCATCCCAGCCGCCCCCGCACGCGCTCGGTCTTCAACCAGGACAGCCGCAACAACTCCTGCCAGGTGTACTTCAGCTTGCCATCCTCAAACGCGACCATGCGTTCGGTGCAGCAGTAACACGGGTCGACCGCGGCCAGTGTCAACGCCGCGTCGGCGATGCTTCCGCCCCGCACGGCGACGACGTTCGAGGCGATGTTCATGTAGCTGGGCGCCCGAACCTTGTGACGCAGGGGCCGGTTGGTGCCATCGGAACGGATATAGTGGAACACCTCGCCCCGGGGCGCCTCCTGCCGTCCGACGCCTTCGCCCGGCGGTATCTCGTCAACACGCGCCTCGATCGGCCCGTCGGGCAAGTGCTCGAGCGCGTGACGGATGATCTTGCACGACTCGATGGTCTCCAGCAGGCGCACCTTGGCCTTGGCGAACACGTCGCCCTCCTGGCAGACGATGACGTTGAACGGTATCTCGCCGTAGGCCGCGCAGGGTTCGTCGCGGCGCAGGTCGATGTCGAAGCCGGAGCCGCGCGCGGTCGGTCCGACGGTCGAATAGGCCACAGCCTGTTCGCGCGTCAGAATCCCGACACCCTCCAGCCGGGCCCGGATGACCGGGTCGTCGAGCACGGCCTTGGTCAGCATCCAGGTCTTCTTCTCGACCAGTTCCAGCGCCTTGAGAATGTCCGGTATCTGCTCCTTCTTGATGTCGCGACGCACCCCGCCCGGCTTGTTGGCCGCGTAGTGATTGCGATTGCCGGTCAGCATCTCGAATATCTGGAGGACCGGCTCGCGGTAGCGCCACGCCCACATCCAGACCGTGTTGTAGCCGATGAAATGACCGGCCAGCCCGACCCAGAGCAGGTGCGAGTGGATGCGCTCGAGTTCCTGGGTGATGACGCGGATGTACTGGGCGCGGGGCGGCGGCGTGATGCCGGCGCAGTCCTCGGTGGCCAACACGCAGGCGAACGGGTGCGAGTTCGAGCAGATACCGCAGATGCGCTCGACAAGGAAGGGGATCTGGTCGTACGTCAGCTCGGGCGAGATGAACTCGTGGCCGCGGTGGTTGTACCCGAGGTGAATCTCCATGTCGACCACGGTCTCGCCCTCGACGACGAGCTTGAAGAACTCCGGCTCCTCCTGGAGCGGGTGGTACGGCCCGATCGGGACTATGCGCCTACTTTTCGTGCTGTTCGGCTCTGTGCTCATAGTCTCTCCGCAGCGGCAGACGCGCCGGGTCCCAGTCGGTATCCGACGTCAGGAAGGGCCTGGGGTTGGGGTGTCCGACAAACTCGATGCCCAGCAGTTCGGCCATTTCGCGCTCGATCCATTCGGCGGCTGGGAACCAAGCGCCCTGCGACTCGATCTTCGGGTCATCCTTGGGCACGAGTACCTTCAGCGTGTAGAGCGCACCCAGCTTGTCGTCTGAGAAATGGTAAAGTATCTCGTAGCCCTCGCGGGTATCGATGCCCGTGCAAATGGACAAACGCAGGCCCAACTCCTGGTGCATCAGTCGAGCCGCGGCGGTGATGTCCTCGCGCGGGATGCGCAGGTAGTAGCGCCGCGGGTTGTGCACGTACACGTCCGCCTTGGGAAATCGCTCCCGGAAAGCCTGCTCGATTGCCGTCATAGTTTTGAGAGTGCCTTGACGATGCCCATTATCATCGCCTCGGGCTTGGGCGGGCACCCCGGGATATAGGCGTGCATCGGCAGGTGCTTGTCGTAAGGCCCGACCGCGTTGTAGGAGTTGCGGAAAATCTGCTTGCCGCAGGCGCAGGTGCCGATACCGATGACCAGGCACGGCTTGGCCGCCTGCTCGTAGGTCTCGATCAGCCGGGGCAGCGACTTGCGGTTGATCACGCCGGTCACCAGCAGGGCATCGGCATGGCGCGGCGAACCGACCAAGACGACCCCGAACCGCTCGACGTCCTAGCGTGGCGTCAGCAGTTCCAGTATCTCGATATCGCAGTTGTTGC
>JAWOHG010000096.1:0-2790 GCA_046485245.1 bacterium
GCGGTGATGGTGGCGGCAGGCTCGGTCGGGTTGAAGGTGAGGTTCGCCATCATGCCGGCCGCAATTGCGACCACCATGGTCTCGCCCACGGCGCGGGAGATGCCGAGGATGTAGGCCGCGGCGAGGCCCGAGAAGGCGCCGGGCACCACCACGCGCAGCGCCGTCTGCATCTTGGTTGCGCCCATCGCGTATGAGCCTTCCCGCATGTACTTGGGGACCGCCCGCATGGCGTCCTCGCTGACGGAAGCCACGTACGGCACGATCATCAGGCCAATCACGAGGCCCGCGCTCAGCATGTTGAAGCCGGGCAGGTCCGGCCAGATTTTCTGCAGCTGGGGCGTCACCATCAGCAGCGCAAAGTAGCCGTACACGACGGTCGGAACGGCGCCGAGCAGCTCGAGCACCGGCTTGACCGACTCGCGCAGCTTGTGCGGAGCGAACTCGGAGAGGTAGATGGCGATGATGGTGCCGACCGGGATCGCCACGAGGATCGCGACACCCGTTACCGTCAAGGTACCCGCCACGAGCGGCATGATGCCGTAGCGGGCGTCGGCGAACAGCGGCGTCCACATCGTGTCCGTGATGAAGTCCTTGATCGAGACGTGCTCGAAGAAGAAACTCGACTCGTAGAAAAGGACGAACACGATTGCGACGGTGGTAAACACCGCGACGAGCCCCGCCAGCAGCAGGATGAACTCGATGATGCGGTCTCGCGTCTTTCGATAGCGCAGCGACGCGAACGCGCTCTGCGACATCTGGGTCTTGCCTTGAGTCATGGGGTGATTCCCCTTCCCCTCTAGAGAGCGCCCCGGGCGCCACTCTACCTGCGACCGCGCCCGATTTCGACCCTGCCCAAGCGACAGGCGGGGAAGAGGTTCCGGGACCTCCTCCCCGCCGTCGGGATCAGGCGGATCTGGTAAGGATCAGAGCTTGGCTTCCATCGCCAGCAGCTGCTCGATGGTGATGCCGACCTGGTTGTGCCCGCCGAACACCGTGCCGAGCTTCTTGTTGTCGAAGTGCTTCCAGGCCAGGTCATACGCGCTCTGCGGCAGCGGCACGTAGCCCACTTCGCTCACGAGCGCCGAGCCCTGCTTCGTTATGAACTGCACGAACTCGCGGATCTCCGGACGCGTCGCCGACGTGTCACGAACGTACATGAACAGCGGCCGCGACAGCGGGCTGTAGGTGCCGTTGATCACGTTCTCGATGCTCGGCAGCACCGGGCCCTTGCCGCCGTCGATCGCGACCGCGCGCAGCTTGTCCTTGTGCGCGGCGTAGTAAGCGAAACCGAAGTAACCGAGAGCCGACTTGTTGTTGACGACACCCTGCACCAGCGTGTTGTCGTCCTCGCTGGCCGTGAAGTCGCCGCGGCTCGCCTTGGACTTGCCGTTGACGGCCTCGGTGAAGTAGTCGAACGTGCCCGAGTCGGCGCCCGGGCCGAACAGCATCAGCTTCTCGGCCGGCCACTCGCTGCGAACCTGCTTCCACAGGCTGATGCGTCCCTGTGCTGCCGGCTCCCACATCTTGCGCAGGTCAGCGATCGTCATGGAGTTGCCCTTGACCCAGTCGTTCTTCGGGTTGATCACGACCGTCAACGCGTCGAAGGCGACCGGCAGCTCGATGTACTTGACGCCGTTCTTGCGGCACAGTTCCATCTCCTCGGCCAGGATCGGCCGGGAGGCATTCGACATGTCGGTCTCGCCGCGGCAGAATTTCTTGAATCCGCCACCGGTGCCGGACATTCCGACCGTCACACGGACCTTACCGCGCTTGGAGATCTGGAACTCCTCGGCGAACGCCTCGGCGACCGGGAAGACCGTGCTTGATCCGTCGATCTTGATGGACGCCTGCGCACTGACCGCCTCGGAGGCCCCAGCTGCCATGATGCCGACGCACACGGCCGGCACGAACGTCTTCTGCCACAATTTCATGAACTTGACCCTCTGATATGAACGCGGGCGAGTGTGTCCCAAGCCTGAAAGTCTGCCGGGCCTCTGTGACAGGAATGTTACAGGTTCCAGGCTGCTTGCCGGCCAGGGGCGGCTCCGCCATGCACACTGGTATGCACACTGGGCCTTCGGGCCAGCCGCGCCGGGCGCGCCCTCTTGGTCCCCCAGGATTCGTTACGAATTTATGTCAGCCACGCTCGCCCTGACCGAAGAACTGCTGCGCCGGCCGTCCGTCAGCCCGGAGGATCACGGCTGCCTCGACGTAATCGGGACGCGGCTCGACGCACTGGGCTTCCGGTGCGAGCGCCTCCGGTACGGCCCCGTGGACAACCTCTGGGCGACCCGGGGCCCGGGTCGGCCCGTGCTGTGCTTCGCCGGCCACACCGACGTGGTGCCGACCGGGCCGCGGGAAGACTGGCGAACAGACCCGTTCGAGCCCGTGACCCGCGACGGCGTACTCTACGGCCGGGGCTCGGCCGACATGAAGAGCGGGCTCGCGGCCATGGTGACGGCCGCCGAGCGCTTCCTCGCCCCCCAGCGCGACTACTCGGGCACCCTCGCCTTCCTGTTCACCAGCGACGAGGAGGGCCCGGCGGTGGATGGCACGCGCCGCGTGGTCCAGGTGCTGGAGGCACGCGGCGAGAAGATCGACTGGTGCGTCATGGGCGAGCCCACCAGCCACGAGGCGCTCGGCGACACCATCAAGATCGGGCGCCGTGGCTCACTTTCGGGCCGCCTGACGGTGCACGGGGTCCAGGGCCACATCGCCCCTCTTAAGTACCTAAATCTGAAGGTCAAAGAGCACTCAATCTTCGGCTTTCTTGGTCCCAATGGTGCCGGC
>JAWOHG010000104.1:0-4425 GCA_046485245.1 bacterium
GCTGCACGTGCCGCCGCCCGGGCAGTTGAACCTCGAGCGGTTGTGGTGGGTGGATCTGGCCAACAGGTCGCAGAACACCTACCGTGAAGTGTGGCTGCACGGGGAGGTGCACGAGGCGACGCGCGGACCGGTCTACCGGGCCAACTCGAACAAGTTCGACCTGCCGCCGGGCCGGACGACCAAGCGCTACCGGGACATCAGGATACAGGACCAGTGGCACGCCCGAGGCTACGAGGTGTTCATAGCACGGTCGGGCCGGCTACCGGCCGGGGACTACGAATTCATCGTGTGGCTGGAGCCAGACCTGGGCAGCGACACGGTGCGTTTCACAGTCGCGGACCCGGCGCCGCCACGGCTGCTGTCGCCGCGCCGCGGCGACAGCCTTGAACTGGACCCGGTGTTCTCGTGGACCCGGCCGCGCAACTGGAGCGGCGGGATTACCTACACGTTGCGCGTGGTCGAGGTCCTGCCCGGGCAGGGCGAGGAGGAGGCCCTGCGCGCGAACCGGCCGTGGTTCGAGAAGCGCGGCCTGCGGGGCACGAGCCTGCGCTACCCGACGTCGGCGCGCAGGCTGGAGAAGAACAAGCGCTACGCGTGGGAGGTGAAGGCGGAGTTCGGGCGCGGCGTGCGGGCGCAGGTGAGCGAGCAGTGGGGATTCAGCCGGTTTCAGCTCCGGCGGCAGGTGGTGGTACAGGGTCCGCTCGGCATCACGCGCGAGGTCGTGCGGTACGGGAACTGGTACCGGGTCGAGCTGAGAATCGTCAACAACAGTTCGGCGCCGGTCAGCAACATCGTCGTGACCGACAGCAGCCGGTACTTCCAGTGCATCGGCGAAGCCCAGGTGCGCAAGCCGCCCCTGCCCGGGGGCCAGCTTCCGCCCGACTTGTTCCAGTGGCTGCCGGTGACCAACGGTGTGCTGTCCGGCGGGAACGGGTTCGCGAGCGCCATCGAGATGGACCTCGGTTCGTGGACTCTCGCCCCCGGACGTACGGTGCAGTTGCGATACCCGGTCGTGCCGATCATTCATAACGGCCAGGCCTCGGGCGGCAAGTACCAGGCCGCAGGGGGCGGTCCGGTTCCGATGTTGCTCAGCGGCGCGGTAATCGGGGTCCAGCTCAGGGTGTGTTTCTCGATGAATGATGACCAGCACTGCAAGACCTACCCGGGCAAGGCCGCGGCGATGTCGGCCCTGGTGAGCGAGGCGCTGACGAGCGCCGACTACCTGCTGGTCACCGTGCCGCGCCGGCTGTTCGCGCTGCACGACTCGGCGGCGGTCGTCAAGCTGCTGGTGACGACGGGAAAGCTGGCGAAGGCGAAAAATGGCGTCCTCGGGTACTCGGAGGAAATCGGTCACTACGAGCTGTACCAGGTTCTCTCCCCGAACGGGAAGTGGGCGCTGCGGATGAACCAGGCATGGGCGATGACCGGGTACCTGCTCCTGGTCGGCGAGGGCGACGTTGTGCCGCACTGGCCCACGCTGCACAACGTGCCGGACCGGCCGATACGGTACTCGGACCACATGTTTTCGAACATGAACTGGATTACGTGCGAGCCGAGGTTGAAGGTCGGCCGGATTGTCGGCCGGACGGCGGCGGACCTGGAGATCGGCATCCAGAACAGCCTCGACGTCTACTACCACACCGGGGGCGCGTCGTACAGCGGGGTCAATGGCTGGATGGCGACCGGTATCGAGGTCCCGCACAAGGGTGACAATTTCACCCTCCAGGGCGAGCAGGGCGCGAAGTACCTGCGCGACAACAAGGGTATGACCTGCGTGGTCTGGGGCCAGGAGTTCATCACGACGCGCGACCGCGTGCTGGAGAAGGCCCTGCGGCACAAGGGGCGCGATGCGGGCGGGGCGCACGTCAACCCCGACTCGAGCAACCTGAACCCGTTCTCGCTGAACCAGCTCGCGGCATGGCTGCTGGAAATCACCGTCGGGCTGCCGCCGCCGCATTCGGGCGACCAGGCGTTCACCGACAGCGAGGGCCGGCCGCGGCGGGTGCCGTACGGCTTCGACAGCGGCGACGTCGCGCAGGCGGGGCACCAGGCCGAGGACATCGAGAACGCCCGGCGCGGCGGGTACCCGAAGGCCTACATCTACGCGGCGGACTGGAACGGGGCGAACGGGCTGATCGACAACGTCTTCGCTCGCGACCTGCCCAAACACGACGTCTGCTTCTGGTCGGCGCACGGGAACTACGGTCTCTTCAATGCTCTCGACGCCTCCGACGTTGCCGCGATGGACCTGAGGAAGCACAAGCGCCGGCCCGTGGTGGTGAGCTTCGGCTGCTACAACGGCGCGTACTTCAGCGGCAACAGCGACGGCATCGTCCGGGCGTACCTGAAATCGGGCGGGGGCGCGTTCTTCGGCTACACCGAGATGACGAGTACGGGCTGGTTCCGCGACGAGGTCGGGGACCCGTACCGGTTCGTCCAATACTGGCACACGAACCGGCGGATGGGCATCATCATGCGCGACTGGAAGGCCGAACTGTCGGTGACCCAGGCGGCCCACAGCGGGGACAGGCGGATGTTGTTCGGGACCAACCTGTACGGCGACCCGAAGTTCGGGGGGGACTGATGCGGGCCGCACGGAAGAACGTCGCAGTTGCCTGCCTTGTCCTCTGCGTCGGCTGGTGCCTGGCGCAGCCGACGACCGTCAGCGTGACGGTGCCGGACTACGTCGTCGAGCGGGTCGGGGATGTGGACCACGTCTCGATACCCGGCGGGCAGATGCTGGTCGAGGAAGACGGCAGGCCGGTTGTGCCGTACTTCATCCGGAAGGTCAAGCTGCCCGCAGGGTGGCGGGTGCAGGATGTGGTGCTGAAGGAACGCTCCGGGCTTGAGACCGATTCGGGCCTGAGACTGCCGACGGTGCAGCCGGACCTCGGCCCGGCGGCGGCGGCCCTGGAGCAGCCTTTCCCGGAGAAGGAGTTCGCGTGGAGCGCCCGGTACGATGAATCACCCGCGCTCTACATCTTCGTGTACCCGTTCCGGTACGAGCCCGCGACCGGGCGGGCGCGGTTCCACAGGGAGCACGAGTTCGAGGTGTCCTACGCGCGCAGCGACGTCCGGATAGCCGGCGTCACGCCCGGCCAGGCCGCGTACGAACCGGGTGAGGCGATTGAATTCACCGTGCTGATTGAGAACGGCGGCGACGCGCGGGACGCCATGCTGACCGCGCACGCAACCAGGCACATCGGGCCGGGGGCATCCGTGGAGGTCGCGACCCGGGTGGTGCGGCTCGGGAAGTCGAACTCGGTCGTCCTCGCGTGGCCGAAGCCCGGCGCAGTGACCGGGGTTTACGACGTCGAGGTGGTTGTCCGTGACCCGGAAGGGAATGAACTCGACCGGAACGGCACCGTCCTGCGCATAGGTGCCCCGCGGGGCGAGGTGACCACGTTCAAGGTCGAGCCCACGGTGTTCCGGGTCGGCGACGACATCAACCTGGAGTTGGGCTTCAGGAACACCGGGTCCTGCGACCTCAGCGGGGAGTGCGTCTTCCAGGTCCGGCGGGGCGGGGAACAACTGGCCGAGATGGTGGTCGAGATGCCGAATACCGGGCCGGGCGCCACGCGCACGTTCCGGCAGAAATGGAGCACGACCGCCACGGAGAAGTCGGCGGTGTATACCGCGGTCGGTTTCGTCCGCTACGAAGGCACCGCCTGTGAGCCGGCCCGGGTTGAGTTCAGCACCAACGTGATGCCCGCGGCGGCCTTCACCGCGACCGGGGATACCGTCGCGACGGGCGAGGAAGTGACATTCGACGCGGCCGGGTCGAGGGATGACGACGGCCGGCTGGCCGAGTACCGCTGGGACTTCGGCGACGGCGGCAAGGCCGCGGGGAGCACCGCCGGCCATGCCTGGATGCAGCCGGGCGATTTCACGGTGCGGCTGACCGTGATTGACGACGAAGGCGGGAGCGGGATGGCGGAACGAGTCGTCTCGGTGGTCGAATGACCGGGAGACGGAAGACGCGGGCAGGGCCGGCCGCATGAAAGGAAACGAGATGAAATTTCTGCTGGCTTCGCTCCTGCTGCTGGGCGCGACCCAGGCCGGGCCGGTCCGGCTGTCGGGCTCGGTCTACCTCGGCGGCGAGCAGGGCTGGGTCACCGGCGACGATTCGCTGACGAGCCCGGTTTCGGACCTGGGCTTCTCGCTGAACCCGACCCTGTCGCTGTGGGGTTTCCCGGTATCGCTCGACGTGCTGATGAATTCGCAGGAGAGCGGGCTGCGCCAGCAACTCAACAAGTTCCGGCTGTCCGCCAGCCCGGCGGCCTGGGCGCTGACTCGCGCGACCCAGCCCTGGCTCGCGACCACGGTGCAGTCGGTGGAAATCGGCACCTGTCGTCCATCTTGGACGCCGCTGACCCTGTCGGGCGAGCCGGTGGCCGGCGGCGCGTTCGAGTTGAACCCGTGGTA
>JAWOHG010000109.1:0-2617 GCA_046485245.1 bacterium
GGCGACCTGCAGCACGCTCGCGCAGGCGACCAGCATCGCGAGCCGGGTGATGGGCGCGGACCGCCCTGCCTTGTCGGACGAGTCCGACTTGTTTGGCCGGTCCGACCTGTCCGTCATCTGCCTTAGTAGCTTTCCGTGTCGTAGTCGCGCGGCGCGCCGACGAGTTCGATGACGACATTGTTGGGAACGCATATTATCGACCGGCCAGGCGAACTCACCCAGCCGGCGTGACGACAGACTCCCTTGGGGCAATCCGACTCGGCCACGCGCACCCGGCCGTCCCTGATTTCGACGACCACGTCGTCGGCCAACTGCACGCGTGCGGCCCGGTCGAGCGGGTACACGCCGACCAAGCGGCCCGAGCGCGAGATCCTGGCCTCGGCACGCCCCGTGCGCGCTCGCGCCGAGTTCAACAGCGACCACGCCGGCAGGGCGACCAGCGCGACGACCAGCGCCGCGTCGAACACGCCGAGCCGCAGCATCCGGTCGCGCACCGTGGTCATACGCGTCCAGCGTACCGCGCCCGGTGCGGCCAGTCCAGCCGCGCGCCCGGCGCGTTTGACTGAGCGGCCCGCGGCCGCTATCGTCGGCCTGTTGTCTGAAGACTCCAACCCGACTCCGCTGACCACGAACCCGGTCCAATCGCCGGCCGCACGCCTGTTTGAACGGGTGCGCCGCGCGGTCGCCGAAACCCCGTTCGCCGGCCGAACCTATGCGTTCGGCGGCTGGGCGCGCGACACCGTGCTCGGCCGCGCGCCGCGCGACATCGACCTCATCGTGCTGGGGCCGCGCGGCGGCACGCGCCTCGCGGTCACGCTGTCGCGGATGCTGGGCGGTTCGCCGGTCATCGTGTTCACTCGCTCGCGGGCGGCCCAGTTCGAGGTGGACGGCGTATCGGTCGAGTGCCGTACCCTCTGGCGGCCAGGCCAAACCGACTCCTCGGCGCTGGTCGACGAAGTGATGGCGATGGACGTCACCGCCAACGCGCTGCTGCTCGACCTCGCCGACGGGACGCTGCTCGACCCGGCCGGCATCGCGCTCGAGGACATCAAGCGGCGCGTCATCCGCACGCCGCGCCGGCCCGAGGACTCGTTCGGCGCCGACCCGCGCCGCCTGATGCGCGCGGTCCGGCTCACGGCCGAACTCGGCTTTGCGCTCGACCCGGCCGCCGCCGCGTACATCACGGCCCACGCCGAAGACATTCGCCTGACCAGTATCGAGCGGATTCGGGACGAACTGCTCAAACTCGTCGCCGGGGCCGACCCGGTCCGCGGCATCCGGCTGATGGACGAACTCGGGCTGCTCGCCGTGCTCCTGCCCGAGGTCGCGGCCTTGAAGGGAGCGGACCCGGACGCCGGCAAGGATGCGTTCGAGCGTACCCTTGACCGAGTCGGCGCTGTCCGGCCCGACCCGCAACTTCGCCTCGCCGCGCTGCTGCTCGGCATCGGCGGCACCGGGGCGCAGCCTGCCGGGACGGTGCCTGCCCGCGGCCAGGACCGCGCCGCTGGCGAGGCCGCGGCCCGACGCCTGCGCACGCTCTGCACGCCCATCGCGCTCCGCCACGACGTCGCGCGCCTCGTGCATAACCACCCGCTGTTCTGTGAAGACCCGACCCCGAAGCAGATGCGGCTGGCGCTCCGGCGACTGGGCAGCGCCGAACTCGTCCGCAAGTTGGCCGAACTGCGCGCCGTCGACCTCGCGCTGAGGGACAGCGGCCGGGCCGACAACCTTGTCGCCGCTGTGGACCGTCTCCTGCCGGAGACAATCGCGGCGGCGGGCCGCAGCCTGCCGGTCAGCGGCGAGGACGTGATGGAGGCCTTCAACCTCGCGCCCGGGCCCGAGGTCGGGCGGCTCATCGACATCGCGGCAAAGGCGCACGCCCGGCGGCCGGGGATGGACCGGTCCGCGCTCCTCCGGATGCTGCGCTCCAAGGTGCGCAAGCCGCGCAAGAAGCCCTAGGGTCACGGGTTCAGGGTTACGGGGCAAGGGTCCGCCTACCCGTTCCCGTTTCCGCTCGCCCCCTCACCCCTCGCTACTACTGAGTTAACGGCCCGGGGATTGGTCCCCCGGACTGCCCAAAAACCGGCCCTCCCCGCAAAATCAACTTCCCCCGCGCCCGCAAGTATCCGACAGCCCTTCTCCTACCTGCTGCCTCCTGTCTCCTGCCTGTTCTGGCCTCTCGAATTTCGTCACAAATCGTCGCCGGTCACGCTCTAATGCTACTAAGCAGGCCGACGCTTCGGCCACGCCGGCATACCTGCGCGCGCGTCAGGGATGGAATTCGTTGTAGGCCGGTGGGCGGTCTTGGAGGCGCGCGGCCGCGCCGGTAGCGCGGCCGCGAATCCACTTCCTTATTGGTTAGTGGGCCGTGCTGGAGGCGTTAAGCGGCCCGCGAAGGGACGCGCGAATCCTGTACCTATGACATCAAATGGGCCGTGCTGGATTCGAACCAGCGGCCACCGGATTAAAAATCAGGTGCTCTGCCAACTGAGCTAACGGCCCATGCCAATTGTCGATTCACGATTGACGGTCGTCGATTGCGAACCGACCGCCAACCGGTCCCGGTCAGGCTACTGGCATTCCGACCGGCGTCAAGTCTCGATACCGGGGGCCGGAA
>JAWOHG010000207.1:0-2778 GCA_046485245.1 bacterium
GCGGCGCAGGGCCGCGGCCGTACGGTACAGGGCCCGGGCCGACAGGAGCAGCAGGGCGGGCACGGCCTCGTAGACGAAGCGCGGGCCGTAGCAGTACCCGTGGAAGAAGTAGAAGAAGTGGATGACGAGCAGGCAGGCCGGGATGGACAGCAGGAGCCAGTCCCACGCCTTGCGCGTGCCAGTCACCACCAGCGCGAGCGGCAGGAGCAGGGCCGGGACCGGCCATTCAAACAGGTAGCGGTTCAGTCCGGCGAGGTTGGACGTGATGTGGACGAGGCCCTTGTAGGGCGTATGGGTGATGCCGAGCGCGGCCGGGCCGAAGACAAACCCGTGACCGGGACCGTGCAGGACCGTGTAGCCGAAGCGCAGCGGCGCACCGGCGGTCAGCCAGTTCTGGACGAGGAGCAGTATGCCGGTGAACCCAAGCACGCCGGCCGCGGCGGCAACGCGGCCGAAGAGCTGCGGCTCGCGCCGCAGGCGGAAGAGGAGCCAGGCGGCAACGGGCAGGGCGATGCCGAGCGCGGTGGCGGGCCGGGTCGCCACGACCACTCCCAGTGACAGGCCGCAGAGCAGGGCGTTGCCGATGCCGCGCCGCGCGAGGCGGCTTGAGAACAACAGGAACAACGTGCCCCAGCAGAGCGACGTGGTGTGGTTCATGAACGACCCGCTCATGAACCAGACGAAGGGCGACAGGCAGAACAACAGTGTGGCGATGCGGGCGACCCGCTCGGTGTAGACTTCGCGGCCGAGACCGTAGAGCGCCAGCACCGCGGCCGCGGCCTGCAGTGGATTGATCAGCCAGGGCAGGCCGGCGAGCACGCCCAGCGCGAGCATCAGCGGGTGACCGAACGGGTACTGCGAGTACCAGCGGCCGTCGCTGATGACGTGCTTGAAGTCGAAGAACGACGGCAGGGCGGACGAGGGTGCGAACAGCCGGCCGAGCGCGAAGACGCGCGCCTGGAAAAGCTGGGCGCATTCATCGGTGATGTGCGGGATGCCGCCGAACACGGCCAGCGATACGACCGACGCGACGGCGAGCGTGATGCCGGCCGCGCCGAGCGCGAACCAGCGCGGCGGCAGGCTTTCCACCCGCCGCCACAGGCCGACCAGGGCCGGGCCGGCGCGGCGCAGGAGCGGAAAGGCGCCCCAGGCGACCAAGGAGAAACCGGCCGACCCGAACAACAGCGTTATCGAGAGGTAATAGTTGGGCCACGCGTACTTGTACAGGTCGGCGTAACCCCAGGGCAGAAGCGAGTAGACCAGCACGCCAACCGCGAAAAGTATGGCCCAGGGGCGCCTAGCACACGCGGTCCGCGCAACCCTCAGTGCGCCAGGGGACAGCAGCACGAGCCCGGCCAGGCAGCAGAGCACGAGCAGGACCAGCAACGCATAGGGATGGTCCAGTCGGGCTCCACCGTATCTGAGGATGACCATACCACGTCCGTAGCCGAGGACACCGGGCGTGCCGCTGCGCACCAAGGCGTAGCACGAGAGGCTGACGAGCCCAAGCAAGGTTGCAGCGACGCGCATCGGGGCCGGTTAGCGGGTGCGTTCGATGAGCCAGGTCGAGACGATGCTGTCCGGGTCGGCCGCGAGCAGGGTGAAGCGGTACTCGCCCGTCTCGTAGCTTTGGCCCGAGTCCATCGCGCGCATGAACGAGGGGTGCCGGCCGAGGTTGCGGTTCTCCCAGAACGCGATGGCGGGCAGGTAGTCCTGGAAGCGCACCCGGCCGGTGTCGGCCGCCGCGTAGGCTTCGCGGTAGGGCACGATTTGACCGGCCAGGTGCCTGGCCAGCAGCTGGCCGGGCTCGGAGGTGTGGGCGGCGGGCCAGAACACGGTCCGGTAGCGCGTGTGCAGCATTGCGGCGACGGTCCCGGCAAGCTGGTCGAGCGCTTCACTGACGTGGGACTGGACCAGGTAGGCGAGCACGCCGGAGTCGGGGCTGGCCGCGAGCAGGGTGAAGTAGTAGCCGCCGACGCGGTAGCTTTCCCGGTCGGCCATGAAGGCGGTCAGCTCGGGGTGCTGTTCGTAGCTGCCGTCGACCCAGAACGCGATGCCGGGCAGGAGGTCGGCGAGTTCCCAGTCGCCCGATTCGATGCCCTGGTAGAGTTGCGCGTAGGTGATAGTCCGGGCCGGCCCGGTCGCGCCCGTCCGTTCGGTGCCCGGGCGGTAGTGGTCGGTCGGCCAGAGGACCGTCTTGAAGTCCCAGGGCAGCAGGCGACGGATGTCCCCCACGACCCGGGCCAACTGCGCGTCCGCGGCCGGGTTGGCGGGCCGGAACGCGGCGACCGGGGTTGAGTCGTCGGAGCGCCGGACGTCGTACACCCAGCAGCAGCGGGCGGGCGTCCCGGCGAGCGCGGTGAGGCGGGTGCTGTCCATGTAGTAGTGGCGGCCGCTGTAAGTGTACTGCAGTGCGCCGAGGTCCTCGAGCGGCCGGCTGTAGTCATTGCTGACGCCGATGAGCAGGGCGGGCAGGAAGCTGTCCAGTTCGGCCGCGCGGCGGTGCAGCAACCCGTTGAGGGTGCGCAGGGTAATGAGCGGCGGCTCGCCGGGCTCGGCGCCGGCGGGCAGGTTGTCCAGGGGCCAAATCAGCGTGCGGTAGCCGGGCCTGGACCGAGCCTGATGTGCGGCCCAGGTTCGCGCCGCGCCGAGCTCACGCAGCAGCGTGTCGGCAAAGGCGCGCACCGGCGGTAGCCGGTAGATGTTATCAGCGACCAGCCAGGCCTCGCGGTCCGGGAAGTAGCCGGTCAGCAGCGGGTTCAAGGCCCCGAGGTCGCG
>JAWOHG010000226.1:0-11329 GCA_046485245.1 bacterium
GTCCACCCGCAATGCGCGCACTCGGCGCGTTCACCGACAAAGCGGCTGCACGTTGGGCAAAAGAAGGCGGCAATGTCCATAATAGCACCTCGGTTTGATGAAATGTAATGGCTTGCCGACAACGAATTTGAGGAACGAATAAACGAATTTAGGTCTCAGCCAGACCAGAACCTCGCGTCAGGCAAGGCCCATTCGTTTATTCGTTAAAAATTCGTTGTCGGCCCCTACGCTGAAATGATTTGTGATTGCGTCTATTGTAGCATAGGTTAGAAACCTCGTCCACTTTTACCACACCTGACAGGTTTTCTGAAACCTGTCAGGTGTGGGTCAGGCGTGTCGTTTCAAATTAAGCGCCGGCCAATGCCCTGCTGCCGGTGTTGCTGCTGCTACTTCCCCGCCGGCTTGGTTGTATCGGGTGCCTGCTGTGTCGTATCTGCCGGTCTGACCGACCGTCTGAAGCCGGGTCAGCCGCCGCCGGTGCCGCCGCCGAACTTTCCGCCGTCGCCGCAGGTGACGACCGCGAGGGCCGCGGCCGCGAACGCAATCAAGAGCAGTCGCTTCACCATCACACCTCCGTGCCGTGGTCAGTTTGTCGGGCAATCCTATCCCGCGGAGCGGGCGGAGTCAACCGGCCGCCGCTGCCAGGCTGAACTGTCCTCTTGGGCGCTAGCCGAACCGGCCGGAGATGCAGTTCTCGGTGCCTGACTAGCACAGAATTATCACGGCGCTTATACGAGCTTAGCACGCGGGCTGTGAACTTGCATCGCTGAGCCTGAAACGGGCTGAGGCAACAAATACCTACTATGAAGCACAGACTCGTCCCAGCCATTGTGTATGCCGTTCTGCTGGCAGCAGTGGCGACAAGTTCACCGGCGCTGGCCGGCGAGGGCCTGATTGCCGGGCGCGTCGTGGACGCGCGCACGCGCGAACCGCTGCCGCTGGCGAACATCATCGTGCACTCCCGGGAGCTCGGGGCGGCCTCTGACCTCGAGGGACGCTACCGCATCGAGGCGGTGCCCGAGGGCAGCCACGAAGTCGAAGTCAGCATGCTGGGCTATGCCGACTACAAGGTCACGGACGTCCGGGTCGTGCCCGACCGCGTCACCACCCTCGACGTCGCGCTCACGCCGCGCGCCATCCAGGTCCAGGGCGTCAGTGTTACCGCCGAGCGCGCCCGGCGCACGGTCGCCGGGCTGCTGAACAGCCAGCAGTCGTCGCCGGTCGTCAGCTCCGGCATCTCGGCCGAGCAGATCGCCCGCGCGCCCGACCCCCGCGCCTCGGACGTGCTCAAGCGCGTCACCGGGCTGTCGGTGGTCAACGACAAGTACGTCTTTGTCCGCGGCCTGAACGAACGCTACAGCTCGACGATTCTCAACCGCACGAACCTGCCCAGCCCCGAGCCGGACAAGCGCGTCGTGCCGCTCGACATCTTCCCATCAAGCCTCTTCGACGACGTCGTCGTGGCCAAGACCGCTTTGCCCAACATGCCCGGCGAGTTTACCGGCGGCGCCATCCTGCTCACGACCAAGGACTTCCCCGAGGCGGCCGGCGGCCGCGTTGCGTTCAGCGGCTCGGGCAACCTGCGCAGCACGCTCAGCGACCGGCTGGTCTACAGCGGCGGCGGGCTGGACTTCCTCGGGTTCGACGACGGTACGCGCGCGATGCCCCGCGCCGTTCGCCAGGCGACCCGCCAGAACCTGCTCATCGAGCGCGGCATGTTCGGCAACGGCTTCACCGAAGAGGAACTCGAGATGCTGGGCGAGCAGTTCGCCAACGTCTGGTCGCCCCGCACCCGCGCCGCGCCGCCCAACGGCGGCTTGAGCCTGTCCTACGGCGACCAGTCCCGCCTCGGCGGGATGCCTTTCGGGTGGGTCGGCGCGCTGTCCTACAAGGGCGACTACTCGACGCGCGAACAGGAGAGCACTTACTACTACGTTATCTCCGGCGACGAACTCATCCCCCGCCACGAAATCGACACCCTGCGCACAAGCTCATACGACGTCCTCTGGGGCGGTATCTTCAACGCCGGCCTCAAACCCGACAGCCGGACCAAGCTGGGCCTGCGCACGACCTACACCCAGAGCGCGGAAGACGAAGTCACGCTGTACTACATCCTGCCCAACTACGACCACCGGCTCGATGAGAAGGGCTGGCGCCTGCGCTGGGTCGAACGCTCGCTTGCGTCCGTCGCGCTCTCCGGCGAGCACCTGCCGGGCGACGCCGGCCGCCGGCTCGAATGGCGCGGCGCCTACGCGCTCGCGAACCGCTACGAACCCGACACGCGCGAGGTCATCTACGAAAGCGACATCGGGCAGAACCGCTACCGGCTGGCCGACGAGAGCAACAGCGGCTCGCGCTTCTACAGCGTGCTCACCGACAACACCGGCGACGCCGGGCTCGACTGGAACCTGCCGTTCACGCAGTGGTCGGGCGAACCGGCCAAGTTCGTCGCCGGCGCGGCCGGCACGTACAAGGACCGCGGCATCGCCAACCGCCGCTTCCGCTTCAAGCCGCAGGACTTCCACGGCGTCGACGTCACGCTCGACCCGGAGCACATTTTCAACCCCGAGAACATCCGGCCGAATGGGTTCCAGATCGACGAAGACACTCGTCCGACCGACAACTACCGGGCCTGGCAGGCGCTTGGCGCCGGCTACGCGATGGTCGACATGCCGCTGGCTCGCCGCCTGCGCCTGGCCGGCGGCGTCCGCGTCGAGTACTCGCACCAGCAGGTCCGGACGTTCGACCTGTTCAACCCTTCCGCTCCGCCGGTCGTCGGCACGGTCGAGGGTGCCGACGTCCTGCCCTCCGTCAATCTCACGTACAAGCTGACGCCGGCGGTGAACCTGCGCGCCGCGATGGCCCGCAGCGTGTCCCGGCCGAGCTTCCGCGAGCTGTCGCCCTTCGACTTCACCGACATCGGCGGCTCTGCCACAATCGGCAACCCCGGCCTGAAGCGCGCGACCATCAACAACTTCGATTTGCGGGCCGAGTGGTACTTCGGCACCGGCGAGAACCTGTCGGTCGCGGCATTCTACAAGGACTTCGACAACCCGATCGAGGAAGGACTGGAAAACGCCACCGAGATCACCCGCACCTGGCGCAACGCGATCTCGGCCTATAGCTGGCGACTGGAGGTCGAGGGCCGACTGGACTTCGGCCGGTTCTTCTCGCCGCTCGCCGGGCTGGCGCTGGGTGGCAACGTGGCGTTCATCGAATCACGGGTTCAACTCGACACCCTCGTGGGCTCACCCGAGACCAACAAGCGGCGGCCGTTGCAGGGCCAGTCACCGTACGTCGTCAATGTCGGTCTCGACTACGCCAGCCCGCGGGCCGGGCTGACCGCGTCGCTGATGTTCAACGTCGCCGGGCGGCGCATCACCGCCGCCGGCAAGTACCGTACGCCCGACTACTACGAGGAATCGTTCCCCAAGCTCGACTTCACGTTCAGCAAGACGCTGTTCGGCAAGCTCCAGGCCAGCGCGGGAATCGGCAACATCCTCGACAGCAAGGTCCGTTTCACGCAGGGCGGCAGGCCTCAGACCACGTACCGCAACGGCCGGTCCGCTTCGCTGGGCCTGGCCTACACGCTGTAGGTGCTGACCGTGGCCGCCCGCAAGACCGCAGATAGACCCGAACCCGATAAAGGAGAGTACATGAAGAAGACCGTGTGGCTGCTCACCGCGGCACTCCTGGTCGGCCTCTACGTCGGCTGCGACCAGGACGACCTCCCACCCGACCCCGGCGTCAGAACCATCACCGGCACCATCGTCGAGGGCGACACATGGCGCGAGGGGGACACCATCATCCTGCGCGGCGGCGTCTTCGTCGGCGACGACGTCAACGAAACGGTGCTCGTCATCGAGCCGGGCGTCACCATCTACGGCGAGGCGACGACCAAGGGCATGCTCGTCGTGCGCCGCAACTCGAAGGTCTACGCCGTCGGCACGCCCGAGAAACCCATCGTGATGACCAGCGAGAAGGCCCCGGGCCAGCGCAACCGCGGCGACTGGGGCGGCCTCATCATCAACGGCCGCGCCCCGCTCAACACCGGCGACGAGGCCTATGGCGAAGGCGGCACCGGCTACTACGGCGGCAACGTACCGGACGATAACTCCGGCCGCCTCAGTTACGTCCGCATCGAATTTGCCGGCCGTGAAATCAGCCCCGACAACGAACTCAATGGCCTCGCGCTCCAGGGCGTCGGGTCCGGCACCCAGATCGACCACGTCCAGATTCACATGAACAAGGACGACGGGATCGAGTTCTTCGGCGGCACGGTCAACGCCAAGTACATCCTCATCACCGGCGCGGCCGACGACCAGTTCGACTACACCGACGGCTGGCAGGGCAAGGCCCAGTTCATCGTCTGCCAGCAGTACGGCGACGACTGCGACAACGGCTTCGAATGCGACAACAACGGCGAGGACCACTCGGCCCAGCCGATGTGCAGCCCGCTGGTCTACAACTTCACCATCATCGGCTCCGACACCTCATCGCACAGCGATGACGGGATGCTGCTGCGCGCCGGCACCGCGGGTCAGTTCCGCAACGGCATCGTGATGGGGATGAACGACTGCGGGCTGGACATCGACGACAGCATAACCTGGGTCAACGCCACCTCCGGCCAGCTCAAGGTCGAGAACACGCTGTTCTTCAACTCGAAGAACTTCAAGGAAGACGCCGACACGCTCAAAGGCTGGTTCGTGCGCGACTTCGCGCTGACGATGAACCAGAACAACGCGACCGCGGCCGGCGCGCTCGTCGTCGACCCGTTCAGCATCGACAACCCCAACTTCAAGCCGGCCGGCGAGGCACTCGGCCACCCGGTCGCAACCCCGCCCGCTGACGGCTTCTTTGAATCCGTCAACTTCGTCGGCGGAGTCGACCCTGCCAACGACTGGACCGCAGGCTGGACCACCAGAGCACGTAACTAGCCTCCTTTGGGGAACCAGCCGGGGCGGCGCAAGCCGCCCCGGTCCAGTTTCAGGGATGCCGCCGGCCTAGCCGAACCGGCCGGAGATGTAGTTCTCGGTGTCGACCTGCTTGGGCCGGGTGAAGATGTCGCTCGTGCGGCCGAACTCCTTGAGCTCGCCCAGCAGCATGAACCCGGTGAAGTCCGACACCCGCGCCGCCTGCTGCATGTTGTGCGTCACGATGACGATGGTGTAGTCTTTCGACAGCGTGCGCATCAGCTCCTCGATGTGCAGGGTGGCGATGGGGTCTAGCGCCGAGCAGGGCTCGTCCATCAGCAGCACCTCGGGCTCGACCGCGAGCATCCGCGCGATGCACAGCCGCTGGCGCTGTTCGTCGGTCAGGCCGGTGGCGAGGGCGTCGAGGCTGTCCTTGACCTCGTCCCACATCCGCACGTCGCGCAGGCAGCGCTCGACCGTGGCGCGCAGTTCGCCGCCCCGGTTCTCGCCGTGGCAGCGCGGCCCGTAGGCGACGTTGTCGAACACCGACAGCGGGAAGGCGTTGGGCCGCTGGAACACCATCCCGACCCGCTTGCGCAGCTGGAGCACGCTCAGGCGGTAGATGTCGACCCCGTCCAGAAGCATCGTGCCCTCGATGCGCGCGCCGTCGACCAGCTCGTTCATCCGGTTGAATGAGCGCAGCATCGTCGACTTGCCGCAGCCCGACGGCCCGATGATGGCGGTGATGGCGCGGGGCGCGAACGCGATGCTGACCTTCTTGACCGCTTGGAACGCGCCGTAGAACACATCGAGGTCCCGCGCCTCGAACTTGGGCCCGCCGCTCACCCGATTCTCCCCGACAGGTAATCCTCGGTGCGCTTGTCTTTCGGCACGGTGAACAGCTCGGCGCTCGGGGCCAGCTCGACCAGTTCGCCCGACAGGAAGTAGGCCACCCGGTCCGCGACCCGCGCCGCCTGCTTGGTGTTGTTGGTGACGAGGATGAACGTGTAGCGGCCGGCGAGTTCGCGCATCGCCTTCTCGATTTGCGCGGTGGATATCGGGTCCAGCCCGGAGCAGGGCTCGTCCATCAGCACGACGTCCGGGTCGACCGCGAGCGTGCGCGCGATGCACAGCCGCTGCTGCTGCCCGCCGGAAAGGCGCAGGGCCGAGGAGCCGAGCCGGTCGCGCACCTCGTCCCACAGGAACGCGGCGCGCAGGCAGCGCTCGACCGTGTCGTCCAGCCCGACCGGCCGGGCGCGCTTCAGGCGCGGCCCGTAGGCGACGTTGTCGAAGATGGCCCCGGGCAGCGGCGTCGGGGTCGCGAAGATGTAGCCGACGTGGCGGCGCAGGGTGTCGGTGTCCCAGCGCGACACCTCGCGGTCGAGGAACCGGATTTCGCCGGTCCTTCGGAACGTGGGTTCGAGCTCGGCCATCCGGTTCATCGCGCGCAGCAGGGTGGTCTTGCCCGAGTGGGCCGGCCCGATGATGGCCAGAATCTCGCCCGCGCGCACGCCGAGGTTGATGCCCCGCAGCACCGGGTGGCTGCCGTAGAACGCGTCCAGCTCGGCGACCGTGATGATGTCCGCCATCGCGCTACCTCAGCCGCTTCATCACGCGGTGCATCAGCACGTAGGCCGTAACGTTGATGAGCAGTATCGACACGACGAGCAGCAGCGCGGTGCCGTAGGCCCGCTCCATCGACAGGCCCTCGCGCGCGAGGATGTAGAAGTGGACCGACATCGTCCGGGCCGCGTCGAGCACGCTGTTGGGCATCAACAGCGACGACCCGGCCGTGAAGATGACGACCGCGGTCTCGGCCACGCTCCGCCCCATCCCCAGTATCACGCCGGTCAGGATGCCGGGCAGCGAACTGGGCAGCACGACCCGCGCGATGGTCTGCGACTTGGTGGCGCCGAGCGACAGGCTGACCTCGCGCAGCACGCCCGGCACGGCGCGGATCGCCTCCTCGCTCGTGCGGATGATGGTCGGCAGGATCATGAACGCCAGCGTCAGCCCGCCGGCGAGTATCGACCAGCCCATCTTCAGCCGGATGACGAAGAGGATGAACCCGAACAGGCCGAAGATTATCGACGGGATGCCGGCCAGCGCGTCGGCCCCGAACCGGATGGTGCGCGTGACGAACGACTCGCGCGTGTACTCGGTCAGGAAGACCGCGGTCCCGACCCCGAGCGGCGTGGCGATGACCACCGCCAGCAGGGTGAGGTACACCGTCGCGACGATGGTCGGCAGGATGCCGCCCTCCTTGCCCATCCGCTCGGGCATCCCGAAAAGGAACTCGGGCGTGATGACGTGCCAGCCCTTGGAGGCGATGAACCCGATGATGAAGAACAGCACGACCAGCGTCGAGAGCGTCATCAGGCACAGCACGGCCCACGCGATGCGCTGGCCCGCCATCGGGGCAATCAGCCTCCGCCTCAGGGCACGGGCACTGGGGGTCGGGGACCGGGGCACGGGGACTGGGGCTTCCGTCATCGGCGTCATCGGCGCTGCTTCACCGCGACCATGGCGATGGTGTTGAGGATGATGATGAAGATGAGCAGGACCATCCCGGTGGCGAACAACGCGGCCTGGTGGTCCCCGGCCGCGTAGCCCATCTCCAGGGCGATGTTCGAGGTCAGCGTACGCACCGGCTGGAGCACCGAGGTCGGCAGGGTCAGCGCGTTGCCCGCGACCATTATCACCGCCATCGTCTCGCCCACCGCGCGGCCCATTCCCAGTATCAGGCTGGCGATGATGCCGGAGCGCGCAGCGGGCAGGGTGACGCGCAAGAGCGTCTGCCAGCGCGTCGCGCCGAGCGCGAGCGAGCCCTGCTTGTAGTCGGGCGGCACCGCGTTGATGGCATCGAGCGATATCGCGATGACCGTCGGCAATATCATTATCCCGAGGATGATCGCCGACGCGAGCACCGAGAACCCGGGCCCGCCGAAAGTCTCGCGTATCCACGGCACCAGCACGACCACGCCGATGAAGCCGTAGACCACCGACGGGATGCCGGCCAGCAGTTCGACGGCCGGCTTGAGCAGGCGCACGCTCCACCTCGGCGCGAACTCGGCCAGGAACATCGCGCAGGCCAGCCCGAGCACCGCGCCCAGCACCACCGCGAGCAGCGTCACCTCCAGCGAACCGACGATCATCGGCAGGATGCCGAAATGCCCCTGGGTCGGCTGCCACCGGGTCGACGCGATGAACTCCCAGACCCCGACCCGCAGAACCAGCGGCAGCCCCTCGCGCACGATGAAGAAGGCGATGAGCGAAAGCATCGCCACCGACGAGAACGCGGTCAAGAGCAGCGCGGCGCGCACCGCCCGCTCGGCCACCACGTGGCCGGCCGGGCGCGACCCGGACCAGACCCGCTCGCCCGTCTCGCTCATCGGTTGATGGTCGTCAGGCCCTCTTCCTCAAGAACTGCCTGGCCCTCGGCGCCAAGCGCGTAGTCGATGAAACGCCGCACCGGCGCGGCCACCTTACCGCTGGTCAGGAACAGGAACCGCCGCACCAGCGGGTAGGCGCCGGACTTTATCGCGTCGTGGCTCGGCGCGACCCCGTCCAACTCCAGCGCCCGCACCCGGTCGTCGACCAGGCCGAACGAGATGTAACCGATTGCCGCCGGGTCCGAGGCGACGATTTCCCGCACCGCGCCGTTGGAATCCTGCACCAGCGCGTCGGCCGCGAACGGCTGCGGCCCGGGCCTGGGGTCGGCCGGCCGCTCGTGCGGCGGCGCCATCACCCGGTCCTCGAAGCTCGAGCGCGTGCCCGACCCCTCCTCCCGCGTGATGACGGTGATGCGCCGGTCCGCTCCGCCCAGCGCGCGCCAGCTTTGCACCTCGCCCGTGAACACGCGCCGCGCCTGCTCGAGGGTGAGCGCGCGGACCGGGTTGTCGCGGTGGACGATGAGCACGATGCCGTCGAGCGCGATCGGCACCTCGGCGATGGCGCGTTCCTCGTAGGTCAGCGGCCGCGACGACATCCCGACCTGGCAGATGCCGTTCTGCACCGCCCTCACCCCGGCGCTCGACCCGCCGCCCTGGACGTTGACCTCGACGCCCTTGTGAGCGGCCATGTAGACCTCGGCCAGCCGCTCGGCAAAAGGCTGGACCGAAGTCGAGCCGGCCAGCGTGATGACCGTCTCGGCCTTCTTTCGACAGGCAAACAGCGCCAGCCCGCAGAGCAGGGCCGGGGCCAGCCATCGAGTTCGCATCGACATTGCACGACTCCTTTCACGCCGGGTTGCGGGCCGATTGTCAGTCGCTGCACCAGTTGCCGACGGCTTATTATCCCCGGTTGCGCCCGGTGTCAAGCCGGGCAAGGCAACGCAGGTCGGATTTGACAGGTAGTCGACGGAAGTTATACTCCGGCCAAGGCGGAGGCTGGAAAAGGTGCTTAACGATCCTAAAGTCGTGAAGCTGATTGAGATGCTTCTCGATAAAAAAGCACCCGGGCTTGATCCAGTCTTCGAGCCTAAGCGGAATACCTGGGTAAGTTATCCTGAAGTCGAGTCTGCCGTCCTTGCGGACTCGGAGTATGCCGTTCAGCTGCTCGAAGACCTGACCAAGCTTGGGTATTTAGCGCGTCGCTTCCAGGACAAGGTAACCTTCTGCCCGGCCTGCAATTCCCAGGACATTCGGCTCGACTCGACCTGCCCCAAGTGCCATTCACGCCACATCGTCCGCCAGACGATGCTCAAGCACCAGAACTGCGGCTACGTCGGCGCCGAGGAAGACTACGCCCGCAGCGAGGGCCGGGTCTGCCCCAAGTGCCGGCTCGAGCTCGTGCTCATCGGCTCGGACTACACCAGCCTGGGCCGGCGCTACCGCTGCCTCGACTGCGGCACGATATCGGAGACCCCGGTCGAGCGCTGGCACTGCCGGACCTGCGGCCGCGACTACGCCCGTGACGACATCCGCGAGGTCGTGATGTACGCCTACGAGCTCGACCCGACCCAGGTCGCCAAGCTCAAGGGCGAGCGCATCCCCAAGGCCCGGGTGCGCGACTTCCTCACGCAGGAAGGCTACGAGGTGCAGGAATCGGTAACGGTCACGGGCAAGTCCGGGTCCAACCACCAGGTCGACATGCTCGGCACCAAGCGCTCCGGGCCGCTCGACCACCGCATCATCGTCAGCTTCGCCAATGCCGAGACCGAGGTCGCGTCCGAGGAAGTCATCAAACTCTACGCCGTCGCCTACGACATCGACGCCCACGAGACCATCCTCGTCGCCTCGCCGCGCCTGAGCGAGGACGCCCGCCAGTTCGCCAAGCACTACAACATCCGGGTCTACAACGCCGACGAGCTCGACGCGATGGGCCTGGACAAGCCGGCCTAGCACTCCAGCGCTGATTTGACTCGGCCCGCGGCCCGGCTAGGCTGACCCGTGACACGAAGATTGTTCGTCTGGGCCGCCATCATCGCCCTGTTCCTCGACCAGGTGACCAAGATCGCGGTCTACGGCCTCGTCGAAACCGGGGCGCCGGTGCGCCTCATCGGCGACTTCCTGCGCGTCTGGCGCACCGGCAACGAGCACGGCATATTCGGCATCAGCTTCGGCCACCGCTTCATCCACATCGGCCTGCAGGCGGCGGGCGCGGTGCTGGTGACGTTTCTCGGGCTGAAGAACCGCGACCGTTTCTCCGCGGTCGCCTACGGGATGGTGCTGGGCGGCGCGGTCGGCAACCTCGTCGACCGGGTCTGGCTCGGTTCTGTCATCGACTTCATCGACATGGGCGTGCGCGGCTGGCGCTGGTACACCTACAACCTCGCCGACACCTTCGTCATCTGCGGCATCATCCTCCTGCTGGCGCGCGAATTCATCTTCCGCCCCCGTCCCGCGCCCCCCGCCCCGCAGTCCCCGCCGGTTCCGGAAATCGACAATCGACAATCGTAAATCGTAGATTGCTATGCGGGTCTACCTCGACAATAACTCGACCACGCGCACCGACCCGCGCGTCGCCGAGGCAATCGCGCCCTACCTGGCCGGCGTCTTCGGCAACCCGTCCAACATCCACAGCTTCGGCCGCGAGTGCTTTGACGGCGTGGCCGAGGCGCGCGAGCGCGTTGCGGCCTTCCTCGGCGCCACGCCCGAAGAAATCTACTTCACCGGGTCGGGGAGCGAATCCGACAACTGGGCTCTCAAGGGCACGGCTGCAGCGCGCCGGGACCGCGGCCGCCACATCATCACGAGTTCCATCGAGCACAGCGCGGTCCACGCCAGCGCCAAACACCTCGAAGCCGAGGGCTGGCGCGTTACCTTCCTGCCGGTGGACAGCTTTGGCCTGGTCGACCCCGACGCCGTGCGCCGGGCAATAACGCCCGAGACCACGCTCTGCTCGGTGATGCTCTGCAACAACGAAATCGGGACCGTCGAACCGGTGAAGGAAATCGCCGCGCTCTGCCGCTCGGC
>JAWOHG010000263.1:0-4829 GCA_046485245.1 bacterium
CAGATGCTGGCGCTCTCCGACCCGGGGCTGGTCAGGAAGCTGGCGGCGCACAGGGCGAAGATGGCGAAAGAGGTTGCGGAGAAGTCGAAAGCGCTGAAGCAGAAGCGGGGCGAATAGGGCAGAGGACCAAGTCAAAAGCCAAATGCCAAAAGCCAAATGTCAAAGCGACCGAGGAGCTACGGCGAGGCGGGCGCGAGGTCAGACGACACGCAGTGTCGCCCTGAGGCTCGGCGAAGGGTCGCCGGGGTGATGTCAGAAGTGCTTTGTGTCTTTCGTGACTTTGTGGCGAGTATCGGAGCGATGAGTGATTGAGGATTGCAGATTGGGGAAGGCAAATCGCAAATCGAAGGGCGCGCAGGCGCGCAAACCCCAAACCCGGACAGGGCTATCGACAATCGACAATCGCCCATCGACAATCGGGTCTTTGTGCCTTTGGTGACTTTGTGGTGAGGTTCGGTGGCAGACGGGCGAAGGCAGAATGCAGAAGGCAGTGCGGAGAGTGCAAGATGGTGCAGCGACAGTTGTCGTTTGTCATTCCGAGCGAGCAGGGCGAGTCGAGGAATCGCCTATTGCTGTCGGGCAAGATGAGAGATTCCTCCAATCCGCGCTGCGCGCCTCCGTCGGAATGACAGGCACTGACAAGGAGAAGTGATGACTTTGATGCAGACAGATCTGGGTAACGTTAAGCGGGTCGCGCAGGGCAAGGTCCGCGACATTTTCGAGGTCGGGGAGCAGTTGCTGATTGTCTGCACCGACCGGCTGTCGGCGTTCGACGTGGTGCTGCCCGACCCGATACCGGACAAGGGCAAGGTGCTGACCCAGCTCTCGGCGTTCTGGTTCGAGAAGTTTCGCGGCATCATCGCCAATCACATGGTGAGCGTGGTCTCGGACGTCTACCCGGCGGAGCTGGCGCCGTACCGCGAGATGCTGGCGGGCCGGTCGATGCTGGTGCGCAAGGCCGAGCCGCTGCCGGTGGAGTGCGTGGTGCGCGGCTACCTTGCGGGCAGCGGCTGGAACGAGTACCGCGAGAACGGCCGGGTGTGCGGGGTCGAGCTGCCCGCGGGCCTGCGCCAGGCCGACAAGCTGCCCTACCCGATTTTCACGCCCGCGACCAAGGCGACGTCCGGCCACGATGAGAACATCTCGGAGGCGCGGATGGCGGAACTGGTCGGCGGGCCGCGCACCGCGTTTATCAAGGCGGTCGCCTTCGACATCTACACGCAGGCCGCGGCCTATGCGCTGGAGCGTGGCATCATTATCGCCGACACGAAGTTCGAGTTCGGGATGCTGGGCAACGATGTCATCCTCATCGACGAGGCGCTGACCCCGGATTCGTCGAGGTTCTGGTCGGTGAAGGACTACCAGCCGGGGATGTCGCCGCCGAGCTTCGACAAGCAGTTCGTGCGCGACTGGCTGCTGGTGAGCGGCTGGGATAAGCAGCCGCCCGCGCCGAAGCTGCCGAGCGAGGTCATCGCCGGCACCGCGGCGCGCTACCGCGAGGCGTATCGAATCATAACGGGCAAGGAGATGGAGTAGCTGCCCGTCAGAAAACCCGAAGTCCGAATGACGAATGACGAAACCGGACTGAGGGCGAGGCGCTGAGTGCTGGTCGCCGACTTCGACTACGAGTTGCCGCAGGAGCTGATTGCCCAGCAGCCGCTGGGCGAGCGCGACGCCTCGCGGATGCTGGTGCTGGACCGCAGGGACGGTTCGCTGACCGACGCGCGGTTCGCCGACATCGGGCGGTGGCTGAAGCCGGGCGACCTGCTGGTTCTCAACGACACGAAGGTGAGACACGCGCGAGTCTTCGGGAAGCTGCCGACCGGGGGCAAGGTCGAGCTGTTGCTGCTGGGCAGACTGGGCGACGGCCGGTGGGAGGCGCTGGCGCGGCCGGCGCGCAAGGCGCGGGTCGGCACGACTATCGACTTCGGGACGCACCGGGCCGAGGTGCTGGAGCGGCGCGACGACGGGATGCGCATCGTCCGGTTCGAGCCGGACAGCGTCGAGCAGTTGCTGGAGGCAAGCGGCGAGCTGGCCCTGCCGCCCTACATCAGGGAGAAGTGCGCGGACCCGTCGCGGTACCAGACCGTGTTTGCCGAGAAGACCGGCGCGGTCGCGGCGCCGACCGCGGGCCTGCACTTCACGCCCGAGGTGCTTGACCGACTGCGGGCATCAGGTATCGAGACGGCAATCGTGACCTTGCACGCCGGGCTGGGCACGTTCCGGCCGGTCGCGGTCGAGCAGGTCGAGAACCATAGGATGCACGCCGAGCGATTCGAGCTGAGCGAGGCCGCGGCCGCGCAGGTGAACCGGGCGCTTGCAGATGGGCGGCGGGTGGTGTGTGTGGGGACGACAACAGTCAGAGTGCTCGAAGGACAGGCAGTCGTAGAGGACGAATGCAGAATGCAGAATGCAGAGTGCAGAATGCAGAGTGCAAACTGCAGAGGGCAGAGTGATGGAGTCGGCGAAGTCAAAAGCCAAAGGCCAAAAGCCAAGAGCCAAAGCGACTGCGAAGGCGGTCGTCCTGAGCGGAGCGAAGGACCTGTTGCGGACGATTGCAGAGTGCAAAGTGCAAACTGCAAACTGCAAAGTGGCGGGCAGTCTGAGGCGGCAAGCCGTGAGCTGTCAGCTGTCAGCCGCGTGCGGGCGGGGGCAGGTGAGCTGAACCTGTACATCTACCCTGGCTACGAGTGGCAGGTGTGCGGGGCGCTGCTGACGAATTTCCACCTGCCGCGGTCGACTTTGCTTATGCTGGTTTCGGCCCTGGCTGGACGAGAGGCAATAATGAGAGCTTACAAGCACGCGATTGAGCAGCGCTACCGTTTCTACAGTTTCGGTGACGCGATGCTGATAGTGTAACCGTGGAAACACAGCGTTTGTCCGATCTGGTCACTGCCAGCGGCGGCCGGCTGGCGCGCGGCGCGGATTGCCGTGTGCCCGGCATATCCATCGATACGCGGACAATCAAGCCGGGCGAGTTGTACTTCGCCCTGCGCGGCAAGCGGCTGGACGGGCACGAGTTCTGCGCGCAGGCGGTCGCGGCCGAGGCGTGCGGCGTGGTGGTGGAGGATGCGGCGCGGGCCGGGGCCGAGGGCGTCGTTTTGGTCGTCGACGACACGACGCGGGCGCTCGGGCGCGTGGCGGCGTGGTATCGGCAGCAGATGCCGGTGCGCGCCGTGGCGATAACCGGGTCGAACGGCAAGACCACGACCAAGGAGATGCTCGGGGCGATACTGGGCAGCCGGTTCCGGGTCCTGGTGCCGCAGGGCAGCTACAATAACGACGTCGGACTGCCCCTGACCGTGCTGCGGCTGGAGCGCGGCATCGAGGCGGCGGTGTTCGAGATTGAGATGAACGAGCTGGGCGGCACCGACCGGCTGGCGCGCATCTGCGCGCCCGAGGTCGGGGTCATCACCAACATCGGTGACACGCACCTCGAGTCGATGAAGGACCGCTCAGGCGTGGCCGAGGAGAAGGCCGAACTGCTCGGCGTGCTCGGGTCGGGCGGGGTCGCGGTGCTGAATGCCGATGACCACCTGGTGATGGACATCGGCGCGCGGTTCTCAAGGCTGCGGCGGGTCACGTTCGGCGTCGAGGCGCGGTCTGACGTGTTTGGAAGCGACATCGAGGACCTTGGCCTGGACGGGGTCGGGTTCAAACTGCTGGGAACGCACCCGGTCAGGCTGCCGGTGCCGGGTCGGCACAACGTGCTGAACGCGCTCGCGGCCTGCGCCGCGGCTTCGGTGCTCGGCGTGGGGTCGGAGGCGATGGCCGAGGCGCTGGGGCGCTTCGTCCCGCCGCCGATGCGGCTGCGGGTGGAACGGCTGGGCGATGTCGTGCTGATAGAGGACTGCTACAACGCCAACCCGCAGTCGGTGCGGGCCGCGCTGGCGGTGCTTGTGCAGTCGGCGCCGAGAGAGCGCCGGGTCGCCCTGCTTGGGGACATGCTGGAACTGGGCGAGGGGTCGGCCGCCCTGCACGAGGCCCTGGGCCGAGAACTGGGTGCGCTCGTGGACCGACTGGCATTGGTCGGACCGATGGGCGAGCACACGGCCAGGGGCGCGGTCGGGGCGGGGATGGACCCGGGCAAAGTGCGACGGTTTGACGACAGCCGGGCCGCGGCCGAGGCGGTGTTTGACATCATAGGGGTCGGGGATACAATCCTAGTCAAAGGTTCGCGAGCGACCGCGATGGAAGCCGTAAGTCAGGAGATTAGAACACATTATGGACGCTAAGCAGGCGAAGAAAGAGACTTCCGGCCGCGTTCCGCCGGCCCCGATTCGCTTCACCGACACAACCTTGCGGGATGCGCACCAGTCGCTCTGGGCGACCCGGATGAAGCTCGAAGACATGCTGCCGGTGCTGGATCACATCGACCGGGTCGGGTACTGGTCGCTGGAGATGTGGGGCGGGGCCACTTTCGACGTCTGCCTGCGATTCCTGAACGAGGACCCGTGGGAGCGCCTGAGCGCCATCCGGGCCCGCATCAAGAACTCCAAGCTGCAGATGCTGTTGCGCGGCCAGAACGTGGTCGGGTACCACAATTACCCGGACGACGTGCTGGAGGAGTTCGTGGCGCGGTCGGCCGAGCGCGGCCTGGACATCTACCGGGTGTTCGACGCGCTGAACGACCCGCGCAACCTCGAGCACGCGGTGGCCTGCGTGAAGAAGCAGGGCAAGCACGCCCAGGGCACGCTCTGCTACGCCATCAGCCCGGTGCATACCGTCGAGTACTACCTGCAGCGGGCGCACGAGCAGCAGGACATGGGCGTGGACTCCATCTGCATCAAGGACATGGCCGGCATCCTGTCGCCGGGCACGGCCTTCGA
>JAWOHG010000335.1:0-7585 GCA_046485245.1 bacterium
TTGCCGAACCAGTCGGTGATGCGCACGCGCACGACGCCGACCTTCGAGAGGTCGCGGCCGAGCAGGCGCGCTTTCACCGGGGCCGGGTCAGGCTCGTGCCGGTTGATGAGCAGTTCGAGGGCGCGGTGCTTGTCGGCCTCGTCTTCGACCAGCTCGGCCCGGCCCGCGAACTGGACCGAGCGGTAGGCGTGGTCGCACTGGCCGGCGAGGTAGCCGCGGTCGTCCAGTGCCTGGCCCCACACGCGCGGGTTGGCGCGGATTGAGTCGAGCTTGCGGCCCTCGACCGCGCAGTGGAAGTACAAGCTTTCGCCGGTCTCGTCGAGCGCGTGGTTGACGGTGACAAGGTAGGGTTCGTCGCCGCGGCAGAGGGCCAGCGTGACGAAGCGGGCCGCGCGCGCGACCGCAATGATCTCGGCCCGGTCACTGATGGCCTTCTCCGGATGACGGGTGTGGTAGGGGTGATGCGGGTTGGTCATCGGCAATGTTCGGCCGCTTGAAGCGGCTGTCAACCGAGCGGCCCATTGATTACGGCGGCAGTTTCCAGTATAATTATCACGAAGGGTAAGACCGGTAGCGCGACAACTGTCTGATGGAGATGACCCGCACGAGCGGGCCCAAACCGGGAGGTTACGTGAGCTGCGTTCGCGAGACCGAGAGAGTGTTGCCCGATATTCCGAAGACAATTCCGCCGCCCGAGGTGGAACATGCGTGAACCGGCGATCTGTTGCGCCGCTGCCCGGCCGCGAGCGGCCGGTACGGCGGGACGGCGCAATCTCGAGCGGCGCGCCTGGAACTGCCTGTTCGCCGACGGTCTGCTGGCGATTGCGTTCGGCTGCGCGTTGGCCGGCGCCGGCGCGGTGACCGCCCTTGAGACCTGGCTGTCCCTGCCCTGGTTTGTTTCGCCGGCCGTGTTCGTGGTGTCGGTTGGGGCCGGGTGGGTTACGCTGGTCGCGGGCAAGCGCCGCATCACCGCGCCGCGGATGGCCTGGGCCAACCTGGGCCGGCTCGAGCAGGGCCGGGTGCGCGGTGCCCTGCCGGTGCTCGGCGCCGGCGCGGCGATGACCGCGTCCGAGACACTGGGCACGCCGTGGCCGCTGATTGCCTGCGCAGCGGCGGTGTTGCTGACCGGGGCGCTGCGCCTGGCCGCTTTTGTCCGGCGCTACCCGCTGCCGGGCGAGACCGGTCACCGTCAGGATGCCCCGGCGGTCAGCGGCGAGCAGCCGCGCGCGCCGGTAGAGCCGTTGTCACTTGAGATGGGGGAGGCCTGGACGATTCCCGCTGACTGACGCAGTTCGCTCAAGCAGCGGCGCGGCCTGGCCCAGAGTATCGAGCCGGGCCGCGCGGCAGTTCAGCCGGGCCGGGTGCCGCCGCGCAGTTCAGTTCCGTCCGGCTGGTCGCCTGCACCGCGGTTGCCGGTGCCGCCATCGTGGTGACCGAGGTGCTGGGCTCGCCCCTGCCGCTGCTCATCTGCGCGGCCGGCACCATCGCCGTCGGCGCCGTGAGTCTGCACCGCTTTGCCCGCCGCTACCCGTCCGGGGGCAGCGTCGCGCCGGCCGCGAACCCGCGCGTGAGTACCGCGCAGTCGATCCCGACAGGGTCCGCCCGCCCGCGACTGCAACCCGCGGCGCTGTTCCGGAGATGCCCCGCATCCTGGAACGCAGCGTGGAGTTCAACTAGACCGGGACCGCGGAAACGCAACGCGGCCGGCCGCCAAGGGCCGGCCGCGCCTGTCAACGTCCCGCGACCGAACAACCGTCCAATCGCCGCCGCGATTACCCCTTGACAGCTGATTCCTGTGGTGTATCGTGAACCGGTTTGCGGTGCAAACTAGTATGAACCACAGCAACTCTACCGAATGGAGGTGGCCGATGACTGACATGCCCTCGGTTGAGGATATCCAGCGCCGGACCAGGCGCAGCATCAGCGAAGACGGTCTGACCGAACTGGGCGCCGGGATGGCGCTGCTGGTCGTGGCAACCGTGATGTTCATCGCGGTCGTGTTCGACCGCAAGCTGTTCTTCTACGCCAGCATCTTCCCCGCGCTGGTGATGATCAGCATCCGCTCCCTGCGCGTGCGCCTGACCGCGCCGCGCATCGGCTACGCGGAGCCGGCGCGCACCGGTATGAAGCTCGGCATCCTCATCGGACTGGCCGGGCTGATGGTGCTCGGAGTGGCCGTGACCGCAGCCCGGCAGTTGCTCAGTTGGCGGCCGCCCGTCTGGGCGTTCAACTGGCTCTTCGCCCTGCTCGGCTTGGGCGGGGCGGCGGCGCTCTACGGTCACTGGCGCGAGACCGGTCTGCGGCGGTTCTTTGTCTATGCCGCCGTGGTCGCGGCGTCGTCGGTCGGTCCCGCACTGGCGCGGCTGGAACTGGGCATTCACATCGCCGTCGCGACCGGCGCAAGCGGCCTGGTGATGACCGCCGCCGGTATCTGGTGGCTGGTCGACTTCCTGCGCCGCCACCCGCGCCCGGCCGAGTCGCCGGCCGGTTGAGCGAGGCCGCCGTGACGGCACCGGAACAGCCCGACATCGACCGCGTCATCCACGAGCCGGCGCGACTCGCCATCCTCGCCTGTTTGTCCGCGGTCGAGAGCGCCGACTTTCTGTTCGTCGCCAGCCAGACCGGCCTGACCCGGGGCAACCTCTCGTCGCACATGACGAAGCTCGAGACGGCCGGTTATGTCGAGGTGAAGAAGGAGTTTGTGGAGCGGATTCCGCGGACCCTGCTGCGCATCACGCGGAGGGGCCGCGCCGCGCTGCGCGACTACCGGCGCAGCATGCTGGGGATGCTGCGCGACCTGCCGCGCTAGCCGCCGCAGGCAGGCGGCGGGGCAGCGTCCGGCTTACGCAGCGTCGCCGCGACCGCGCACGCGCCCTGCAGGTAGAACCGCTCGAGCACCTGCGCGTACTGCTCGTAGAACGCGTCGTCATACCTGTCGTCGGACTTGCCGAACTCGCGTTCCTCGATTTCCCTCAGCTTGGGCCTGCGCTTCAGTTGCTCCTCCCAGGCGAACCGCTCCTGGAAGTGCATCAGCACCATCTTCGTAAGGAACCCGCGGAACACGGCCATCACCGGGCGATGGGCCGGGTCGAGACCAAGATCGTTGAAGTAGTTGTCGACCATCGGCTTGTGAGCGCCGGCCAGCTTGATGCGAAGTCCCTGCAGTTCTTCGTTTTCGACTTCCGCGGTTCGCTCGACGGCGAGCGCGAGCATCAGGTTCTCACGGTAGAAAACGACGAGGTTGCGAATGAGTATGCTGACATAGCGCTCAACCGGCTGGCTTGGATCGACGCCGCGCTCAAGCAGTTCGTAGTACAGCGTCGTGTACTCCATGATCAACGCCTTGAGCAGGCCCATCTTGCCGCCGTAGTAGTAGTTGATCATCGCCAGGTTCACGCCGGCCTTCTTGGCGATATCGCGCGTGCCGACCGCAGCATAGCTCTGGTGGGCGAACAGCTCGACTGCCGCATCCCTGATGCGCTGTTTGGCGTCAGGCTTTGGCGTATCGTTCGATTTATCAACAGGTTCTGGATTCATGTCTATTCCAATCAATCGATTGACTATACTCCATCGGGGCTGGTTGTCAAGATTCGCGCTGTCTGTTGGTCGAGGGCCCGCGCCATTGGAACCGGGCCAGTTCCACCGCGCCGTCAGGGCGAAAGCTCACGCCCTCGGCCGCGAGCCGCGCGCGTTGCTCCTGGCCGCCTTTGCCGGGTAGTGAAACCTGTCCCTTGGCATTGATGACCCGCTGCCACGGCAGGTTCTCGGCATCCGACAGGGTGGCGAGGATACGCACGACCTGGCGTGCGCCGCGCGGGTCGCCGGCCATCGCCGCGACCTGGCCGTAGGTGACCACGCGGCCGAGGGGCACGGCCTTGAGAATGTGCAGTGCGCGCTGCGTGAAGGGTTCCATTAGTCTTTGTTTCGGGCCAGCGTTTCGATGCGGTCGACGTCGAGCTCGCCCTTGGCGCCCCAGCCGCGCACGCCCGACGGTATCGCGGGCCGGAATTGCTCGTACAGCGCGAATGCCTGCGCGGCCAGCGCTTCGCGCTCGACCGACGCGGCCAAATGCTGCATCGCCGAGCGCACCGCGGCGAGGTCCGCACCGAACTTCGTCTCGAGATAGCGCTGCGCGCTCTCGGGCGAACCCGGCTTGCCCTTGTCTGTGGCCCTGAGGCCGTCTTCGGTGCGTATCACCGGGACAAGACGGCCCAGCAGTTCCACGGTTTCCAGTTTGTCGCGTGCGGCGCGGTCGGCCGCGGTCCGTGGTTGGGGCTTGTAGATGCCGAGGTGCCGGCCCTTGCTCTGCGCGGTCAGGCCGGTCACTGCCCGGCCGAGCGATAGTGCCTCGTCGGCCGAGTAACCGAGCCGTTCGGCCACGACCGTGGCCCAAAGCGCCAGGACCGGCGCCCGGTTGATGGCAATTGTGCGCCCCACGGATCATCCTACACCGGCCGCGCCCGGCGCGTCAAGTATCGGGGAGGCTGTCACTTAGCCGGACGTTCGACCGGTGCGGCCCACGGCCCACCCAATACTCACTCTTGACGAGTTCGGGCCGGGGTGTATTATGGATTGCCGATGGCGTCAGGTCATCGGTAGAAACAACGTCTGAAAGGGGCTAGTTACATTTCGGAGCCTGTCTGGACGGGCGTAGCGTTTGTTCCCGCACTAGCAGTCCCACCGATTGTACCAGCACAAAGAGTCCGGAGGTAAGCTATGGCCAAGCGCATTTTTGTCGGGAACCTCCCGTTCAGTGCCACTGAGGATGCGCTCCGTTCGATCTTCGCCCAACACGGCGATGTGTCCAGTGTCGATATCGTGAAAGACCGGATGACCAACCGCTCGCGCGGCTTCGGGTTCGTCGAAATGGCGACCGAAGAAGCGGCTGCGGCTGCGATTGCCGGCCTCAACCAGTACGTCCTCGACGGTCGGCCCCTGACCGTCAAGGAAGCCCTCGAGCGCGGTGAAGGCGGCCCTCGGCGCGACCGTGACTTCGGCGGCTTCGGTGGTGGCGGTGGCGGCGGCTTCGGCCGTCCGCGCAGTGGCGGTGGTGGTGGCCGCGGCGGCCCGCGTCGCGACGACCGGCCCCCGCGTCCGCGCTGGTAGGCTCCACATACGATAGGCGAGGCGGGCTTCGGCCCGCCTCGCGTTTTGCAGCGTCCCGGCTACCAGTCCAGCCGGGCGATGTGTCTCAAGAACACCCGCGCGACAATGTCGGCGCCGACGCTGCTGAGGTGCACGCCGTCAGTCGTGAAGCGCAGGCCGGGCCGTTCAGGCAGGGTGCGCTGCGCCGTGTCGTCGGCGAAGAAGTCCGAGCGCATATCGACGAAACCGGCGTTGGGGTAGTCGCGGCACAACCCACGGACAATCTCGGCGAGCCCGGCGATTCGCGAGTTCAGCGGGTCGCGCAGGTCCTCGCCGCAGAACAGCGGCCCGACCGCGAGCACGCGCGCGGTCCTCGGGGAGAGGTGGTCGAGGGTCCTGCGGTAGTAGAACGCGAACTCGTCGTCAGCCGCGAAGACGCTGTCGCCGCTCGCCTCGCGCCCGGTCAGGTAGTAGGGCGACTCCATCACTATCGCGTCGTTCACTCCCACCCACAGGAACACCGCGTCGGGCCGCGGCTCGAACTCCAACTCGCCCAGCCGCTCGTGCAGGCTGACAATCGTGTCGCCGCCCCGGCCCCAGTTCATCAGCGTGTGGCCGGGCAGCGCCGATTTGAGTCGGTGCAGGTAAGATTCACCCGGCAGGCCTTCGGTCAGGCTGTCGCCGAGGAACGCGATGCGCACGGCCGCCCGCTAGTACCCGCGCTCGAGGTCGACCACGTTTACGAAGTCGCGCCGACCCGCGGCGCAGCGCCGGATGTTCTCGACCACGCCGTCCCACCGCTCCAGCCCGAACACGGGTGAGGCGGCACGGTGGGGCGAGAGCACGACGTTGTCCAGTTCGTGAAACGGCAGATGGTACGGCCGCTTGCGCCCCTGCGCGTCCGCCTCGGGCCGGTAGGAGTACCAGGTGTCGATTGCCGCGCCGGCGATACTGCGCTCCTTCAGCGCGCGGTACAGGTCGGCCTCGACCACGACCGCGCCACGCGCGTAGTTCACCAGCATCCCTTCGCGGCCCAGCAGTTCAAGACGGCGAGAGTCGACCAAGCCGGTTGTTTCCCTGGTCTCGGGCACCGATACCATCACGATGTCGCTCTGCTCGAACAGCCGGTCAGCCTCGGCCGGGCCGAGTTTGTCGACCGGGGTCGGAGCGGGCTCGGCGCGCGCGGACCAGTCCCGGCGCAGCGCCGCGAACCGCAGGTCGAAGCCTGAGAGAAACCGGTGTACCAGCCGGTTGACGTGGCCGTAGCCCAGCAACCCGACGGTCTTGCCGCGCAGGGTCACCGACGCGGCGTCATCATCGCCCCTGCGCCACTCGCCGACGGCCAGCCAGTTGTGGTGCGGTATCACCTTGTTGGTTAGCGCCAGCAGCAGCGCGACCGCGTGCTGGGCCGTGGCGTAGGCGTTGCCATGGTCGTTGACCAAGGTGATCCCGCGGCCGGCATCGCGCAGAAGCCCGACAAGAGCCTGCACCCCGGCGCCGGGGTTGATGAACAGCTCCAAGCTCTCCGCCGCGGCCAGCAGTTCGGGGGTCGGCCGCCATCCGACCATCACCTGCGCCTGCGACGCCAGCCTGAGCAGCGTGGCCGGTTCGCTGTCCGGCGGGAACACCAGTTCCACGCCCGGCGCAGCGGCCAACCGGTCGGCAAGCAGCCACCGCAAGTCATCGGCCGGCAGCCACAGGAACAGAACGCGGGTCACCGTGTTATGAAACACCCTGGCGCTTCTGCTGTCAAGGTGGCAAGAAAGCCGGGCGCCGCCGGCGGAGAGGGTTCGGGTTGGGTAGGGAGAGTGTTGACTGGCCGCCAGCGGCGCCTTGTGGTTAGCCACTTCTGGAGAGGCCGGCCTCTCACTGAGGAGGAAGCGTGGCTACCGATGAGCCTCGGATGGGGGAGGGAGGTCATCCTTGGCTCACTTGTTTAGACCCCGCCGGACCGGAAAAGATGTCGCGGAATTTGCGGTTTACACGCCGGACCGCGAAAGCTAGAATCGGCCGATGCACCGCCACGGCTGGACCAGGACCTTGGGCTCGGCGTTGGGGATAGGCGCGCTCGTCGCGTCCTGCTCCCGCGCGCCCTCGGTTCACTTCGCCCGCGAGGAGGTCGCGGTCAGGGTCCGGCCCGGCTCGGTCGAGGTGACGGCCAACTACCACTTCAAGGTCCGCGCGGCCAGGCCCTTCTCGGCGCTGGTCTTCTACCCGTTCCCGCTCGACGAGTTCCACGCCTGGCCCGACTCCATCTGGGCCGGGGGCCTGCCGTTTCAGTTCGCCGACTCCGGGGTAACGCTCAGGCTCAACCTGCCCGCGCGCGGCGAGGAGTCCCTGCTCGTCTACTACCGCCAGCCGCATAACGGCAGCGAAGCGCGCTACATCGTCACCACAACGCGCAAGTGGCGCCGGCCCATCGACCTTGCCCGGTTCACGGTCACGGTGCCGAGCGAGTTCGACTCGGTCACGCTTGAGCACAAACCCGACAGCGCCGTCC
>JAWOHG010000283.1:0-8577 GCA_046485245.1 bacterium
TTCATAACGGCAGGATTCTAGCGGCTATCGGCAATCGCGCAACCGCCGCCGGGCTAGCGGGCGACCGCGACCCGGCCGCAGAACCCGCCCTGCCGGTAGAGGTACACACCCGCTGGCACAGGCGCCCCACCATCGTCGCGGCAGTCCCATGCCACGCTGCCCGCGGCATCAAGCCTCCGCACGACCCGGCCCGCCACGTCGGTTATCTCGACAACTCCGCCCGGCGCGGCCGGCAATGAGAGCATCACGCGCCCGGTTGCCGGGTTCGGCATCGCGTTTGCGTGCCCGACCACGGGCAACTCGGGCATTTCCTCGATGTCGGCCTCGTCCGAGCCATAGACTTCAAGGATGCGGCTGGCCGTGCCGCTGACGATGCAGATTTCGTTCTTGTTGTCGCCGTCCACGTCGGCCACGCTCAGCGACGGGTAGCCCTGCTTGACCGGGCTGGCAAACTCCTGGTTGTGCGTATTGCAGTCGTAGATGTAGAACCGGCCCGAGTAACCCGACGAGTAGCTGTAGCAGAGCAGGACGAGTTCGGCCGCGGCATCGCCGTCGGTGTTGCCGACGTAAGGGAACCCCATGTAGCTGTAGCCGCCGCTCGGGATGGTCCAGACCAGCGAGCGCGACACGCCGCTGTAGACCTTGAGCGAGGTGCTGTCGGTCACGAACACCTCCGGGATGGAGTCGCCGGTCACGTCATAGGACGTGGTTCCCCCGGTGTAGGCGTACGCCATCGAGTAAGCCAGCCCGCTCGCAGACCATTCGACCACGTACGCGCCGTGCGCGGCCGAACACAGGACCGTTGCCCATAGCACTGCTTTGAAGACGCTCACAGTTGACCTCCCAACTTGCTGCCCTCTGCCAACGCTCAGTTACTTCGTTGCCGCCCTGTAGGTCAAGCCCAGCGCGACCTCGTGCGTGAAGTTCCCGTTCCATTCGCTCGGATGCTCGACTACCTGCGACGCAAAGACATAGCCGGCATCGACCTGCAACGGACCCACCGGCGCGCCGACGCCCGCGGTAATGCCCCACTGGTAGTACCGGTAGACGTCCTCGTCGGGAGTCAGGTGCTGCCGCGGCGAGAAGAACCCGCCGACCCTGCCGCGCCAGCCCCGGCCCAACTCGAGTCCGGCTTTCAGCGTTTGTGCGGCATCGATGACGCCATTCAACCCAGAAGGCAGACGACGCCAGTTGAGGTCGAGTTCGGCCCCGGCGAACAGACCCGACCCTCGCCAGCCCGCGCCGATCGCCGCGTTGACGCTGTCCTCGTCGTTGAACGGCGAGCCCTGGCCCCACTCCGCCCAGGTCAGTTGCGCGCCGAAGACCCAAGGTCGTCCGGTCGGCTCGAAGCCCGCCCGCACCATCGCCCACGGATTGTTCTCTGCGTTAACGTCATGCCACTCCTCGGTGTCCCAGCCGCCGCGCAGGCCAAGATTCAGGCCGTCTCTCGTGCGACCCGCGGCGTTGACCCCGAACCGCCATCCGTTACGGTCAAAGTAAGCAGAGGTGCCCCCGAAGTCCTCGCGGATGTACCCTACGGAAACGCCGACCGTCGCCGCGTCCAGCTCCGCCAGCGCCCCCAGTCTGCCGCCAGGAAGCCAGAAGGTCTCAGTGTCCACAACTAGCTCACTCGCGTACGCAGCCAGGAACCCGCCGGCGCCGACGGCCAGGTTGCCGAACCGCCCGGCCCAGTCAAGCCCGGCCCACGGTGTGCGGAGGGTCCCCTTGAGTTCGGTCGTGTCCGTCGAGTAGCGTACCCACCGCTCGGATCTGGCTGCCCAGTCGCCGCCGAAGTGCAGCACACCCGGTCCGAGCGGTCCGCGCACGCCCAGGCCTGCCGGACCATGGTCCTGGATCATCAGCCATCCAAGATCACCTCGGGTGAATGTGAATGTCCCGCGCAGGTACTCCGGCACGGGATAACCGACGCCGGCTTGAGTCAGCTTGCTGGGTGGTGTGAATCCGTGTCCGTCGATGCGCAGACTGTGCAGGTAAGCGTACTCGTTCAACTGCCCGGCCCACTCGCGGCCGCCCTGTGCGTACGCCGCCGGGTTGCCGCGCAGGGCGAACTCGGTCACGTCCGCAATCCCGGTACCCGTGCTCACCGAGAGGAGGCCCATTCCCATTGTTCGCGGGTCGCTCATTGCCAAGCCAACCGCTGTGATTGCCAGGCCAGCCAGGACTCCCTTCACGTTCTCCCCCTCTTCAACTCGTGGACAGTTCAGGCCTCTTCGTCGGTCACGTCCAGCACCTGCCGGATGGTGTCGACAGAGAAGCCGCGCCGGGCCAGGAAGCCGTACAGCCTGCGCCTGAGCACGTCCGGCTCGAGCCGCTTGTTGCGCGCGCGGAACTTGAGCACCACCTCGCGCGCCGCCGCGGTCTCGTCCGGCGCCGCGGCGATCGCCTGCTCTATCTGCTCTCGCGCCACGCCGCGCTTCCTCAGCTCGGCCCTCACGCGCCACGTGCCCTTGTGCCCGACAACAACGCGGTCCTCGGTGAACTGGCGCGCGAACTGCTCGTCGTTCACCAGCCCGAGCTCGCCCAGGCGTTCAAGCGTCGAACTGACGACGTCCGGGCTGAAGCCCTTGCGTACGAGTCGTGCCTTGAGCTCGGCCGCGGTCCGCGCCTTGTAGGACAGAAGCAGGTAGGCGTAGTTGCGGGCGTGGTGGAGCTGGTCCTCGCGGCAGATACGGTCGAGTTCGGCGCGCTCGATGTCCATCCCCTCGGCGAGGCCGAGAGCCAGGACTGTCTCCTGCGCGAGCCCGAACGCGAAGACGCCGTCGAGGTAGACCGAAACCCGGCGGCTATTTCTTCGGCTTTGGCTGTGGAGGCCGGTTATCCTCATCTTGCGGCGCGGACCGCCGCGCCCGCGGGATGCCCAGCTTGTCGTAGAGCGTCGCTTCGGCCTTGTCTGCAACGGTCGGGTTCGTCTTGAGGTACTCGATGGCGGCGTCGCGGCCCTGGCCGATGCGCAGCTCGCCGAACGACCACCACGTGCCGGACTTGGAGAATATCTCGTGCTCGACGCCGATGTCGCACAGCTCGCCCAGCCGCGAAATGCCCTGGCCGTAGATGATGTCGAACTCGGCCTCGCGGAACGGCGGCGCGACCTTGTTCTTCACGACCTTCACCCGGGTCCGGTTGCCGACGACCTCATCGCCGCGCTTGATGGCGGCGATGCGGCGCACGTCGAACCGCATCGTGGCGTAGAACTTCAGGGCGAGGCCGCCGCTGGTGGTCTCGGGGTTGCCGAACATCACGCCGATTTTGTGCCGAATCTGGTTGGTGAAAATGCCGCAGGTCTTGGACCGGCTGGCCACGCCCGACAGCTTGCGCAGTGCCTGCGACATCAGCCGCGCCTGCACGCCGACGAACGCGTCGCCCATCTCGCCCTCGATTTCGGCGCGCGGCACCAGCGCCGCGACCGAGTCGATGACGAACAGATCCAGCCCGCCCGAGCGCGTCAGTATCTCGGCGATTTCCAGCGCCTGCTCGCCCGAGTCGGGCTGGGAGACCAGCAGGCTGTCGAGGTCCACGCCGAGCGCCTTGGCATAGGTCGGGTCGAGCGCGTTCTCGGCGTCGATGAACGCCGCGCTCCCGCCGAGCTTCTGGCACTGGGCGATGATGGACAGGGCCAGTGTCGTCTTGCCCGACGCCTCGGGCCCGAATATCTCGACGAACCGGCCCCGGGCCACGCCGCCGATGCCCAGCACCGCGTCCAGCCCGATGGAGCCGGTGGGAATCGCCTCGATGGGCACGACCGTGTCGCCGCCGAGGCGCATCACCGAACCCTTGCCGAACTGCTTCTCGATCTGGCCGAGCGCGTTGCCCAGCGCCTGGTTTTTCTCGTCTTTTGCCATTATGCCTCCGTACCCCTCTGCGATTTCCGATCGCCGATTTCCGACCTGCCCTCAACGCTTTGACATTTGGCTCTTGGCCTTTGGCGTTTGACCTGGTCCTTCTTCGAGTTCATCTCGGCTCAGTATAGAACCGGCCCCGGGCTAGTCAACCGACCCCCGCCGCGCGGCCAGCACCGCCCGCTTCTCCAAGTCGTACAGCCGGAACCGGGCCGCCTTCAGCCGTGCGGCCAGCTTCGGCTCGTCAATCTTCAGCACTTCCTCCAGCGTGCGCGCCGCCTCCTCGCACCGCTTCAGGTTGGCGCAAAGCACGTCCTCGAGGCTCGCGCGCTTGCCCCGGTCGAACCGGTCCGGCCGGCCCGGGTCGGTCTCGCTCGACCGGTGCGCGATGACCGCCCGCCGCAGGGACCGCGTCTCACGCCCGACCCGCGCGCGCAGGGCGCGCAGGGCGGCGAGCAGGCGTTTGTCCTCCAGCGCCAGCCGGACTATGTCCTCGACCACGCGCAGGCCCTCGGTCAGCCGGTTCAGGTTGACGTCGACGATGCGGGCAGTACGGGCGTCCATCACGGTCAGTCTATGCCCTGCCCCTGCCCGGTCAAGCCGGCCACAAAGAGCGACCCGGCCCGAAGGCCGGGTCGAGGACTCTCGGAAACGCTCTACTACTTCTTCGCCTTCTTGGCTTTCTTGACCGGCTTCTTCGCGACCTTTTTCTTCGGCGCGGCCTGCTTCTTCATCGGCGTGCCGCAGCAGACCAGTTCGTGCGTCTCGCAGCCGCACTCGTCGCATACCGTCACTGCGAGCCCGCAGGACCCGCAGACCATCACTTCGCCTTTCTTCGTGCTCTTCATCATGTCCTCCTATTCAGTTTGACCACCCGTCCCGCCGGCGCGATGCTCAGGGCAGGACAGTCCAGAAGTCGAGCCCGACCGTGAAGTTCGGCAGTTCGCCGCCCTCGGACAGGCCCGCCAGCGGCAGGCTCGCCTTGGGCCTCAACCACAGCGGCAGGAAGCCGACCGGCTTTGAGGTGATGCCGGCAATGAGCGAGTGTTGGCTCCTCTCCGTGTTGTTGGTTTGAACTCCGTTAACCCGTATCCTGCCCGCCACCACGCCGGCCAGCCCGAGGTAAGGCGCGAACGCGGGTCGCAGCGGCGTTTCGACGAAGCCGACGTACTCAAGGAAATTGCCGGCTTGTTTGCCGTTCGCGTCCTTGCCGTTCATCCAGTAACCGGCACGCAGGTGACCGGCGACGAGGCCCAGCTTCACCGTGTTGGCGGCGAAACCCAGGCCGGCATCGACCGTGCGGTCGCCCAGCGCCGGACTGGCGCCCTCCTGCGCGGTCGGCAGGTTCACCGCACCGATGAGCGACACCCTGACTGGCAGCAGCGCGGTCTGAAGCACTCCCCAGCGCACCATCGCCATCGCGTCGCCGACACCCGAGGACGTATTGTCACCCTTGCTCTTGGTCGCCACCGGCAGCACCCCGCACAGCTCGAACCGAAAGGGCAGGCCGACGCCGACGATGACGTCCGCGCCGAACGAGCCGGTCCGCAGCGTGTCGTCCAGCGGCTGGTACTCGCCCGCGCTCCAGTCGTAGAACTTCGCGGTACGGCTGTAGGCCACCGGCACGAAGGCCGTAACCTGGAAAGGTTTCAGCGCCGCGCCGCCGCGCGCCGTGACAACGGTCGCGGACCCCGGCGCGGCGTGCAGGGCGGCAAGCGCCGCCACGAACAGCATTCTCTTCACATGTTCCTCCTGTGTTGGGCTCTGGACAGCATGTGGCAGGATAGCGCCGCAGCCCGCCCGGTCAAGCCGCCCGCTCCGTGCCGCGTTGACACCCATCGACCCTGTCCTATACTGGCGCAAAGGAGTCAACTTGCGAAAATCACTCGGTTTGCTCTCGCTCGCCCTGCTGCTCGCCGCGCCAGCCGCGGCCCAGGAGGCCTGGCTGATACCCTACGCCTTTGCCTGGCAGCCGCCCGTGGCGGGGTTCAACGAAGTGTTCCACGCCAACGGCGCGCCCGAGGCCCGCGCGCGCCACTTCGGCTGGGGTATTGAACTGCGCTCCGACATCGGCGGTAACTTCCTCTTCGGCCCGATGTTCTTCACCACGACCGACCGCGTCGAGACCGACAGCTTCAGGCTCAGCACCGGCTCGACCGGCCTGTTCGGTGAGCTCGCCTACCGCATCGGCATCGCCGACGTCGTCACCATCGTGCCGATGGTCGGGGTCGGCGGGCTGAACCAGAAGTACCACCTGCGCCGCGCGACCGGCGACCTGTCGCTCGAGGAACTGCTGCGCAGCCGTGAATCCCAGATCGACGTCGGCACGAAGATGAAGCTCACCGGCCTGGCCGCGCTCGAGCTCGGGTTCGCGGCCAACACCAAGGCCGGCCGGTTTGGCGTCGCCCTGCGCGGCGGGTACCTTTATTCGCCGTTCGCGCCGGACTGGCGCTCGGGTTCGGGCGACCGCGTCACCGGCACGCCCGACGTGAAACTCGCCGGCCCCTTCGCCTCGGTCGGCCTGATGCTTCTGCCCGCGGCCGAGGTCAGTTCGAGCACGCCCGGCCTTAAGTAGGAGGAACGCGATGCGTCGCATCATCCCCGTAGTCGCCCTGCTCGGCGCGGCCTGCCTGTACACCTTCCAGGCGACCGATGACGTGACCGTGCTCCGTTCCGCGACCGGGCTGACCGAGCTCAGGCTGACCACCGCCAGCGGCGAAGTCAGCGTCGCCGGCGCGGCCACCGACCAGGTCAGCGGTACGGCCACGCGCAAAGCCTGGGGCCGGACCCAGGCCGACGCCGAGGCCGCGCTGGGCACCATCGCAATCGTCGACAGCCTCGACGGCACGGTGATGCTGCTGTCGGCCCGCCTGCCCGGCGAACGGCGACCCCTCGGCTGCGGCTTCGCCCTGGCGGTGCCGGAGTCGCTCGAACTGGCGGTGAGCGCCACGAACTCGCCCGTATCTGTCTCCGGCATCCGCGCCCGCGTCTCGGTGACCACCTCATCGGCCCGGGTCAGCGCCACCGGCACCGAGGGACCCCTGGTTGTCTCCACGACCAGCGGCCCCATCAACCTGCTCGACACCGAGGGCGACGCGACGCTCTCGACCCGCAGCGCGCCGGTCACGGTCCAGGTCCACTCCGGGCCCATCGACGCCCGCACCTCAAGCGGCGCCATCACCTGCGAACTGGGGCCGACCGGCCCGCTGGACCCGGCCCGGATCGAGACAAGTGACGGCCCGATAGACCTTTACCTGCCCGGCGATGTCTCCGCCCGCATCACCGCCCGCACCACCAACGGCATCATCACCATCCACGGCTTCACGGTCCAGTACGAGGTCCAGACCCCGGACTCGGTCGTCGGCATCATCGGCACGGGCGCGACGCAGCTGGACCTTTTCACGACAAACGGTAATATAACAGTGCAGGGACGTTAGCCCGTGTGAATCCTTTTGGCCACAAAACGGTCTGATATAGAGAGGACATTATGGAACTCAAACGTGCACAGTACCTGACCCGGATGCTCCGCGCTTTCGGCCACCCGGCGCGGGTCCGCATCATCGACATCCTGGTGGCGCATGAATGCAACGTGAAGACCATCACGGCCGCGGTCAAATTGCCCCAACCGGTTGTGTCACAGCAACTTGCCGTCCTGCGCGAGAACGACATCGTCGAGTTCCAGCGCAAGGGCAACCAGGTCATCTACCGGGTGACCAAGAAGTGGGTGAAGCAGCTCAGCCGCGACCTCGCCCGCGTTCCCAAGGAGTAGTGAGTATGGCCGAAGTCAAACACGTCAACGATGTGACTTTCGAGACCGAAGTGATGAAGGCTGACGGCCCGGTGCTTGTCGATTTCTGGGCGCCGTGGTGCGGCCCCTGCCGGATGCTAGCCCCGGTCATCGAGAATCTCGCCGCCAAGTACGGCGACAAGCTCAAGGTCTGCAAGGTCAACACCGACGAGAGCCAGGTCACACCCGGCAAGTACGACATCCACGGCATCCCGACCCTCATCGTGTTCAAGGGCGGGCAGGAAGTGAAGCGCCACGTCGGCTATGCCGCCGAGAGCCAGCTCGCCGAGATGATAGACGGCGTCCTCGCCTGACAGTCCCGTTCCCTCTCTTCTGCGACCCGGCCCTCTGCGGCCGGGTCGCCCTTTTGGCGAAGCGCCACGAATGAGACCCGGGCCTCCGCCATTGCCGATGGTCGATTGTCGATTTCCGATTGCCCCGTCCGCTTCGAGCTTCACGTGCTGGTGACTGCCTCTCCGCCTTGCGTCCTGCACTCCGCACCTCTGACTTCTCGCCTCTCACGTTTCACTTTGCACTTTGCACTTTGCGCTTTGCACTCCTCACTTCGCACTTTTGACTTGATTCCCCTTCCGAATACTCTCTCTCCGTGCCCTACTCTCCCTGCTCCCCGGCCTTCCTCGCCCGCCTGCGCGAGCTGACCGCCGCCGACCGCGTCGTGATCGAGCCCGACCTGCTCGCCGACTACGGCCACGACGAGAGCGCCGAGGAGCCACGCCTGCCCGAAGCGCTCGTGCGGGCAATCTCGGTCGACGAGGTCGCCGCGGTCGTGCAACTCTGCGCCGACGCACGCGTGCCGGTCACGCCGAGCGGGCTGGGCACCGGGCTCACCGGCGGCTCGGTCTTGTTTTGTGTGTGGATTAGCAAACCAGTTCGGTGTTAAGCTGAGATTTCATATCACAGGTCCAGGTGAAG
>JAWOHG010000138.1:0-7406 GCA_046485245.1 bacterium
GGACATTTTAAGGCTCTTAAAACCGAAGATTATTCTGTTGATGGAGCATTACCTGGTGAGATGGGGAATATCTTCATTTTTGGCCACAGCCAAATTCCAGGGGGCGATATGAGTAACTACCAAGGAGTATTCAATCAGCTTTCAGAGATAGCGGCTGGCGATCAGATTATTATTTTCTATAAAAATGAGCGGTTTGATTATCAGGCTTTAGAGGGAATGGTTATTGAAAAAAATGACTTCCGATATCTATCTTCCACCGAAACTGAAACTTTAACTCTGATGACTTGTTGGCCGCTAGGGTTTGAAAATAAAAGATACATTATTCGAGCAAAAACTCGCCGGGTCGGGCTTGGGCCGAATCTGGATGAGCTGCTGTACGACCGCGCCGCCCGCCGTGCGCGTCAGCGCCTCGAGTTCGCGCAGCGAGTCGGCCTTGGCCCAGCGCACTCGGTTCGACCGGGCGATGCCGACCAGCAGTATGCGCTGGCTCAACCGGCCCTGCCCTGCCGCACCACTTGTACTATCCGTTGGATGACGGTAAAGAAGCTGCCCGCGGCCACGAGGCCGAGTGCGAAAGGCATCAGCCGCCCGGCGCCGACCAGTGCGCCGACGAGGAGGATGATCAGCCGCACCGGCCGCTCGAACAGCCCGACGCTGCACTCCCGGCCCAACCCCTCGGCCCGGGCGCGGACATAACTGACCATCAGCGAGAGGACCATCGCGCCAACCGCAAGCAGCGCCAGCAGCGGCTGCTGCGCGGCGTAATGCCACGCGACCCCGGTCAGCACGACGGCCTCGGCCGCCCGGTCGACGGTCGAGTCCACGAACGCGCCCAGCGCCGACGCCTTGCCCGCCCGGCGCGACAGTTCGCCGTCGATGCTGTCGCACAGGCCGGCGAGGGCCAGGCCGACCCCGCCCAGGACGAAGCGGCCCGATGCGAACGCCCAGGCCGCGAAACCGCTCAGGGGCAGGGCCGCCAGCGTCACCGCGGTCGGGCTGACGCCGAGCGCGTCCAAGCCGCGCACCAGGGGACCGAGCAGCCGGCGGCCAGCGGCCTTGAGACTACCCTTCACGGCCCGCCACCACGACCACGACTTCGCCCTTGAGCTCGCGCCGCGCCAGCGCGTCGGCCAACTCGCCCAGGGTCCCGCGCAGCGTCTCCTCGAACTTCTTCGTCAGCTCGCGACAGACCACGACCCGGCGGTCGCCCCACAGTTCGAGCATCTCCGAGAGCAGGTCGCGCGTGCGCCGCGCCGACTCGCAGAACACCATCGTCCGATCCTCGCCTGAGAGGTCGGCGAGCCGCTTGCGCCGGCGCCCGGCCCGCTTGGGCAGGAATCCCTCGAACGCGAACCGGTCCGACGGCAGTCCGGAAACGACCAGTGCGGCCAGCAGCGCCGAAGCGCCCGGCACCGGCATTACCCGGCACCCGCGTTCGATTGCTGAGCGGATGAGGTAGAAGCCCGGGTCGGATATGCCCGGTGTGCCCGCGTCGGTGATTACCGCAACCGACTTGCCCTGGCGGAGCATCTCGAGCAGCTCGGGCGTGCGCCGCAGCTTGTTGTGTTCGTGGTAAGAAGTTAGCCGGGCCTCGATGCCGAAGTGGGCCAGGAGCATCCCGCTGCGGCGCGTGTCCTCGCAGGCGACCAGGTCTACGCCCTCGAGCACCGCGACCGCGCGGCTCGACATGTCGCCCAGGTTGCCGATCGGCGTCGACACGACGTACAGCCCCGGTTCGACCCGCTCGCGCGATCGCTCGATCGGCCGCATCAGATGTCCAGGAGCTCGACCGAGCCCGATGCTGTGTCCACGACCGCACAGGTGGCCCGGCCGGTCAGGTAACCACAGCCCTCGCCCGGGTTGACCACGACCGGCGGGCCCGCGTCGTGCCGCAGCTTGTGGGTGTGGCCATGCAGGTAGAAGTCACAGTCGGGCACGCGGGCGAGCGGCTCGTGGGTCACGGTGAAGCGCCGCCCGCCGGCTCGAAACTCGAGCGGCCCCTCGGCCAGCTCGAACCCGAACTCGCGGGCGCGCTGCTCGAGCGAACGCCGGTCGCCGTCGCAATTGCCGAACACCGCCGACAGCGGCGCCCGCAGCTTGCCGAACTCGGCCAGCACGAACTGGGCGATGATGTCACCGCAGTGGACCACGCGATCGAGTTCCAGCGCATTGAAACGCTCCACTGCCCGGCGCACGTTGACGATGTTGTCGTGCGTGTCCGATATGACCCCGACCAGGCTCACTGCAGCAGGTCTCGCAGCGGCTCGAACCGGCGCAGCCGCACCGGGTGCCGGAGCTTCTTCAGCGCCTTGGCCTCGATCTGGCGAACTCGCTCGCGCGTGATGTTGAAGATCTGGCCGACCTCCTCGAGCGTCCGCGGGCAGCCGTCGCCCAGCCCGAAGCGCAGGCGCAGGACCTTCTCCTCGCGCTTGGTCAGCACCTGCAGCGCCTCCTCGAGCTTCTCGCCCAGAAGCGACACGCCGGCGGCGTGCGACGGCGACGCGGTCTTCTCGTCGTAGATGAAATCGCCGATGAAGCTGGTCTCGTCGTCGTCGACCGGCTTGTCCAGCGACACGCCGAACTGCGATATCTTCGTCAGCGCCTCGATCTTCTCCTTCGGCGTCGACAGCCGCTGGGCCAGCTCGGCTACGCTCGCCTCGCGGCCGTAGAGCTGCATGAACTTCCGCTGGATCTTGGCGACCTTGTTAATCGCGTCGATGATGTGCGCCGGCACGCGCACCGTTCGCGACTGGTCGGCGATCGCCCGGGTGATGGCCTGCTTGATCCACCACGTCGCGTAGGTCGAGAACTTGAACCCCTTGCGGTAGTTGAACTTCTCGACCGCCTTGATGAGCCCGACGTTGCCCTCCTCGAGCAGGTCGGCGAACTCCAGCCCGCGGTTAGCGTAGCGCTTGGCGATGGAGATGACCAGGCGGACGTTGCCCTCGATCATCTTGTCGCGCGCAGCGAGTATGCGGTTCTCGCAGGCGGCCATCTCGACGAGGACCTTCTTGATGTCGGCCGTGTTGCGGCCGAGGAACCCGTGGCAGTCGCGCAGTTGCCGCCTGAGGTTCGTCACTTCCTCGGTGTTCTCCCGGCCCTCCTGCTTGGCCGCGGCGATCTTCTGGGCGAGGTCGATGCCCTCGCGCGCCTTGTCCTTGAACTCGTCGATGAAGTTGTTGATGAGGTGGTGCTGCAGCGACAGCGACTGTACCCGACTGAGCACCTTCTTGCGCAGTTCGGCCATCTTCCGCTCGTTGGCGGCCGACGCCTTGCGCGCCTGGAGCTGGGTAATCGAGTCGGCGGCGCGGCGGATCTCGCGCAGGTAGCGGATGAAACGCTGCCGGTCGCGCCAGAGCGCCTTCTTGTCGAACAGGCACTCGAACTCGACCCGGGCAATCTGGTCCAGCGACCGCGTGCCCTCCTCGATCGACTTGCACTCATCGACCAGCCGCAGCATCATCGGCACGGGGTCGAACAGGAACTTGTGGATGCTCTTGTAGCCTTCTTCCATCTCGCGCGAGTAGTGGATTTCCTCCTCGCGCGTCAGCAGCGGCAGCTTGGACAGCTCGCGGAAATACGACTTGGTCGGGTCCTCGGTGCGCTGGATGGTCGGCTTCGGCCCGCGGCGGACCGTGGCGGCCTCCTCTTCCTCGTCGCGCGCCTCGGTCATCTTGATGCCGTTGCGCGCCAGGTCGGCAATGACCTCCTCAAGCCGCTCGGTCGACATCAGGATCTCGTCCGGCACCAGGTCCTCGAGTTCCTCGTAGGTTATCTTCTTGTTGCCGGACGCCTTCCGGTACACCGTGACGAGCCACTCGGCCCGCTTGCGCGGCCGTCCCGACCCCTTCGGGCGCCCGCGACGACGCGGCGCCAACGGGTCGACTTCGGGCTCAGGTTCGCTCAGCCTGCGTTTCCCTCGCAAATCACTGGATTTCATCGTCGGGCACTCCTTTCTCGTCTCGGACAACGTCCTGCAACAGGCGCGAGCGGTCGGCGATCAGGGTCTCGGCCAGCTTCTCGTCGTCGTCACTCACCGCCCGTTCTAGTCGCCGCTGCAGCCGGCCGGCACAGAACCGGCGCACGCGGTTGCGGTACTCGAGCGGGCTCGGCAGCGCGCTGTCGTCGAAGGTCCACTGCGCCACGCGGCGCCGCAGGTCTTCGTCTTCAATTGCGTCCATCACACTGGCCGGGCCGTACCCGGCCTTGTCGCAGCCGGCCGCCGCGGCCGCGGCCACGCGGCCCAAATCCTCGTCCTCGATGCTCCCGGCCAACTTGAGAGCTCGCGCGATGTCGGCCAGTTCAGCACTGCGCACCGCGGCCGCGACGAGCTTCTCCTCCAGCGCCGGGTTGCCGGCACGCTCCGGGGCAGCACGGCGTGGCGCGGCCTCGCGCAGCACGGCCCCGCGGTCGATGCCGAACAGGGTCGCGACCCGGTTCGCATACAGCTGCCGGCCGGCCTCGTCCGGCATCAGCTTGATCAGCCCGGCGAGCTCCCTGACCGCCTGCCGCTGCTCGCTCACCCCGGTCCGCTCACGCCCCGCGGCCACGAAGCCGACGAAGTCCTTCGCCCCTCGGACGAGGTTGTCGATCGCGGCGCGGCCCTCGGCACGGATGAGCGAGTCCGGGTCCGCGCCCTGGGGCAGCAGCGCCACGAGCGGCTCGACGTCGGCGCGCAGCAGCGGCTCGAGCGACCGGCGGCAGGCCGCCCTCCCGGCGCCGTCGCCGTCGAAGAGCAGGGCGACCTTCGAATTGTACCGCCGCAGCAGCGCGGCCTGGTCCGGCGTCAGGGCTGTGCCCAGCGGCGCCACGACGTTGTTCAGCCCGCGGTCGACCAGGCTGAGCAGGTCGAAGTTGCCCTCGACCAGTATCGGCACGCCCTCGCGCAGGTAGGCCTTGGCCTGGAACAACCCATACAGCGTCCCGCCCTTCCGGTACAGCGGCGTTTCGGGCGAGTTCAGGTACTTCGGTTCCTTGTCGTCCAACACCCTGCCGCCGAACGCCACGACCTTTCCCGAAAGCGAGAATATCGGGAACATCAGCCGGTTGAAGAAGTAGTCGGCCAGCCCGCCCTCGCGGCGCGCCAGGAGCCCGGCCTGCACCAGCGCATCCTCGGGCCAGTGCTGCCGCCGCGCCTCGCCGCGCAGCAGGCTGCCGCCCGGCGCAAAGCCCAGCCGAAACCGGCGAACCGTGTCGTCCTTGAGCCCGCGCTTCGCCAGGTAGGCGCGCGCCGCCTCGGACTTCCGCAACTGCCCTTCGAAGAAAGCGGCCGCGCCTTCGCAGGCGTCGTAGAGCGCCTGGTTGCGGCCCTGGCCCTCGTCGTTCGCCACTTCGATGCCCAACCGTTTGCCTAGCGTGCGCACTGCGTCCGGGAACTCCAGCTTCTCCTGCGCCATCACGAAGCTGATTGCCGTACCGCCCGCCCCGCACCCGAAGCAGTGGTACGACTGGCGCTCCGGGCTGACATAGAACGAAGGTGACTTGTCCGGGTGAAACGGACACAGGCCGCGGAAATTGCGGCCGACCTTCTTGAGCGGCATGTAGCCGCTTACCAAGTCGACGATATCGACCCGGTTCCGGATCTCCTCTATCACCTCGTTCTTTATCACCCTATCGCCTTCATTACGATGAACGACACGCCTTCTCCGCCCTCGGCGGCATCGGCAAACCGCACCGACTCGACGCGCCCGTCGCGGCGCGCCCGCTCCCACACCGCCCGGCGGAGCACGCCGCCGCCCTTGCCGTGCAGCACCTCCAGCTCGAGGCAGCCGCCCAGCACGGCGTTGTCGAGGAACCGGTCGAGCGCCGACTCGGCCTCCGCGCGCGTCATCCCCATTACGTTGAGCCGGGGCTGAAACTCGAACTCCTCGGAAACCGGCGCGGGGTCCGGTGCCGGCGCGGCCCGCACGCGACGCAGGTCGGCCGCGGTCAGCTCCAGCCGGATATTGCCGAAAGCGACCGTCGCCCGCGGCCCGGCCAGCCCGACGAGCAGCCCCTGCCGCCGGAACGTGGCTGACTCCACCGCGTCACCGACTGCCAGGTCCGCATCCGGGCCGGTCGGCGCCGGCTCGACCGGCGCGTCGGCCACGACTTCATCCAGCCGCTGCTCGACCGCGGCCTTGGCCGCGACCACGCTCTCGTGATCCGCCCCGCTCTCCCGGATGCGCCGCACCAGGTTCTCGATCTCGCGCCTCCGCTCGCGCAGGTAACGCTCTTCCTCCCGGCGCAGCCGCTCCCGGCCTTCGACCAGTTCGGCCCTGGCCGCGGCCGAACGCTCGCCCGCCTCGCGGCGCTCTTCGGCCAGCCGCGCCGCGTCCTGCTCTGCGCCCCGGCGCTGCCGCCGCGCCGCTTCCAGCTCGGCATCCAGGGCCCTGAGCTTCGACTCGAAGTCGAGCCACTCGCGCCCCATCCGCGCCTGGGCCCGCTCCAGCACCGCGCCGGGCAGGCCGACCCCGGCTGCCGTGGCAAAAGCGCTCGACTCGCCCGGCATCCCGATGCGAAACCGGTAGGTCGGGCCGTCGCGATACTCCATCGCGGCATTGACCATCCCGGGCTCGTCCTGCACGAAGACCTTGAGCATCCCGAAGTGCGTCGTCACCACGGTCTTCACCCGCCGGGCGCGCAGTTCTTCGAGCACCGCGATGGCGAGGGCCGCGCCCTCCTCGGGCGAAGTCGACGAGCCGATCTCGTCGACCAGCACCAGGCTCGCCGCGCCCGCGCCGGCCAGCAGGTCGCGCAGCCGGCCGAGGTGAGCCGAGAACGACGACAGGTCGTCGTCCAGCGACTGCTCGTCGCCGATGTCGGCAAACACGTGGTCAAAGAGCGGCAGTCGCGTACCGGCCGCAGCAAAAGCGCTCGCGGTCCTCGGCTGCCTGGATCGCCTCCAGCGACGCGCCCAACAGGGTGACGCCATAGCGCGCCAGCGCGCCGTTCTCGCTCAAGGCCAGCGCCAGGTTCAGCCCGGTCTGGCCGCCCACCGTGGGCAGCAGCGCGTCGGGCCGCTCCTGGGCGATGATGGCCTCCAGCACCTCGGACGTGGTCGGCTCGATGTAGGTCGCGTCGGCCAGGTCGGGGTCGGTCATGATGGTGGCCGGGTTGGAGTTGACCAGGATGACGCGATAGCCCTCAGCGCGCAGCGCCTTGATGGCCTGCGTGCCAGAGTAGTCGAACTCGGCCGCCTGGCCGATGACGATGGGGCCGGAGCCGGGGATCAGGATGGAGCGGATGTCGGTGCGTTTGGGCATGGGGGATCGGAAGGGAAAGGAGGGAAAGGAAGGAAACAAGTAGACAAGTAGACAAGAAAACAGGGGGGGTGGGGGGCACCAAAACCGGGAGGGGTGTTGGTCCTGAGGGACGCCGCTTCGCGTGGGGCTTAGTCTACAACAGTTCCCGGCGCGTTGTCAAAG
>JAWOHG010000001.1:0-2596 GCA_046485245.1 bacterium
CCTGCCCCGCCTGCACCTGCTGCTCTACTTCCCCGGCCACCCCGTGCCCACGGCCTGGGCCTATGGCGCGCTCGACCGGGCCCGGCGCCGCGGTTTGACTCGCGTGCCGTTTTCCCCTAAGATGCTCTCGTTGCGCCTGAGGCGCAACGAGTTGGACAAGGCGGCCGCCCTTATCCATAACGACTTCGAACAGGTCGTGTTCCGCGCTCACCCGGGCCTTGCCCGAGCAAAGGCAAGTCTCATCGAATCGGGCGCTTGGGCGGCGGCACTGTCCGGCTCCGGCAGTACGGTCTATGGCCTGGTCACTGCACAGGGCTGGCACGACCCGATGGCCGCGATGTCGCGCTCGAACTTCCCCTGCATCCATACCCGGTCGTTGTAGACCCCTGCCCCGCAAGAGGCATTCCTTGGGGCGTCGTTCAATTGGCAGGACCCAGGACTTTGGATCCTGTTATGAAGGTTCGACTCCTTCCGCCCCAGGCTGTAAGGACCGGCAAAGCGAGGTGAAATGACTGGCCAGTTGAAGGTGCTCTCCGGCCGTGCCAACCTGCCGCTCGCCCGCAAGATCGCGGCGCATCTCGACACCGCGCTGGGCGAGACCGAGCTGCGCAACTTCGCCGACGGCGAGATAAGGGTCAACATCAACGAGAGCGTGCGCGGCAACGACGTCTTTGTCATCCAGCCCACCCAGCCGCCGGCCGACAACCTCTTCGAGCTGCTGCTGATGCTCGACGCGCTCAAGCGCGCTTCGGCCGAGCGCATCACCGCGGTCATCCCCTACTACGGCTACGCGCGCCAGGACCGCAAGGACCGGCCCCGAGTGCCGGTCTCGGCCAAGCTCGTAGCCAACATCATCGAGCGCGCCGGCGCCGACCGCGTGCTCGCGATCGAGCTCCACGCCGAGCAGATCCAGGCCTTCTTCGACATCCCGGTCGACCACATGTACTCGACCCCGGTGCTCGTCGACCACTTCCGCAAGGAGGCGGCCGACGACCTCGTCGTCGTCGCGCCCGACACCGGCCGGGCCAACCGCGCCCGCGGCTTCGCCCGCCGCCTCGGCGACAACATCCGCATCGCCATCATCGACAAGCGCCGGCCCGAGCCCAACAAGGCCGAAGTCCACCACATCGTCGGCGAAGTGGCCGGCTGCCGCGCTCTGATATTCGACGACATGATCGACACCGGCGGCACGCTCGTCGGCGCAGCCCGGGCCCTGCTCGGGGCCGGCGCCAGGAGCGTCATCGCGGCCGCGACCCACGGCGTGCTCTCCGGCCCGGCCCGCGAGCGGCTCGGCGGTCCCGAGTTCGAGTCGGTCGTCGTGACCGACACCATCAACCAGCCCGAAACCGACGCTGACAACAAGATCAAGGTGCTCTCCGTCTCCGCGCTGCTGGCTGAGGCGATCTTCCGCATCCACCGCGGCGAGTCGGTGAGCTCACTGTTCATCTAGAGGAGACACATGGCATACAACATCAAAGCGACAAGCCGGACCGTGACCGGCAAGGGCCCGGTCCGGCGCATGCGCCACGACGGCTCAATCCCGGCCGTGATTTACGGCCACGGCGACCCCTCGGTCATGCTCGGACTGCCCACGCACGACTTCGAGATGATGCTCATCCAGCTCCGCGGCCACAGCCCGGTCGTCGACCTCGCGATCGACGACCAGCCGGCCGAGCGCTGCGTCATCAAGACGCTGCAGCGCAACCCGGTCGACGGCTCGCTCCTGCACGTCGACTTCCAGAAGGTCCACGCCGGCGAAAGGGTGACCATCGAGGTGCCGGTCGTGCTCCGCGGCACGCCCGAGGGCCTGAAGTTCGGCGGCATGATCGAATACATCATGCGCGAGGTGCCGGTGCGCACGACCATCGACAAGGTCCCCGAGCACTTCGACATCGACGTCGCCCACCTCAACGTCGGCCAGAGCGTGCACATCGCCGACCTCAACCGGCCCGACCTCGAGTTCGCGATGCCGCTCGACTCGGCCATCGTGACCGTGCTCGTGCCGCGCAAGATCGAGGTAGCTGCCGCGACGCCTGAGGCCGCTGCCGCTGCCGAGGGCGCGGCGCCCGCCGAGCCCGAAGTGCTGAAGGAAAAGAAGGCTGGCGAGGAAGAAGCGCCGGCCGAAGGCGAGAAGGGCAAGGCCAAGGGCGGCAAGGAAGAGAAGAAGCCGGCCAAGGACGACAAGAAGAAGTAGCGCCGTGACGGTATTCGGCCTGGGCAACCCGGGCGAGAAGTACGCGGCCACCCGGCACAACGTCGGGTTCATGGTCGTAGACACGCTCGCCCGGCGCCTGCACGGCCGGTTCCGCCACCTGCCTGAGCGGATGGTCTGCCGCCGCGAATTCGCCGGCCGCGACCTCGTGCTCGTCAAACCGCTGCTCTTCATGAACGAGTCCGGCATCGTCGTGCGCGACCAGCTCCAGCGCGAGCCCGACGACTTCCTCGTGGTCTACGACGACATCGCCCTGCCCTTCGGCCGCCTGCGCATCCGCCCGCGCGGGTCCGACGGCGGCCACAACGGCATCGGGTCCATCATCCACCGGCTCGGCCGCGACAGCTTCCCGCGCCTGCGCGTCGGCGTCGACGCGCCGGCCGA
>JAWOHG010000010.1:0-3485 GCA_046485245.1 bacterium
CTCCTCAGTGAGAGGCCGGCCTCTCACTGAGGAGGAAGCGTGGCTACCGATGAGCCTCGGATGGGGGAGGGAGGTCATCCTTGGCTCACTTGTTTAGACCCCGCCGGACCGGAAAAGATGTCGCGGAATTTGCGGTTTACACGCCGGACCGCGAAAGCTAGAATCGGCCGATGCACCGCCACGGCTGGACCGGGACCCTGGGCTTGGCACTGGTGATGGGCGCGCTCGTCGCGTCCTGCTCCCGCGCGCCCTCGGTTCACTTCGCCCGCGAGGAGGTCGCGGTCAGGGTCCGGCCCGGCTTGGTCGAGGTGACGGCCAACTACCACTTCAAGGTCCGCGCGGCCAAGCCCTTCTCCGCGCTGGTCTTCTACCCGTTCCCGCTCGACGAGTTCCACGCCTGGCCCGACTCCATTTGGACCGGCGGCCTGCCGTTTGAGTTCGCGGACTCCGGGGTAACGCTCAGGCTCAACCTGCCCGCGCGGGGCGAGGAGTCCCTGCGCGTCTACTACCGCCAGCCGCACAGAGGCAGCGAAGCGCGCTACATCGTCACCACCACGCGCAAGTGGCGCCGGCCCATCGACCTTGCCCGGTTCACGGTCACGGTGCCGAGTGAGCTCGACTCGGTCACGCTTGAGTACAAACCCGACAGCGCCGTCCTCTCGGACAGCGCTGTCACCTACTTCATCACGCGCCGGGCCTTCTGGCCCGACTCGGATATCGTGGTCCGCTGGCTGCCTTAGCGCGCCAGCGTTATCTTGCTGTTGTACGTATGCCGCGCGGTGCGCACGCGCACAAAGTAGCTGCCCGACCGCAGGCTCGGGTCCAGCGACAACCAGTTGCGGCCCGGCTTGAGTTCGGTCGACCTGCGCAAGGCTTCACGCCCCGTGGCATCATAGATGCGCACGTCGGCTAGGCCGGCAGAGGCCGCGTCGATAAAGAGCCGGCCGGTGTACCAGACCGGCGACCACGCCCTGACCTCTTCTACTCCCACCCGGTACAGCCAGATGTCGACCGTGTCGACCTGCTGGTTCACGCCCGGCCGCACCGAGTCCGGGAACACGCCGGGCAGGTGTCCGGTCTTCCCCGCGCTAAGTTCATACACACCCGGCCCGACCGGGAATATCGAGTAGCGGCCGCTGCTGTCGGTGTAGGTGTAGTCCCTGCCGTGCCGGTTGCGCATCGTAACCCACGCCCCGTATACCGGCAGGCCCCGGTCGTCCAGCACCCGGCCCGAGATGCGGCCGAGCGTGTCATCGTTGCCGCTGCCGAATGTCGGGGTCGAGTCGATGTACCAGCGATAGTCGAAGTACGGGTCGGGCCAGCGGTTCACGTAGCGCTGGAACAGCGCCGCCGATTGGCCGGGTTGGGGCACGAACGCGGGCCCCTCCGAGTAGTAGCCGGGGTATTGCAGTGTGCCGCCTTCAATCGGCCAGCCCGACTGTTCCAGTATCACGATGCTGTCGCAGGAGTCGCCGAGCGAGAAGGTGCCGGTCGTGTTCGACCGGTCGATGACCACAAAGCTCGTCTCCTCCAGCACCACGCCCGAGTCGATTGTCGCGGTGCCGGCGCGGGTCACGATTCGCAGCCCGGACAGGTCGACCGGGCAATGCACGTTTTCGTAGGGGTAGAGTTCGATGGCCTCCAGCGAGTCGGGTGCGACGCGGACCTCGCTGTACATCACGACCATTATCGGGTTGGCCGCTGCCGTGCCCGCGAGGCACAGCAGCGCAGCGGCCGCAAGGACGATACTGCTTCTCATATCCGCCTCCGCCCCATTGTCAGTCCGCTGGAGACGTTTGTCAAGGGTTAGAAGCGGGGAAGACAGGAAGGGCCGCGGGATTGAGGTCGGCCCGGGCGAACGAGGATGCGGCTGGACTTGGTGCGGCCGGCCGGCTATGCTGGTATCAAGTCAAGACCGAGCCGGGTGAACCGGCCGGGAGGTAATCGTGAGAAAGCAGAGAGTCCTGTTTGCGGCGTTGGCCGTGCTCGTGTTGCTGCCGATGGCAATGCAGGCCAGCCAGCGCGTAATGGTGTGCGAGGAGTTCACCGGCACCTGGTGACCGTACTGCCCAGGTACAGCCCGTGGGTTGTACGACCTTGAGCACGCGGTCCTCGACTCGGTCGCGATAGTCGCCTACCACAACGGCGACGCGTTCGTGACCCCGACCGGCACGGCGCGCCGGAGTTTCTACAATGCGACGAGCTCGCCGACGGTAGTGTTCGGCGGCGATTCGCTGCTGATTGGCGGGACCAACCAGGGCACGCTGTACGCGTGGTACCGCGACTACTTCGACCGGCACAAGACGATACCCAGCCCGCTGGATATCTCCCTGTCGCGCACCTACGACTCGACCGCACGGACCGGGCAGTTGCGCATCGTCGCGCGCAACAACTCGACGAGCGCGGTGAGCGGCAAGCTGCACGTCGCGCTGACCGAGAGCCACATCTACTACGTCTGGCAGGGGATGGACAGCCTGCAGCACGTCGAGCGGACGATGCTGCCGGATGCCAACGGCGAGGACATCACCGTGGCGGTGGGCGATTCGGTTGTGCGCACGCGCGACTTCACCATCAACTCGGCCTGGGTGGCGCGCAACATGTACTTCGTGGTGTTCGTCCAGAACGCCTCGCCGCGCACCATCATCCAGGGCGCGAAGCTGGCGCTCTTCCCGGTGCCGTTCCTCGTCTACCACGACTACGCGCAGGCCTGGCCCCGGCCGGGTGCGGCGGTCGACCTCTCGATTGGCCTGAGCAACCGGGGCACCGGCCCGGCGGGCTCGGTGACGGGGACGCTGTCGTCGACCGACCCGTACGTCACGGTGACGACCCCGACGGCAAGCTACTCAGACATCGCCGCGGTACGGGTCGGGTACCCGCAGGCGCCGTTTGCCATCCAGGTCTCAAGCGGCTGCCCGGACGGGCACGTGGCGATGCTGGACCTGGTGATGAACGCGGCGGGGTTCTGCGATACGACGCAGGTGCCGGTGCTGGTGACAACCGAGTACGGGTTGGCCGACAACATGGAGAACGGCGAGGGCGAATGGACCCACTCCGGCGCGGGCGACCAGTGGCACCTGACCACGCACCGCGCGAACTCGCCGACCCGCAGCTGGTACTGCGGCACCGAAGGCGGCTGGCAATACACCAACAACAACGACGCGCGGTTGACGACGCCCTGGTTCACGGCAAACTCCGGGCACCGGTTCGAGTTCCGTCACTGGTACCGCACCGAGGCGAGCTGGGACTTCTGCGTCGTCGAGATAAACACCGGCGGGCCGGTGTGGTCCATACTGAACAGCTACACCGCGGCCAACGGCAGCTGGCAGACGGTCAGCCAGGACTTCGTCGCCTACGCGGGCAAGACCGTGAAAATCAGGTTCCGGTTCATGTCGGACGGCAGCGTGACCGACGAGGGTTGGTACGTGGACGACTTCTACGTCGGGCCGCCGACCGGCATCGCGGGCGAGGCTCCAATAGCTGCCGGC
>JAWOHG010000181.1:0-5723 GCA_046485245.1 bacterium
ACCGGCGAGCTCACGTCGTTCAAGCCGGGCATCGGGATGCTGGCGCAGATGAACCACGTGCCGGTCGTGCCGGTGCACCTCGGCGGGCTGCCGACCTCGACCGTGTCATGGCTCGTTGACAAGGACTTCGTGGCGCGCGGGTACCGGTCGAAGCCGAAGAAGAGCACGCCGATTCGCGTGACGTTTGGTGAGCCTGTGTTGCCCGACGGGTTCAGCCACGACCGCGCCGGGCAGGTCGAGCTGGCACGCGCGGTCGAAGACAGGGTGAGGGCACTGAGTGAGCAGTGAGCAGTAAGAGGCCGGCAGTCAAACCCGGAACCCGCAAGGCGGCCGGGAAGGGCGCGCGGGTGCGCGTAGCCCGGCCGACCGGTTTCTGCTTCGGGGTCCAGCGGGCCATCGACCTGGCCCGGGCCGGCAAGGAGAAGTTCGGGCAGGTGAGCACGCTGGGCGAGCTGGTCCACAACCCGCTGGTGCTGGAGGAACTGGAGGCGCAGGGCATCAAGGCGGTGAGCCGGGTGAGCGGCGTGCGCGGCGGTGCGCTGGTCATCCGGGCGCACGGCTGCCCGCCGGCCACGGTCGAGGAGTGCCGGCGGCGCGGCATCCGGACCATCGACGCGACCTGCCCTTATGTCCGGAAGGTCCAGAGCGTGGCCCGGCGCCTGCGCGAGGGCGGCTACGCGGTGGTCGTGGTCGGCGAGCGCAACCACCCGGAGGTGCGTTCGATTCTCGGGCATTGCGCGCCGGCGGGCCGGGTGTACACGCCGGGGATGCGCCCGAAGTCGCGCAAAATCGGCGTGGTAGCCCAGACGACGATGTCGCGCGAGGGGTTGCGGGCGGCTGTTGCCAACCTCAGCCGGCTGCGTTATACTGAGCTTCGGGTTTTCGACACCATCTGCAGGGAGGTAACGGCTCGACAACAGGCCGCAGCGCGGATTGCCGGGCTCTCCGACATCGTCATCGTCGTCGGGGGCCGCAACAGCGCCAACACGTCCCGGCTGGCCGAGATCGTTCGGGGCGCGGGCCGGCAGGTGGTTTTCGTGGAGCGCGCGGAGGAGTTGAAGCCGGCGATGCTGAAACGGCACCGGCGCATCGGCGTGATTGCCGGGTCATCGACCCCTTCGAGCGTGGTTGAGAAAATTGTTGCCATTGTCAGAAATCCTGTTCCATAGGAGGACCTGTTAGATGTCAGAGGAATCCAAAGACGTGATGCCCGACGGCGGGGCGCCGGTCGACATATACGCGGCCTCGTTCCCGAAACTGCGTCCGGGTGAGATCGTCACCGGCCGGATAGTGAAGAAGCTGCCGACCGTCGCACTGATCGACATCGGCCTGAAGGCCGAGGGCGTGCTGGGGACCGACGAGTTCCGCAACTGGGACTCGGTCGAGGAAGGCCAGGAAGTGAAGGTCTACCTCGAGGTGCTCGAGGACCGCGAGGGCTTCCCGGTCATCTCCAAGAAGAAGGCCGACTTCCAGCTCGCCTGGGAGACCATCAAGCAGAAGTCGGAGAGCGCCGAGGGCGTGCCCGCGACCGTCATCAAGCGCGTCAAGGGTGGGCTGGCCGTGGAAATCCTGGGGCTGGACGCGTTCCTGCCCGGTTCCCAGGTGGACCTACGGCCGGTGCCGAACCTCGACGACATGATCAGCCGCCAGCTCGAGGTGAAGATCCTGTCGGTCAACTGGTACAAGAAGAACATCGTCGTGTCGCGCCGCCTGCTGCTCGAGGAGCGGCAGGACCAGGTGCGGCGCGAGATCTTCGCCAAGCTGCAGGTCGGCGACGTCATCGAGGGCACGGTGAAGACCATCACCGACTTCGGCGCGTTCGTCGACATCGGCGGCATCGACGCGCTGCTGCACATCTCGGACCTGTCCTGGACCAAGGTCGTGCACCCCAACGAGGTGGTCAACGTCGGCGACAAGCTGAACATCAAGGTGCTGTCGGCCGACCCGAACACCGGCCGCATCACCGTCGGCCTGAAGCAGCTCGCGCCGCACCCGTGGGAGCGGGTCGAGGAGAAGTACCCGGTGGGCGGGCGCGTGCGCGGCCGGGTGACGACGCTGGCCGAGTACGGCGCGTTCGTCGAGCTGGAGAAGGGCGTCGAGGGGCTGATCCACATCTCCGAGATGTCGTGGACCAAGTCGGTCTACCACCCGTCGCAGCTGGTCAAGGTCGACGAGGAGATCGACGCGGTCGTGCTGAACATCGACAAGGACAACCGGCGGATATCGCTGGGCCTGAAGCAGACAATGCCCGACCCGTGGTCGATGATCGACGAGAAGTACTTCGTCGGCCAGCGCGTGACGGGCAAGGTCCGCGCGCTCAAGGATTTCGGCGCGTTCGTCGAGATCGAGGAGGGCATCGAGGGCCTGATCCATAACGCCGACATGTCCTGGACCAAGAAGATCAAGCACCCGCGCGAGGAGCTGAAGAAGGGCCAGGACCTCGAGACCATCATCCTCGGCATCGACAAGGAGAACCGGCGCATCACCCTGGGCCTGAAGCAGACCCAGGAGGACCCGTTCTTCTCGATCAGCCGCGAGCTGAAGGAAGGCGATGTCATCAAGGCGAAGATCGTCGACCTGCCCAAGCCCGGCGTCGTGGTCCAGTTGAACTACGGCATCGAGGGCTTCGTGCCCCTGAGCCACCTTGCCCGCGGCGGCAAGAAGGCCAAGGAGAAGTACGTCATCGGCGAGGAGCTGGAGCTGAAGGTCATCCGCGTGGACATCGAGCACCGGCGAATCGCCCTGAGCGAGCGCGAGCTCCAGCCGTTCGAGATGCAGGAGGCGCAGTCCGAGGAGCCCCGGCCCGAGCCGCGGCCCGAGGCCAGGCCCGAGCGCGAACCGCGCCGCCGCGACCGCGAACGGGAGCGCCGCAGCCGCGACTCCGGGCAGGAGCGGCTGCATGAAGACGAGGCCGCCGACAAGTTCACGCTCGGCGACCACCTGCGCGACATCGACGAGGAGTAGCGCGCGGCCGGCCAGCACCGCGGCAGTCCTGACCGCCGGGTGCCGGCTTAACCAATCGGAGAGCGATGCCCTGCGGGCGCAACTGCGCCGGCAGGGCATCGCCGTTGTCGAGGAACCGGCGCAGGCCGACACCGTGTACGTCAACACCTGCACGGTCACGGCAGCCGCCGACCGCAGTTCGCTGCAGCTCGTTCACCGGGCAGCGCGCTCCGGCGCGCGGGTCGTGGTGCTGGGATGCCTGGCCGAGCGCGAGCCGGGCCGCGTGACCGGCCTCGCCGGCGTGGCCGAGGTCTGGGACAACGCCCGCAAGCAGGCCGAGCTGGCCGGGGCCGTGCCCGAGCCCGCGCGCAGCCGGGCGCTGCTGAAGGTGCAGGACGGGTGCGCCCGGCGCTGTGCCTACTGCGTGGTGTCGGGCCTGCGCGGGCCGGAGCGTTCGGTGCCCGTCGCGGCGGTCGAGCGGGCGCTGGCCGAGTTGGTCGAGCAGGGGTTCGAGGAAATCGTGCTGACCGGGTTGAACCTCGGGGCGTACCACGAAGCGAACGGCACGACGCTGGCCGGTCTGCTCGAGCGGCTGCTCGGGCGGCCGGGCCGGTTCCGCGTGCGGCTGGGCTCGGTCGAGCCGGACACGGTCGACCAGCGGCTGCTTCGGCTGCTGTCGCACGAGAAGCTCTGCCCGCACCTGCACCTGCCCATGCAGACCGGCGACGACCGGCTGCTGGAATCGACCGGGCGGCCTTACCGCGCGGCTGACTTCGCGCGGCTGTGCGATGCGGCGGTGCGCTCAAACCCCGACACCGCCATCGGCGCCGACGTCATCTGCGGCCTGCCGGGCGAGGACGAGGAGTCGTTTGAGGTCACCCGGCGGTTCATCGCCGGGCTGCCGGTCGCCTACCTGCACGCTTTCACCTTTTCGCCCCGGCCCGGAACCCGGGCAGAGGGAATGGCGGGCCGGGCCGAGACGCACTCGGCGCGCGCGCGGGTCAAAGAACTGCGGCGTTTCTCAGACGAACGCCGCGCCGGTTTCGGAGCGCGGTACATCGGCTCCGAGCGCTTCGCGCTGGCCGAGACAGACCGGACCGCGCTGACCGATAACTACCTCAAGCTGGTACTGAGCGGGTGCCGGGTCGAGCCGGGCCGGCTCTGCCGCGTGCGCATCGGCGGCGGCGACGGCGGGCTGACCGGCATCGTCGTTGACAACCCCGCAGCCCGGGCATAAGCTGGAAAAGGCGGACGTCGGCCGGGCGGCCGCTTCCCAAAGGAGGATCGTTGAAGAGACTATTGCTGGTCCTGCTGGTCGCGGCCGCGGCGTCCGCGCCGGTCTGGGCCAAGGATTTCAAGCTCGGTTACGTCGACACCGACCGGGTGATCGCCGGTTACAGTAAGGCCAAGGATGCCCGGGACGAGCTCACCGAGTCGGTGCGCAAGTTCGAGGCGAGGGCCGAGTCGCTCAAGGCCGACTACGACAGCGCCAAGGCCGAGTTCGAGTCGCAGCAGGTGACGCTGTCCGAGGAGGGCCGGCGCCAGAAGACGGCCGAGGTGGAGCGGCTGAAGCGGGCGTGGGACGGCTACGTGGCCGAGGTGTACGCCAAGAACGGCAAGATCGACCAGCGCAACAAGGAGCTCGTCGCGCCGATCGTCGCCAAGATCGACTCGGCGGTCGCGCGCATCGCGGCGCAGGACGGTTACTCCCTCGTGCTCGATGCCTCGAAGACGCCGGTCGTCTACGCCGAGGCCGGGCTGGACATCACCGACTTCGTCATCGAGGAACTGAACCGCGAGTACGAGCCGGTCGCGGGGGTCGCCAAGAAGACGGTCTACGCGATAATGCCCGTGGTCAACTCCAACGACCAGGCCCAGCGCGACATGGCCGGGTCGCGGGTGCGCGAGTACGCGTACGGGCTGTTCGAGGGCCAGGCCAACACCGAGATGGTCGCTTCGGGCAAGGTCGACCAGCAGCTCACCGACCGGGGGATGTCGGGACAGCAGGTGACCAAGGAGCAGGCGCTGGACGTGGCCCGGGCGCTGGACGCCGACTACGTCGTGTACGGCACCTGCAGCAAGGAGGACCGGCGCACGCGGTTCGAGCTGTCGATCGTCGACGTGCGGCTGGGCAATCTCCTGAAGACCGAGTCGGCCGAGTCGCTGCGCGACGAGGAGCTGCGCGAACGGGTCGCGACGGTGGTTCGCGTGCTGCTGGCCAGTGTCGAGAACCCATAGCGGCGCGAGCATCGACGACGCGGCCCGGCTGGCCGATGGGGTCAGGGTCGGGCCGGGTGCGGTCATCGGCCCGGGCGTGAGCGTCGGGGCCGGTTCCAGCATCGGGCCGAACGCGGTCATCGAGGGACCGGCGCGGCTGGGCGAGCGCGTGCGCATCGGCGCGGGTGCGGTCATCGGGTGCGAGGGTTTCGGTTACGAGATGGTCGACGGCCACCGGCAATTGCGCGAGCACACCGGGCCGGTGGTCATCGAGGACGACGTCGACATCGGCGCGAACTGCACCGTGGCCCGGGCGCGCACCGGCCGAGAAACGCGGATCGGCGCGGGGACCAAGATCGACTGCGGCGTGCACGTCGCGCACAACGTCGTCATCGGCCGGGACTGCGCGATTGCCGGGCAGGTCGGCATCGCGGGCAGCACCCGCGTCGGCGACCGGGTGAGCATCGCCGGGCAGGCCGGCGTGCGCGACCACGTGACCATCGGCGACGACGCTGTCATCCTCGCCAAGTCGGCGGTGTTCCGCTCGGTGCCGGCCGGGGCGA
>JAWOHG010000194.1:0-8708 GCA_046485245.1 bacterium
TGCACGGGCCGGCCGAACTGCCGACCATCGTCCGCGGCTCGCTCGTCCTCCCCCGCTTGCCCGACCCCGCGGCCTTCCGGTTCCTCTTCTCCGCTTCCGGCCGCCGGGTGATGGCGCTCGCGCCCGGTCCCAACGACGTCTCCTGCCTCGCGCCGGGCGTGTACTTCCTGCGCGGCAAGGATGCCCGTGGCTACGCGCTCGCCGGTCCGGGCCGGCGAATCATCATCCCGCGCTAGCGGGCGCATCGCCCGAAGCGGCTGCGGCCGGCTGACCCGCGCCCCCAGCTTCCCTACCCCGGCCGCCCGGCTGGAGCACCCGCTGGCTCACCTGCCTGACCGTCGACCCCGAGGCCTGCGGCGCGACCCGGGAAGACGTGCGGCTCGCGCTCGAACGGCAGAACATCGAGGCCCGGCCGCTCTGGAAGCCGATGCACCTCCAGCCGGTATTCGCGGGTTGTCGCGTCCGCGGCGGCGGCGTCTCGGAACGGCTGTTCGAGCGTGGCCTCTGCCTGCCGAGCGGGTCCTCCCTTACCGGGGAAGACCTTGCGCTGGTATGCGCGGCGGTGCGCGAAGCGTGACGCGGCCAGCGGTCCTCCCGCGACTCAAGCCACGCGCCGTCCGGGCCGTAGTTCAAGGTTCAGGGTTCATCGTTCAGCGTTCAGCGCTCGCCCGGCGCCACTGCCACGCCTGTCCGGCCGTACGATGCCGCAGAGCGGCGGCAGCCTGCGTCAACCGTGCGTCGGGAGGCTTCTGGCCTCCCGCCGCCTGTTCGCAGGCCCGGGTCAGTCCGTCTTCACCAGCTTCCGGACCGCGGTCTGGCCGCCGGCCTCCAGCCGGCAGAAGTATGTGCCGTTCGGAAGCACCGCTGAGGACACGCCGCCGACATCCCAGGTCACGTTGTACCGACCTGCCTTGTGCCTGCCCTGCACCAGCGTCGTCACGACCCGGCCGGCAGAGTTGTACACACGCAGGGACACATCAGCCTCGATCGGTAGGGAGAAGCTGACAGCGGTCCGTCTGTTGAACGGGTTGGGGGAACTCGGGCCGAGCCCGAACGCGAGTCGGCTTGGGGTCGACGGCTGACCCTCCTCGCTGACACCGACCTGGTCCTGCCCGTGCCAGAAACCCAGCGTGGCCCGGAACGGTCCAGCTTCAAGCTCACCCGTGGCCGTCTGCTGGCCAACGGTGAGCCCTGCTTCATACTCCCCGCCGCGCAACCAAAGCCGGCCACCACACAGGGTGGCGGATTTGAGTAGGTAACTCTGCCCTGCGGCCAAGCCAACCAGCACGAACGCCAGCGCCGCAAGCGCTCTCATTTCTGCTCCATCTCAGCGACATCGCGCATTCTCCGCTCATACCTGGCGCGACCGGCTGTCGTCCTGAACCCAATGCCATCCGCCTTGCCTTCCTGCACTAGCTGAATCATGCAGCCTGATATGAACTCGTCGTCCAGCATCCGACCCGCCAATACGCCTGTCTTCTGCTGCTCCACCGGCATCATCCGTCGCGTTGCCTCCGCCGACACATCCTTGCGCTCGCCAGTAACCGACCAGTAGACCTTGACTCCCGGCTTGCCGCCGATGGCAAAGCGATTGCCGGTGACATCCTCGGCAACGTGTACCTCGTGCGTGCCGACCCCGGTCAAGTGCACCATCGGGTTGCGGTTCAGCGCGTCGAAGTAGTCGGGCAGGCTGACTTCGGCCCGGCCAGACGTGTTGAGCACGACGCTGCCCCGGTAGATGTTGAGCATCTCCGGGCCCTCGATGAAGTAGTGATTCAGAATCTTGCCATTGGGATCGAGCGGGTGGTCGATCGTGAACGTGCCCGAGGCCTTGGATAGCGCGCCGACTCGGGTCTGGTTGGATGCGGTCGTAATCTGGCCGTTGAAGGCCGCGGAGTTGCTGTGGCTCGCCTTTGACTCGTTGCCGACCGCGAAAGCGCTTGAGCCAGTCGTGGTGCAGGCTTCGCCTCCGGGTATCGCGGAGTAGCTGCCGGCGGCCCAGTTCCGGAACCCGCCGCCGACCGTCGAGCGCATCCCTTCCGCAGCGTTGAAGAGCCCGCCGCTGACCGTGGCGCGCTCGCCGCTAGTGAAGTTGTAGTACCCGCCGCCGATTGTGGCTCCAGCTCTTTGCGCAACGTTGCCGATCCCGCCGCCGACTGTTGTGTAAGCTTGGCGCGCAGTGTTCCCGTACCCGCCGCCGACCGTGCAGTAGGAGTGATTAGACCCGTCCGAGCCAGTCGTGCAGACGACTCCGAAGTTGACGTGGGTCGAGTGCGCGGAGTCGTTGCCGTACAGCACGTTGCCCGCGCCGCCCCGGGCGATGCCGAGTTGGTGGACCGTGTAGAGCACGCTGTCCGACCGCGCCCAAGCGTTGTCACCCGCACCGCCGCCCACGCTGTCGTTCCTTGGTGCCCAGGCCGACCCGGTCCACTTCAGAACCTGCCCGGTTCCGGCGCCCATCTGGTTCAGGTCCGCGGCGGCGATCGCGCCGTCCAGTATCTTCGCCGAGGTCACCGCACCTGTCGCGATGTCGGCCGCCGCTATTGCCCCGTCGGTTATCATCGCCGAGGTCACCGAGCTCGCCTGACCCTCGTTCACGTATCTCGCGTCCAAGCCGGTCAGGTTCTGCCCGCCGACCCGGACCGCACCGCCCGCACTGTCGGCATACTGGGCAGTGGCCGATTGAGCGTAGAGGGCCGTGTCGCTCTTGACGCTGCGATACGCAAAGCCGACACTGGTTATCTCGACCTTGGGCAGAGTCGTCCCGGCTACTGTGACTTCCAGGGAACACGGTGTCCCGGGCTCGAACACGCTAGACGGTATCGGCGTCACACTGCCCATTCCCACGCTGAACAGACCATTGTGCACAACACGGTCGTTCTGGGTCTCGGTCCAGACAGCCGACCCGCCCCGCCAGATCCTGAACACCATCTGCAGGGTGTCATTGACCGGTTCTCCCCCGGCGGTCGTCAGATAGCCCTGCAGGTTCATTCTCTGTGGAACCGCGTCCAACTCCGCGTCCACGATAACCGTTCCGACTGACTGAGTCGGCTCTGCCGTAACCGGCGCCATCGCGAGCACCAGTACTATCAGACAGGATAGCATTCTTCCTCCCCGCACCTCAACACCCGCGCACCTCGGGTGCCTGCTCTTCGAGTTCGGCCGGTGCCGCCCAGACCATGCTTGATGGGTCTACTGCTCATTATCGAACGCCGATAATCACTGGGGCAGACCATTCGGATGCCTTGCCGTCTTCGTCAACGGCCCGAGCGGAGACGCGCATGTCGCCGCAAAGAGAGAAGCGGTGATGGAGTGTGGCAGTACACCACTCAGCTGACCCGCCCATCAGGTCGCTCACTCCCGCATTCCCATCTCCCCAGTGGACTTGGATGCGAAAGCGGTTCCCCTCGTCCGGGTCGAAGCTACTGAAGCTAATATTGAGCACCTCTCCTCTTTCGACCTCATAGCCTGACACATAGCAGCATTCGGGTACGCGTGGCGCGCTGTTCATCCCAAGCACTCCTCGAACATCCTCGATCAGGTTTGTCTCACCCGAGCCGGCTGGGCACACATCCTTGGGAACCGTGAAGGATGAACTGGAGAGCCATTCTGTGACATCATCCCTCTCGAAAGGAACGTCCATGCTTGCCCTCACGCGGACGTGAAAGTCCCTCCCGCCGTCTTCGGAGGTCCATTGATACGGCAGGACGACATGGTTGTTGCCGCCGATTCGCCCCAGATTCTGAACGATACTCGCCAGTTCCTCACCGTCTGAGACCGATGCGGAGGCGATCCCGCCCTGCTGACTGGAAGAAAGAGTGACGGAGACCCTCTCATCAGGCAACAGGGGGAAGTCCATCCTGTAGGTGTAGACATCGCTGGCCACTACCTTGTCAGGCCATCCAGGAGCTTCCCGGCGTAACTCGGCCCTATAGTGTATCCTCCAGCTCCCCCCCATTGCCGCCTGGATGATCTGTGCGAACGAACCCATCAGGACCGACGAGAACTTGCCCTGCACTGTAGCCGACAAGGCGACGTCATCGTCGCCTGTTCGCCAAGCACGCACGTTGGTCATCGTCGCAGCGGACAGCGCGGTGATCAGCGACGCTGCGGAGAAGACTATCTTCGCTCTAGCCATCTCGTCCCTCCTCCATCAGAGTTGCCATCAAGACGGAGTTGCGGCTGGTGGCCTATTCGTGCTCAAGACCGTCCGCGTGTCGGCGCGCCGTTCCATAAACGGCGTACCTGACAGCTCCTGTGACCGGCCGTAGCAGTACTCGCGTAGCGGCTCGGGCCAACGGCGATTTCTCGATCAATCTGGCTATGGGCGGACTGCAGGCGTAGTAGGCAGCAACGAACTGCCGACCGGCCGCACTTGTTAACAGGCGCTGATCTCTGAAGGAGCGGAGAAGAACGACCTCGGGCTCATCGGGCGTGCCGTAGGCGGCGGTAGCGATGAAGCAGCTCTGGGCGCCGGGATTGTAGCCACCGTAGCTCGGACTGCTCGGGCTGGCGTATATCGGGTTCCCCACGTCATGGCCACAATACGAACACCGTAGCAGGTGTGTGTGTATGTAGCCCGCGGCCTCGTCGGACGACCTTCTTGTGGTACCGAGGAAAGTATAATCGCCGAGCGTTTGAGCACGGCCGCAACGGCAGGGCATCTTGAAGCTCGACGGCCCCAAGCTGCCATAGTAATCGCAGTAGTACTTGCCACATTCAGCGCGTAGCGCGCCAGCGGCCAGTAGCATTGTTAGTGTCACAATAGCGACCCTGCCCTTTGCGCTTGTCATGGTGCGTAGCAAGAAACGCATGCATACCCCTTTCGTCTCTTCTGGATTCGAAACACGTGGCGGTCCCGCTAGTTGCAGCATACCATCAGCCACTTGACCCAGTAGTGTGTACGGGCGTCGTCGCACATCCTCAGTGTGAGTGTGTTTCGTCCCGATCTCACAAAACCCGTGACGTCGTACTTGTCGATCCCGTATGAACCAGTCTCGCTGACAGAACGTGCACCTGGGGCCTGCTCGCGGCAGACCTTCGTTCCGTTGACTATGATGTCGACGGGAGAGTAGCCTGGGTGATCACCCGCGTGCGAGCTCAGATGCATCAGTATCAGGTTGACCGGTCTTGACCAATCGTCACGCAGCGTGAATCTCAACGATACGTACCCACCGTTAACCGTAATGCGGATGTGAGAGGTGTTATCCGCGTGGGCGCTGAATTCTGCACCCTCGCCAGCCACGAGATCGATGTCGCCCTCTGCGTTACCCGACGAGAAGTCAATGTACTTGACATGATACGGAAGGGCAGAGGCGCTATACGCCCCGAATGTCAGAGCCAGCAGGACCAGAACAATCGCCGGTCGCGTTCGTCTAGAAGTAACCTCCTCCTTCTGGCACCACCTTCTACTGCAGTCCGGCTCCCCGTCCCTCTTCCTGCCGAGAGACTGATGCGGCCGCCCTGGTTCTAGAACGGCGTCGCCCACAGTATTCACCCTACTGCGCGAGGTCACTGTAGGACACTCCTAGTATAGCCGCCTTTACGAACCGGTCGATCGTGTACGCGCTGCTCCAGTAGATATTGAATGGTTGGGGACTGACCTCGACCCACGCCGTGTCTCCTTCACTGAGCTGAACGTAGTGGCCGCACCAGAGCACCGGCGTTAGGTCAGCTCCGTTTATAGTCACATTTTCGTCGTAGAAGGCTGGGTACCAGTGTCCCGGCGTGTAGCAGCTTGAGTTGAACTCGACGGCTGGGAGTATGTAATAGCCTCCGGGAGGAAGGTCCTCGATTATCGTCTTGCCTGGCTCTAGATGTATGCGGCCCCACAGGCCCTCGCGAATGTTGGGCCGAGGGTCATCGTGTGACCAGTAGGCTGGGCAAGCCGAGCCCGTGAGCTTGCTCAGGCCTTCGTTGCTCTTCACGTATTTCCTCAGTCGGTCTTTGGTATCTGATCGGTCCGGAAACAAGAAGATGTAGTACGCCGACACGCCCCCAGTCACGTCGAACGTGAAGTGTGGCTGACCGTCGAAGCCGCCTTGCCTTCGCTGGAACGAAGCTGCCTCGTCGCTCCCCGAGCCGTCGCTGTAGTTGAATGGGTGCATGTCGACTATCAAATTGGAGGATCCTTGCTCCGCCCAGATAGCTCCGCTGACACAGGCGATCGCGAAAAGAGCACATCCTATACGCTGCATTCTAGCTCCTCGTTCTCCCCTGCACCGTTGGGGATGGCTATCTTGTGCCGTGGCTCGGTGCCGCCGCTTCTGCACATGGTCATCAGTTGCAGGCATCCTCTACCTGTTGCCGCCCCGGTACGTCGTGGTTGCCTCCCCGGCAACCGACCCGACCGATGTCTTAACCACCAGCCCCTGCTCTCGGTCACCGCAGACAACAGCCGAAGCTGATGCACCGACCCCTACCCCTGCCGTGCCTCCGACGCCGACACAGCCGCCCATATTCCAAGTCCCCGGGTTCGCGTATATGGTCGCCTGTCCACCGAGCAGGCTTGCGCCGACAGATACGGTTCCTCTTTCGGAAACGCAGACCTTGGCGCCTGCCGCGCCGATGCCCCCTACCACGCAAGCTCCGAACTCGGTTTCGGTCCGGATGTCCACCTGGCCTTGTCGCTGGAAATCCTGCGGGGCCATGTCCATCCTTGTGACATTGCCCCGGGTCGGCGGATAGCCGGGCTGCTGGGCGTGCACCGCAGCAACTAAGGCCACAACTGCTATCGCGGTCGCCAGTGCTCCGATTGAGACCTTCATCGCTTGTCCTTTCATCACTACGCCTAGAACATGCATCCAGCGAGCTTGGCCCGCTCGCTGTCAAACCGACGCGTGAGTTCGCTCAGCCGTCTCTCGTAACTATCGTTCAGTCTTCTGAGGCTCTGTTCCTTCTGCTCGTCCGACAGAAAAGGAAAGTTGGTGACAATGAGCCTCTGTCTTCCGAATGCCGCAGCCAGGCGTTGCTTCCCGACTTCGTAGTCTCGGTTCAGCGCCTGGAGTGCCGCAAGCGGATCCCGTCCATGCTGCATCATTCCCGAAAACAGGTCATCCAGTGGCGTCCCGATCTGAAGGTGGTTCGATACAACTTCAGGTATTGTGGGGACGCCGAGGGCGACGACCGCGGTTGGGGCTGCGAGAGTCAGGACCGCAGCTACCGCCACTGAACTGCTGGCGACCCGTTTCCATGCCTCGCTGGCTGTCATGTCTCCTCCGAAATCCTGACATCCGTGCGCCGGGGATGCCTTGCGTCGTTTCCGGCCGGTGCCGCCGTGTCGGAGTAACCTCACCCCGACTCATCCGGTACTGAATGCACAGGACGTGCCATCATTACGACGGTCGCGATGGCGCCGGCGGGTTCGCGCCGCGAGACCCGTCTCTGTCGCTCCAGGCACGGCGCCCGCGCGTGCTGGTCTCCTGAGAGCGTCGGTGAGCCCTGCCGCCCGTGCGGTCAGGGCAGGGCGTCAGCAGGGTACGCCGTCACTGGTGCGAGACAGCGCTGTAACGGAATCGTTACGGTTGTGCCGGGTGGCCGGCTTCGGCCCGGACAATGCCGAGCTCGGCCAGCTTGCGGTGAAGTGAGGGCCGTTCGATACCGAGCAGACGGGATGCGGCCGCGATATTCCAACCGGTGCGCTCCAGCGCCTTGCGGATGTGCTCGCGTTCGAACTCGGCCCGGGCAGTGCGCAGGTCGTCGGGCAGTTCGCTGTTGTCGCCGGTGAAGCTGTCGGGATGGAGGAACGGCCGGATGTTGTCCGCGGTCAGTACCGGTTCGTCCACCATCACCGCGATGCGGTGGACGGCGTTCTCCAGCTCGCGGACATTGCCCGGCCAGGGCTGGGAAGCCAGCAGGTGTCCCGCCCCTTCGGAGAGGGACCTGCGTGCCAGCCCTTCGTGTTCGTTCAGCCTGCTGAGGAAGTGCTCCGCGAGCAGGGGTATGTCCTCCCTGCGCTCGCGCAAAGGCGGCACGATGATGGTGACGACATTCAGCCGGTAGTAGAGGTCCTCGCGGAACCGCTTCGCCGCTATCTCCTCCTCAAGGACCTTGTTGGTCGCGGCCAGCACCCGGGCATCGATCTTCAGCGTGCCGGTTCCGCCGACGTGCTCGAACTCGCCTTCCTGCAGGAACCGCAGGAGCTTGGCCTGGGCGTGCATCGCCATGTCGCCGACTTCGTCCAGGAACAGCGTGCCCTTGTCGGCCGCCTCCACCTTGCCCCGCTTGGCCGCACCCGCCCCGGTGAATGCCCCCTTCTCGTACCCGAACAGCTCGCTCTCGACCAGCTCCTGCGGTATCGCGGCGCAGTTGAGCTTGACGAAGGGCCGACCGGCGCGCGGGCTCTGCTTGTGGATTGCGCGGGCAACCAGTTCCTTGCCGGTGCCGCTCTCGCCACAGATGAGCACCCCGGCATTGGAGGACGCGACCCGGCTGATGGCATCGTCAACCCGACGCATCGCCTCGGAACCGCCGACCATCTCGAACCGCTCATATAGCTCTTCGCACAACTGCCGCACCCGTCGCTGGAGCGAATCGCGCTCGACCGCGTTGCGGACTATCGCCAGCAGGCTCTCGTCATCCACCGGCTTGGAGACGAAGTTGAACGCCCCGAGCTTCATCGCCCCGACCGCCAGTTCATAGGAGGCGTGCCCGGTCACCATTACCACCGGCAGGTTCGGTTTCGCCCCGAGCAGGCCGCGCAGGACCGC
>JAWOHG010000217.1:0-6048 GCA_046485245.1 bacterium
GCGACCAGCACGTGGGGCCCGCTGATGCCCGGTATCCCGCTGGCCAACCAGCAGACCGGCAAGAACAAGAAAGCCAAGGATGGGTCGGACGCGGTGCTCCTCGACGGCGTGATCTGGGCGCTGAAGGGCGGCAACACGCAGGACTTCTACGCCTACGACATCGCCACGAGCACCTGGGCCGAGAAAGAGACGATCCCCGCGGTCGGCACGACGGGCAAGAAGAAGCGGGTGAAGGCGGGCGGCAGCATCACCACTGACGGGACCGTGCTGTACGCGCTGAAGGGCAACAAGACCGCCGAGTTCTGGCGGTTTGACCCCGCGGCAATGCTCTCCTCCCGGCCTGACCGCTCCGGCGTGATGGCAGAGAAGACAGTCCGGGCTGCCGGCTTCAGCATCGGGCCCAACCCGCTGGCCGGCAGTGCGGCCACGTTGCGCTTCGTCCTGCCTGCCGCCGGCCCGGCGACGCTGCGGGTGTTTGACGTGACCGGGCGGACCGTGCTGACCCGCAGCCTCGCGGTCAGCCGGCGCGGCTCGACCCAGCTCGACCTGCGCAGCTTGAGCGCCGGCGTGTACCTGGTGAAGTTGACTTCGGTCGGCTCATCAGCCAACGTCAAGCTGGTCATCCAGTAGACGATGCCGGACGAAGTCACCCTGAGCGAAGCGCCGCAGGCGCTGAGTCGAAGGGTCTTAGCCGGCACCCGCAAACTGGTTATCGAGTAGCAGAGTACCGACTTCAGACTACGGCGGCGGGGGCAACCCCGCCGCCCGCTTTCACGTGCGCGTCACATTGGAGCCGGGCCAAGGGCGATTTGTGACGTTCCGTTCTCGACTCCTGCTGCCCGCCGTGAGCCGATAGCCGTTAGCTAACGCACTGTCGATGACTTGCAGGCGGGACGGAAGTTGAAAACCGAAAAAGGCGACCTCAATGATACAGTCCGGGGGACCGCCCCCCGGGCCGTATCCATCGCCGCAACGATGGACGCGACAAACACCCAAAGCCCAAGTCCCAACTCCCAAGCAAAGACCGGCGAGGACAATGACGAATTGCCGATTCCGAATGTCCAAGCAAGGGCCGGGGCGAAGCGGAATCTCAAAGTCAGGGCAATGAGCGCGGGGTTTGCCGGCGCGGTTGTCGGTGCGAGCAGCGGAGAAGCGACCGGCGCAACAGACGCGGAGTTGGCCGGTGCCGGTGCGGGCGCCGTCGTCGCGGCGCGCTTCCGCGCCCGGACCGGTCAAACTTGTCCGACAGCAGTCAGCCCATTGACCGGCGCAGCCGTCGTCGCGCCGGCCGGCCCGCTGTTGGCTGTTCTTGGGGACGCCGGTTACTCGAACTCGACCCGCCGCCAGGTCAGGGTGTCGCGCACTAGACTGAACAGCAGGTACCCGGGCTTGCCGTAGTCGAAGTACTCGTTGCGCGCCGGCATCGTGCCGACGACGAAGTGGTCGAGACTGTCGATGTAGTCGTGGCGCCAGGCGTGGATGTGGCCCGCGCAATAGGTCTCGACCCCGCCTGAGTGCAGCAGGCTCAGCAGGCGGTAGCGCTCATCGGCCCGGGCCAGCCGGCCCCACAACGGCCGCTCGCCGCAGTAAATCGGGAAGTGGGTGCAGACGACCTTGTGGTACTGCCTGTCGTCGTCGAGCTGCCCCTCCAGCCAGTCGAACTGGGTCTCACCCAGCATCCCGTCGGCGGTGTCGAGAAAGATGAGCTTCAGCTTGTCGACGATGGCGACCGAGTAGGCGCTCGGCCCCCAATGGCCCGTGAACCGTTCCCAGCCGCCGCGGTTGTACAGGTCGTGGTTGCCGATGGTGACGTAGTAGGGGATGCCGACCGCGTCGAGCTGGCTGCGCACCGTGTTGTATTCGGACACGTACGCGTCGTGGGTCAGGTCGCCGAGCACGCAGAAGAAATCCAGTCCCTGGGCGCGGGCGCTGTCCGCGAACACACCCAGCCGGTGCTCGAGGTCGGAGTGTATCTGCGGGTCGCCGAACACGGCGAACGTGAACGAGTCCGGGTTCACCGCGACCGGCTGCGGTGCCGGCAGCGCGCCCGAGAGGTTCTCCTCCATCCGCTCCTCGACCGTCGGGTGGAACAGGAACTGCCCCGCGTCCCACTCGCACGCGACGAGCAGCAGTGCGAGCGCAGGCAGAGTCACCACCAAGCCACGAAGGCCACGAAGGAATCGACAATCGACAATCGACAATCGACAATCTCGCGTGTCTTTGTGGTTACTCATCCCGGCCTCACAACTCGACCTTCACTCCCGCCTCGGCGCGCAGCTCCGAAAACGAGAGCAGCAGCCCGGATACGCCGTTGATGCCGGTGCCGACCCGGCCGAAAGCCGTCACGCCGCGCGCGACTCGCCACCAGCCGTCCAGCCCGAACGGCACCAACTGCGGCGTCTGCACCGTGAACTCGTCGTGGTTGGAGAGCCAGACCGCGGCCTCGGAACGGTGGTCGGCCAGAAAAGCCCAGCGCGCACCGTACAGCACGGCCCACTCGCCCGCGTCGCTTCTCAGACGCAGCGCGTTGGTGTAGCCGTCCCCGAACTGGGGCGCGCGGTATGCCGCGCCCGCGTCCAGCCGGATGCGCGACCACGGCACCGCCCACGCGCCCAGCGTCACGTAACCGCCGACGCGGTTTTCGCCGATCCGCCAGTCCCCCCACTCATCGTGGTGCGCGAACAGGACGAACCGCGTGTGGAAATAGGAGTAGGGAATCAGGCGCACCGACGCGTCCAGCCCGTAGTGGGCCAGGCCCGGGTTGTCCAGCGCCGCGAACGCGACGTTGCCGCCGACCAGGAATGACTGCTTCCACGTGCCCAGCGACTCCAGTTCGACCCGGCCGCGCAACAGGCCGCGCGTCGTCACGCCGGGTTCGTGCAGCAGCCCGGCCCCGAGCCTGAACTCCGGCTGCACCACCCGGCCCGCCGCGACCGAGACCAGCGACAGCAGCGCGACCGTCAGCAGTTTTGCGATTTGACTTTTGGCCTTTGACTTCGCGCGCTCTCCTGTTCTCCTGCAGTCAGCCGTAAGCTGTAAGCCGTGAGCCGTTGTGGCCTTTGACTTTTGGCTTGGCCCGGCGGCCGGGCTCGTTTGCTGTCGCGTTCGCATCGCCTCAGGCTATAGCCGTACCCCCGCCGGGTCAAGCCCCGCGACCGCTTGCGCTCATCGCGCCGCGGCCTATATTGTCGCAGCCGGCCCCTGCCGGCACTGGAGGAACCACAATGAAGCGCATCGTGCTCGCTCTCGTAACCCTGCTCTGCGTCCGGGCCGCGGCCGACATCATCCACGTGCCCGGCCAGTACCCGACCATCCAGGCCGGCATCGACGCCGCACGCTCCGGCGACATCGTGCTCGTCGCGGCCGGCACCTATGTCGAGGAAATCAACCTCAAGGCCGGCGTTGTCGTTCGCGGCGCCGGGATGGGCCGAAGCATCATCGACGGCAACGGCGACCCGGGCGACGTGGTGCGCGCAGTCGGCAACGCCATCGGCCCCGACACGAAACTCGAAGGCTTCACGGTCCGCGGCGCGGCCAACGGCGGCGGGATGCCCGGCGGCGGTGGCGTGTTCTGCAACTCCGGCGCGCGGCCCGAAATCGCCCACTGCCGCATCACGGCAAACGACGCCGGCGTCGCGCTCTGGAACGGCAGCGCCGCGCTCGTGCGCAACTGCATCGTCGACCATAACACCTACGACGGCGTCTCGACCGGCGCCGGCGCGACCATCGTCAACAACACCATTCACGCCAACCGCATCGGCCTGTACGACTACTCCGGCTACGGCCCGGTGATGATGAACAACATCGTGACCGGCAACTCGCTCTACGGCGTCTACGGCCCGTCCGGCGGCACTCCCCCGAGCCTGACCTACAACTGCGTGTGGGGCAACGCCACCGACTACCACCAGGCCACGCCCGGCATCGGGTCGATATCGCACGACCCGCTGTATGCCGACACCGCGGCGGCCGACTACCACCTCCAGCCCGGCTCGCCCTGCATCGACTCGGGCAACCCGGCCCCGCAGTACAACGACCCGGACGGCTCGCGCTGCGACATCGGCGCCTATGGCGGCCCGGCCGCGCCGTCCGAACGGCCGCTCGTGGTCACGCTCATCCCCACAGCGAACGACCCGGCCTGCGAACCGCTCGTCGACATCGCGGCCGGGTTCAACGTCGCGATGGACCCCGCGACCCTCTCCGGCGCGACCTTCCGCGCTCACGGCGCGTTCACCGGCTGGCATTGGGGCACGGTGAGCTACGACACGACTTCGCGCGTCGTCACGATCGAGCCGGCTGCCGGCCTCCTGCCCGGCGAACCCGCGACCGCCATACTCACGAAGTCGGTTCTCTCCTCGGGCGGCGACTCGCTGGGCGGCTACTCGTGGGGCTTCACCGCCGCCGTCTCCGGCGGCTCGGGCGTCTTCGCCGACACCATCCACGCGAGCGGAACCGCCTCCAATCGATGCCTGTGTGCAGCTGACTTGGACGGTGACGGCGACATCGACGCGGCAGGCGGCTGGTCCGGAGCCAACATCTACCTCAACGACGGAACTGGTCGCCTCACGCTGCACAGACAGCTTGCTGCGGGCCGTGTCTCGGCGATCATCGCCGGGGACTGGAACTCCGACTCGATAGTCGACCTCGCCGCCGCCTACGAACTGACCGGCGCGGCGATCGCCGTCTGGATCGGCCTGGGCGGCGGCGAGTTTTCGCCGGCAGTAGAGTACTTCTGCATCGCCCCGCCCTGCGACATCGACGCGGCTGACGTCAACCTCGATGGCCACCTTGACCTCGTGGCGGCCAACGGCGGCTCGGACTCGGTCGGCGTGTTCTGGGGCTACGGTGACGGTACCTTCACCACTATCCGGACGTTCCCGTCCGGCGGGGAATCCGAGGTCGCAGCGGTCGGCGACGTGAACAACGACGGTCGGCCCGACATCGTCACCGGCAACCGGGTTGACGACGACCTGTCGGTACTGCTGGGCAATGGCGACGGCACGTTCGAACGCTCCGGTCGCTTTGCAGCCGCAATGCATCCGGCCGACGTTGCGCTTGCGGACATCAATGGCGACGGGAACCTCGACGCGATAGTGGCCATTGACCTCGCGCGCCGCGTGCTGACAATGCTGGGCGACGGAACCGGCGCCTTCTCGGGTCGCAGAGAGTACCCCCTGGCCGGCCGGCCGGGCCGGCTCGCGGTTGCCGACTTCGACGGCGATGCGCGGCTCGACATCGCCGTGCCCGGGCTGGACTCGGGCATCGTGTCGCTGTTGCGCGGGCGCGGCGACGGCACCTTCGACCCCGCAGTCCGCTGCCTGAGTCTCGTCAGTGTTACGGCACTGGCCGCCGCCTCTCTCGACGCCGACGGCGACATCGACCTGGTCGTTGGCGGCGGCACCCAGGCCGTGACGGCGCTCAACTACTACGCCCTGCGCGTGGTCTCCGCCGCGCCGTTGCCTTACTCGCCCGCCGTGCCGCCCGACACGACGCTCTCCGCCGAGTTCACCGTCCCGCTCGACCCCGCGACCCTCGACTCGGCCAGCTTCAAGGCCTTCGGCTCGATGACCGGAGCGCACTTCGGCGCGACGAACTGGGACTCGGCCGCGCTGACCGCCCGGCTCGACCCGTTCGCTGACTTCGCCGCCGGCGAAGAGGTCACCGCAGTCCTGACCTCGCGAATTCGGTCTGTGCGCGGCGGCGGGCTCGGCGGCTACGGCTGGACGTTCGCGACGTGGGACTTTGGCAACGCGCGGGGCGTGTTTGGCGCGCCCAACGACTTCCCGGCCGGTTCCGAGGTGCGAGGCACCTGGGCCGCCGACTTCGACTCGGACGGCGACATCGACGTTGCGGTTACCGCCAACATCCCGGCTGCGGTCGCGATTCTGATGAACGACGGCGTGGGCCGATTCGCCGCGCCGGTGTTCACCGGCACGGCCGGCGACCCGATATCGCTCTTCGGCGCCGACTTCGACTCGGACGGCGACGTGGATCTCGCCGTGTTCCACAACCAGCCCGGCAGCTCGCACCTGGAAATCCTGCGCAACGACG
>JAWOHG010000028.1:0-8692 GCA_046485245.1 bacterium
GATAAAAACAGACAGGCAGGTAATTGGCACCAAAGAAGTAGACGAGGTTATTGCGGTTCTTGGCCAGCCAGAAGATTATATGCTGGATGAGGAGGTCTTCACCGGCCTCCGCCCCCCGCGCCTGATGCAGACGAGCTAACGGCTTACAGCCGACAGCTTAAGGCTGACGGCGTACGGCAGGACATTCTGCATTCACCACTCTGCCTTCTGACTTCTGCATCGTCGCCAGCCCTCGGCCCAACGACTGCCTATTGACTTCCGTCCGGCTACAGGTCACAATTGGGTGTGATATCGCTCCTGCTGGCGCTGTTGCTGGCCTCTCCCGAGGCCGTCACGCGCCGGACTGAGATGCTGGCCGGCCGCGACTGGCACGCCATCGTACACGCCCTACAAGTGCAGAGTCGACCGTTGGCGGCCCAACACGGCCGGAGTCCTGTCGTTGTACGCGACGAGTTCAGCTCGCCGATGCCGGTGGCTCGACTCTGGAGCAATGGCTGGGGCTACTGGTGGAGCGACGACCTCCCTGAAGTCCTCAGGCACATGCCCGGCGTCCTCGTCCGCTAGCCCATTCTCCCAAACCCGCCCACCACTCGCAGCGTTCTTCAGGTACTCTGCATTCACCGTTCTGCCTTCTGACTTCTGCATTCGTCCGCCCCGCCTCCTCCCTCCCGGACGCTCGTCCGTCCGCCTACCGTGCCGACACGCCCTGCGCGTTGACTCTGTCACGGCCCGGTTCTACCATCGGCCGATGAACCAGACAGCCCCCCGCTTCGCCCTGCTCGCGCTGTTCCTGCCCGCCGTCCTCGCGGCGCAGGTCTCCTTCACCCGCACATACGGCGGCGCTGCCGACGACTTCGGCCACACCGCTGTCGCAACCGGTGACGGCTACCTCCTAGCCGGCTACACCTACTCGTATGGTTCGGGCGCAGGCGACGCGCATCTCGTCCGCACCGACGCGACGGGCGAGACTCTCTGGACCCGGGTCTTCGGCAGCGACGCCGACGACCTGAGCTTCAGAGCCGTCGCGACTGCTGACGGAGGCTGCGCCGTGGTCGGGTTCGCCATCCGCTCGGGTCGCGCCGACGTGACGCTTCTCAAGACCGATGCCCGTGGCGACTCATCCTGGTGCCGGACGTACGGCGGCAACTCCGACGACCTCGGCTACGCCGTCGACCAGTGCCCTGACTCCGGCTTCATCATCGCCGGCGCCACCTTCTCCTACGGCTCCGGTCGTCCCAACATCTATGCCATTCGCACCGATGCTCAGGGCGACACGCTCTGGACGCGGACGTACGGCGGTTCCAGCGAGGAGTACGCCTTCTCGGTCGCCGCCACCGCCGATTCGGGCTTCATCGTCTGCGGCTGGACCAAGTCGTTCGGCGCCGGCGCGGGCGACATCTACCTCATCAAGCTCGACGACGCCGGCGACACGCTCTGGACCCGGATGTACGGCGGCGCCGGCAACGACTACGGCCACGCCATCCGGCAGACCCCGGACGGCGGCTACATCGTCGCCGGCTCGACCTTCTCCTACGGCGCCGGGGAATCCGACTTCTGGCTTGTCCGCACCGACGCCCGCGGCGACACGCTCTGGACCAGGACATACGGTGGCGCGACTTCTGACCTCGGCCACTCGGTCGACCTGGCCGCCGATGGCGGCTTCGCCCTCGCCGGGCAGACCAACTCGTTCGGCGCGGGCAGTTACGACGCCTGGCTCGTCCGCACCGACGCCCGCGGCGACACGCTCTGGACCCGCGCGTTCGGTGGCGACGCGGAGGAGCGGGCCTACTCGGTAGCAGCGACGGTCGACGGCGGCTTTACGCTCGGCGGCTGGACGCGCTCTTCCGGAGCGGGCGGTGCCGACGCCTGGCTCGTCAAGACCGACTCACTCGGCCGGGTCGGGATTGCCGAGCCTCAGCCGCCACAGACCCGGGCAATCGGCCGCGCCCGCGCCCGTTGCGCGTCACCCGCGGTCGGGACTCTGCCGGGCCGCCCCGGGGCGGTCGTCTTCGACGCGGTCGGGCGGCGCGTGACCGGGCGGCTCAGCCCGGGCGTCTACGTCGCCGCCGGGACAGGAAGCACGATGCTCGTGGTGGTCCGATGAGGCACGCGCAGGCATTGCGTCCGGCGCCGGGAGGAAACGATGAAGCATAGCACCCTGGTCCTGCTCATTGCCGGCTCGCTTGCCGCCGCGGTCGGCTGGGTCGAACACCCGCTCGACTCGCACTTCGCCGGCGGTGTTTCCGTGACGGCCGCGTACGTGGACTCCGACTCCTTTGTGGACATCGTGGCTGCTGCCGACGTGGACAGTCAGTTGGTCTGGTACAGGAACAACGGCGGCGGCGGCTTCACGCTGCACGTGGTCGACTCGACCTACGCCGGGGCCCACTGTGTCTTCGCCGCCGACGTGGACAACGACGGCGACCAGGACCTCGTGACCGCGGCCTGGATTGCCGACGACATCTCGTGGTGGGAGAACGACGGACAGGGCAACTTCTCCCGGCACGTGATTGCGGTCGGCTACGACTGCGCCGTGACAGTGCATGCGGGCGATGTCGACGGCGACTCGGACATCGACGTGCTCGGCGCCGCCTACGAGGGCGACGACGTGTCGTGGTGGGAGAATGACGGCCAGGGCGGCTTCGCCCGGCACGTCCTGTCCGACAGCTACAACGGCGCGCACTACATCAGCGCCGTCGACCTGGACCGCGACCGCGACACCGACATCGTCACCGCCGCCTACTGGATCGACGACGTGTCGTGGTGGGAGAACGACGGCAACCGCGGCTTCACCCGCCGCGTCATCGACAACACCCTGCCCGGGGCTCACTTCGTCTGCCCGGCCGACGTCAACCGCGATGGCGCGATGGACATCCTGGCCGCCGGCAACGACGACAACCGGGTCGTGCTCTACCGCAACGACGGCAGCCAGGGCTTCACGCGCTACACGGTCGGCACCCAGTTCTACTGCCCGTTCTCGGTTCACGCTACGGACGTCGACGGCGACACGGACATCGACGTTCTCGGCGCGGCGCTCAACCGCAACGAACTGGCCTGGTGGCGCAATGACGGCGACACCGCGTTCACCAAGCAGGCAATCACGTCAACCTACAGCCAGGCCGCTTCGATCTTCGGGGTCGACCTGGACCGCGACAGCGACGTGGACGTCCTCAGCGCCGGGCTCGCCGGGCGGCTCACGTGGTGGGAGCAGGTCCCTTCCGGGGTCGCCGAACTCGGCGGCCCCGGCCGCATCCGCACGCTCTCCCCGTCGCCGACGGTCGGGGCGGCGGCAGGACGAGCCGGGACAGCCGTCTACGACGCAACGGGCCGACGCGTGACCGGGCGGCTCAGCCCGGGTGTCTACATTGCGGCCGGCGCCGGCAACTCAAGGCTGGTCGTGGTCAGATGAGATGCGCTCAATCCTGACGGCCACTCACAGGAGGAACTGATGAAACGAAACCTGACTCTCTTGTTCATGGCCGGCTCGCTCGCCGCCGCGGTCGGCTGGGTCGAGCACCCGCTCGACACTCATTTCACCGGCGGCTGCTGGGTCTGCGCGGCCGACCTCGACGGCGACGGCGACGCGGACTTCGCCGCGACCGCCAGCGTGGACAACAAGCTGGCCTGGTACGAGAACGACGGCGCGGGCGGCTTCACTCCCCGTGTCATCGACTCCGCGTACGCCGGCGTCAACTCGGTCTGCGCGGTCGACATCGACCGCGACACCGACCTCGACCTGCTGGTCGCCGCCTGCGTCGCCGACGACGTCACCTGGTGGGAGAACGACGGGCAAGGCGGCTTCACGCGCCGGCCGGTCGCCGACTCGGTCGACTGCGCCATCAACGCCGTGGCCGCCGACTTCGACGGCGACTCAGACATCGACGTCGCCGCGACCGCCTTCAACTCGGGCCAGGTCCAGTGGTTCGAGAACGACGGCGCGCAGGGCTTCACCCGCCACGTCATCGCATCCGGCTACGTCGGCGCGCACGGCATCGCCGTCGCCGACGTCGACCGCGACCGGGACGTCGACCTCGTCACCACCGCGGCCGGGCCCGACGACGTATCGTGGTGGGAAAACGACGGCACGGGCAACTTCACGCGACACCCGGTCGACAACACCCTGCCCGACGCCTGCGTGGTCTGCCCCGCCGACGTGAACGGCGACAGCGCGATGGACATCCTCGCCGGCGGCTTCGAAGACTACCGGGTCTGGCTGTTCCAGAACGACGGCAGCCAGTCGTTCGAGAAGCGCCAGGTCGGCACGTCATTCAGCGCTCCCATCTCGCTCTGCGCCGTCGACGTCGACGGCGACCGCGACCTTGACGTGGTCGGCGCCGCGCTCCGGCGCAACGAGCTCGCCTGGTGGCGAAACGACAGCAACGCCGCGTTCGTCAAGCAGGTAATCTGCACGGGCTACGGCCAGGCGGCCGCGGTCGCGGTCGCGGACTTCAACCGCGACCAGCGCGTGGACGTCGCGAGCGCCGGCGCGCTCGGCCGGCTCACCTGGTGGCAGAACACCCCGACCGGCATCGCTGAAGCCGGCGAACTGCACCGGCCGGCCCGCCGCAGACCGACCCTGATTGCCGGCGCGGCACGAATCCCGCCCGGCGTGACGCTCTACGACGCTTCGGGCCGGAGGGCAACGCCGGGCCGCCTTGCCCGCGGCGTGTACCACCTGCTCGAACCCGACGGCGCCAAGCGGCTGGTGCTGGTACGCTGACAGACTGAGCGGGCCTGCCCCCAAACGCCAGAGCCGCCCGAGGGAAGTCGGGCGGCCAACTCGGGCGCGGGACAGGGTCCGCGCCACTCACGGCCCTGCTTACTGGAGCGGAGTCTGTGACTTCCGGCCGCGAAGCGGCGTCGGGCCGGGCTTGGGCCGCTCCGGCTTTGGCGGCTGGTCCACGAACTTCTCGGCCGTAATCCGGCCGGCCTTCTGCAGGAGTAGCTCGCCGCTGCACGATTCCTGCGTGCGAAAGAACCCGCGGCTGGCGAGGTCATCGCGCAACTCACGCGCAGTGTCCTCGATCGACCACGGCCGGACCGCAGTGCTGAACCGCCGCCAGCGCGCCAGCCACTTAGCCGCAATGCGCCGCTCGACCGGCTGCCAGCGCCGTGCGTTGCGGCGCCGCCAGCCGGTCCGCCTGAGCAGGACTCGGAGCCATCCATCGACAGCCTCGAAGCTCCGCCCGGCGGGCCGGATGACGGCCCCACGCCTCGCGGCCTGCCGCCGGTACAAGACCATCAGGCGGGAGTACAGCTCCCTGGAAGCCGACTCCACGATTCGATATCGCCCGGCGATGACGTCCCGCACGTAGCGCTCGGCGATACGCGACTCGGCCGCCGTGTAGAGGCGGCCTACGGCCGGGAGCCCGAACGCCGAAACGTACTTCTGGATACGGCCGCGGACGGCATTGCTGGACCGAGCCTGCAACGTCTTTCGGCCGGGCCGGCTGGCGTGCTGCCGGAGCGCCGCTGCGCACGCCTGCTGCGCATCAGCCATCCCGTCCGTTCGACCTTCGACAAAAGCCCTTGCGAACCGCTCGACGATACGGTCTTCCGCGGGGCTCCAGTCCATCCCCACCGGGGCGCTTCCCAGCCGGGTCGCCGTGCGCTTGATATACGTATAGACGGAACTGAAGGTCAGGGGTGACGGACGGTGGCCGGGCCGGCGGGCGTGCAGACGCAGTATCTCGGCATAGCAGTCACGCGCCACGTTCAGCCCGCTGATGCGGCGCTCCCCGACGAGCCGACGGGCGTGCAACTCGACAAGCCGCTTCTCCTCCACGGACAACCCCGGGCATCGCCCCGCCCCGCCGCCGTCGGTTACCGGGCCATGCCTGCGCTTACCGCGTGCCATCTCCGGCAGTCTAGCCGGACGCCCGCCGCCGTCAATGCCTCGCCGCCCTCGGCGCAAGACAAACCCCGCGCCGGGCGCAGGGCGACCACGGGCCTTGGGCCTGCCGTCGCATCACTCCTGACCGCCTTCGTCAAAATCGGATTCGCCGCCGCTGTCGCCCGAAGGTTCAAGACTCGCCTCGTCAACGACATCTCCGCACGGCTTGCGTCCGGGCTCAGACCCACGCTTGGACCCACGCTCACGCCGTCGCTTGCCCGCAGGTTGGCCGTCGACGTCGTCATCGGGCTCGTCACCAAGTTCGCCGCACTGCTGGTCTACAGGTTGACCCCGGGACTCACTCCCCCCTCTACCTGTAGTGTCATCCTGCCATTCCCTGACCCCGCCGTGACACCTCCCGCGCAGACATATGCTACGCCGGCCCGGTGCGAGCGGGATGCGCCCTCCCGTGAGGTGGGCGGCCTCCCCACGACCCTCGGACTGCTTGGGGGCTGGCCTTAGTCCTCTGAACCGGCCAGAGGACTCGGCACTGGATGTGCCTCTAGATACGCCACTTGACCGGCCAGAAGACTCGCCAGAAGATGCCGCAGAGGACAAGTCAGAGGACACGCCAGAAGACCGCGCATTGCACGCGCCAGAAGACGCCGCATCGGACGGCCCATTGCACTTCCGACTGGATGGACCACTGAACCGGGCAGACGACCAGCCAGACTCTACCCCAGACTATCGGTTTGAGAATGAAACTGACTATCGGGTACAGAATTCGGCATCGGTTCAGGCCGACAATTGCGTACAGCACTCGCCACCGGCCGACCCGCGGGCTTAGCCCGAACTCCGGCGACTACCTGCCCTGCCGCCCGCGCCAATGCCGCGCCCGAGGGTCAACCTGTCCCGCCCTGACCCCGCCTGTCCGTGAACCAGCCCGCTTGCCCGCACCCGGCTCTCACCACCGCACCGAACTCCGCTCTCCCCACCCATTCCTCCGCTGCCGCGCTTCCGTCATTTCGACCAAGGCGGTTCTCCGCCGCGTGGAGAAATCCCTCGCCGGCAAACCCGGGACTGTCGCAAGCGGACCGGGGCGACGGGACTGTCCCACGGTTGGCTCTCGTCAGGCTTCGTCTCCGCGTCGTCTTGACAGACAGCACACACACCCTACAATCGCCACGTGGAACGCGAAAGCGTACAAGGAACCCCGGCCGGCAGCATCCCGCCCGGCCGCGCCCCGCACATCAATCCGAAGCGCGTGAATCGGGAAGCGTCCCCTGATTTCTCCCCGGCGGGGATTGCCGGGTTGACGGACATCAGTCCTAAGGAGGATTCTGCCGTATGAGCAAGCCAACATCTGACCGGTCAACCAGCGGTAAGGCCGCGAGGCCCGCCGCTATCATCGCCGTCGCTCTCGCGTCGGCCACGCTGTTGCTTGGAGTCAAGTGCAGCCTGTTCAACAAGCCTCCCGCCGTGCCCATCGTGACCGGCCCGGCGACGGGGACGGTGCGGGAGGTGCTGACCTACTCCCTCGTTGCAGAAGACCCTGACGGTGACAGCGTTGCCATTCTCGTAGACTGGGGAGATGGCACGCCCATGAATTGGTGGGCCTTTCTCCCGAGCGGTCACGCCGTGGAGTTCATACACACGTATTACGAAGCCGGGACTTACGCAATCAGGGCTACGGCGCGCGACAGGTCCATGAGGGAGTCTGCGTGGTCGGATTCGCTAGTCGTGGACGTGGATTCAGCGCAGGTGTTCCGCTAAGCGGACGCGGTGCGGGAGGGCTAGGTGATGAGCGCTGCCGACCATCTGCGCGATAATGCGACTATGCGGACGCTACCCGTTCTCTGGAAGGTCTGGAGATTCACCCGAGCGGCGATTCGGCCTACTACGCGAGCAGTGACAGGCTGTATGTCATCGGCAAGCGGCGTTGACGGAGGACGGCAATGACACATCGCCTCATCGCGTTAGCCATGTTCGCCTGCCTGTACATCCTCCCGGGCTGCGGCCCCGAAGACTACAATTCGGGTGACCCGTACTTGAGGGACCATCACGAGCACCCCCTGGTGCTGCACTTCCGGACCATCAACCACGCCGCGGATACTCTCGGCACGACCTCGGTCGTGCTGAACTATGGGGTGAAGTTCGCCCGGCGTCACCAAGGCGAGAAGCTCACGAGGAGCGAGGTGATTATCGGCACCTTACCCGACTCGATACAGTTCGTGTACCCCGATTCCGGGGTGCACACCTGCACGACGACCATCGAACACTACGTCGGGTACCAGCTTGAGTACGGCGGCGACACGACACGATACGGCGAGATGGACCGTTACGGACCGTGGTCCCTCCAGTTCGACCTTCGCCGGAGCACCGCGACTTTCGCGTCGGGAGACAGCGTGCAAGTGTACGGGGGCGGGCTGGACATCGTGGATATGGTGCCGGATACCGTGAGGCCGAACGGTATCCTGGAGCTGGACGTCATCGTGGACCTGAACGGGCTGCTGGTCTGGCGGCAGCACCTGGAAAGGTACTACCTGAACTCTGATTGCGTACACGTAGTAACGCAACGGTAGCCCGAGCTGCGGCCCTCGAGCCTGGGGGAAACCCGGGGACGCTGCGCCGATTCTGCAGTCCTGCCGACGGCGAAGTCGAGTTAACAGCCAGCAGTAAACAGTGAACAGAGCACAGTGAGCAGTTGGCGCCGACCAGAAGCCGGGCCGCCAAGTTGACTTCACCCTGCCAATCGCTACCATTGGGCGCTAGGCTCTAACTGATAACTGGAGGACCCCTTGAAAGTAATTATCACCGACCCCATCGCCGCTACCGGCGTGAAGATGCTGCGCGACGCGG
>JAWOHG010000042.1:0-2629 GCA_046485245.1 bacterium
ATTCGACCTCGTCCCACGCTCCTCATCCCTCTCCCCTTGCCCCTGTCCCACGAACCCCGACCCCTGATCCCTGAACCCACTCCGACCTGCGGTCCTCGGACGAACGTCCAACCTCCGGTCTCGCCCGCCTGCCCGCTTGCTTGACTGGACCGGGTAAGCGCTATACTCTGCGCCTGCTGTTCTCAACCCGAGGAGGTAACCGTGTCAGGCAAGACTTCTCGCATCGTCGCAGCGCTGCTGCTCGTTCTGTCGTTCGCCGCGGCCCAGAAGAGCGGGGTCAAGGTGTCAGGCAAGTGGGAGACCCAGCCTGCGCTCATCTACCGGCCGGTTTCAGTCTCGCTCATCCCCCCTGTCTCGACCAACTGGCTGTCGGCCGGCCGGGTCAGGAGCAACTTCTCGCTCAACATCCTCGGCGGACGGCTCGGGGCGCTTGAGGGGGTGGAACTGGGCGGCTTGTTCAACTCGGTGCGCTACGGCGTGACCGGGTTCCAGTCCGCGTTCGGTGCCAATGCCTGCGGCGGCAGCCTTCGCGGCGTGCAGGCCGCTTTCGGCGCGTCGGTCGCGGGCGGCTCGGTACACGGGGCGCAGGTCGCCTTCGGCGCAACCATCGCCGGCGGCGACCTTACGGGTCTGCAGGCGGCGTTCGGGGCCTGCGTCGCGGGCGGGGATGTGACCGGCGCACAGGTCGCCTCCGGGGTGAACGTGTGCGGCGGCAGCCTGCGCGGGGTTCAGCTCGGCCCGGCGAACATCTGCGAAGGCGAGGCCATTGCCCAGCTCGGCTTCGTCAACGCGGCCGGCCGCAACCGGTTCGCCCAGCTCGGTTTCGTGAACATCGCCGACCGGTCGGACGGGGTCCAGCTCGGATTCGTGAACATTGCCGGCCAATCCGACTGGTCGTTCGGCTTCGTGTCGATTGCCGACGAGGGCCGGTTCGATGTCTGCGTCGAGGCGAGCGACGCGCCCCTTGCCGCCATCGCCCTGAAAGCGGGCACGCGCCGGGTCTACAACGTGTTCACGGTCGGCTACACGCCGGCCGACAGCGCGCGCCTGTTCGCCGGCATCGGCATCGGCGTTCACTTCCCGTTCGACCGGCTGTTCGTGGACGTCGACGTGACCACGCAGTCGGTGTTCTTCGGCCCGGACTGGTTCGCCGAAACATCGGGCTTCGGCCTGCTGACCCGCATCCGCCCGACCGTCGGGTACAGGCTGACGCGCTGGCTGGCGGTCACGGCCGGGCCCAACCTCGCCTGGTGGACGTCTGACGACGTGGACGGCTCTTCTGTCACGCTCTACGACCTGCCGCTGGCCGAGAGCGTGGCGCCGTACCGCCGCCTGTGGCCCGGCTTCACGGTCGGGCTGCAGCTCACGCCCGGCGCGGCCGAGTAGCAGGCTGGCAGAGGCACCAAACACGGCACCGGGCGCAAGGAAGAACCCGAAACATTTACCCTCTACCGCGCGCCGCGCCGCCCACCCGCTTGACTCTGTGAGGCGGTCTCCTACACTCGACAGGATGATGTCGAATTCGCCGCTGGCTGCACTGCTGCGCTGGGCCGGGCTATGCGGAGTCCTGGCCGCGGCGGTGTATGTGCTGACCGTGGTGCTGGGCGGGCTGCTGTCGCCCGGTTACAGCCACGTCGGCCAGGCCATCAGTGAACTGGTCGCAACCGGCGCGCCCAACCGAGCGGTCCTGGACTTCCTGTTTGCTGTGTACGGCATCCTGCTGCTCCTGTTCGGGCAGGGCCTGGTCGTGGCCGGGTCACTGCACCGAAGCCGCAGCCTCGTCGCAAGCGGCGCGATGGTCATCGTCTGTACTGCGGCCGGGCTGGCGATGAGCCCGCTGCCGATGGACCCGCGCGGCGCGCCCGCAACCCTGGCCGGCAGCCTGCACCTGGTGATGGCCGGCATCACCTCGCTGGCGACCATCCTCGCGCTGTTCTTCGGCGCGGCCGGGTTCGGCCGGGTCGCGCCACTCGCCGCGCTCAAGCCCGTCACCCGCGTGCTGGGCTTTGTCGTCGTCGGGACCGGCCTGCTGGCCGCGGCCGCCCCGGCCCTGGCGCCCTCGGTAATGGGCGTCTTCGAGCGGCTGACCATCGGCGCGTTCATGGCCTGGCTGGTGCTGGCCGGCTCAACCCTCGCGCGCAACGCCGCCGCGCTCGTCCCGGCCCACCCGGAACCCGCCTGACCCCTCGCCCCTCAGTCCAGCTCACGGCCTCCGAGCGGACACTCTGCGCAAGGACAAGGTCACAAGGCCAAGGGGGACCAAGCAAGTGCCGAAAGCCTCAAGGCCCAAGTCTGACTTGAGCCTTCGTCGTTTCCGCGCTTGACTACTCCCTTGTCCTTGGACCTTCGTCCTTGCCCACGCCCGGCTGCGCGTCATCACCTTGACTGACTCCGCTGTCCTCGTATACTCAGCGGCTGTGCGAGGGTGGCGGAACTGGCAGACGCGCTGGACTTAGGATCCAGTCCTGAAAAGGGTGGGGGTTCAACTCCCCCTCCTCGCATCGCACCGCCCGGCACAAGTACCGATTAAGGAGATTCGCTTGGAGAAAACCGTCACCGCGCCGTCCGAGTGGCTGCGCGAAATCGAAGTAACCATTGAGCCCGAGAAGCTGAAGGGCCGCGTCGAGGA
>JAWOHG010000060.1:0-11899 GCA_046485245.1 bacterium
TCCAGCCCAGGGGCCGCGTCCCCCCGCCCGCGCAGTCGAGGAACCGGCGGCCCGCCGCATCGACTAACCAACTGCCCTCTGCCGACACGACCATCAAGCTGTCTTCAGCATCACCGGTCGGGCAGTGCCGGCGCCAGGCGCGTTCGACATCCGACGTGGATTTTCCCTCAGCCGCAACGGCAGTCTTGGCCCGGCGTCCCACCTGTTTCACGCTCCGGCCGCCTGGTGTGCGCTCGAACCGATTGACGCAGGGCTTGACATCACGCCATCGCGGGACTAAAAGGGAGGCGAAAAGGAGCAGTCATATGGCGACTTACCAATTCATGTGTCTGGAATGCGGCCATGCCTTCGAGGTCTTTCTCAGCAAGCGGGAGATCGATTCGGAGAAGTTGGTCGAATGCCCTGCATGCGGCTCGAACGACACCAGCCGCACGTTTGACGAGGACGAGGAGCTCGAAGAAAGCGTCGAAGAGGGCGACGCCCCGGCCGAAGAAGAGGGCGACGAGGACGACTTCACCATCAACCTCGACGACGAGTAGCTCGACGGCCTGACCGCCGCGGTGCCGGCTTCTTGGCCCGCTGCCACGCCGCTTCCATCTCCTCCAGCGAGGCTCCCGACAGGCCGCTGCCCGCGCGCCGAAACTCCGCCTCGACCTTGTTGAACCGGGCGGTGAACTTGCGGTTGGCGTCCTTCAACGTGCCCTCGGCGTCAAGCCCCAGGTGGCGGCACAGGTTCACCAGCGCAAACATCAAGTCCCCGGCCTCCTCGCGCACGGCCGGCCGGTTCGCCCGCCCCCGCTTCAATTCAACCCGCAGTTCGGCGACCTCCTCCTCGACCTTGTCCAGCACCGCGGCCGGGTCGTCCCAGTCAAACCCGACGCGGCGACAGCGCTCCTGGATGAGCTCGGCCTGCTGCAACGCGGGCAGGGCGACCGGGATTCCCTCGAGCACGGTGCGGCGCTGCTTCTGGCGCCGCTTGATGACCTCCCAGTTCGCCAGTACCTCGTCCGCGTCCTTCACCCTGGCCGTACCGTAGATGTGCGGGTGGCGCTCCTTGAGCTTCTGCACGATTGCCGTGAGCACGGACTTGAGCTTGATGCCCCGCTCCGTCGCCAGCACGTCGGCGAGAAACACGCCCATGAACAGGTAGTCGCCCAGTTCCTCGGCGACGTCGCCGTCGTCGCGGCGGCGCAGGGCGTCCTCCAGTTCGTAGGTTTCGTTCAGGAGCAGGGGCCGGGTCGAGGCCGCGGTCTGCTTGCGGTCCCACGGGCAGCGCCGCCTGAGCGTGCGGACTGTGGCAATCAGCTCGTCGAACATGCGGCAGTCTAGCGCACGGCCCAGCCGGCCGCAAGTCGGCCCGGGGTTGACTTGGCGGTTGCGGCCGATACCCTTTTGCCGTTGCCCGATGACGACTGCCGGCTGACAATTGCCGATTGAAGATAGCCAGGAGGATTGCCGATGAAGCCCGACGTACTGAAGACCGCGGACCCGGAAGTCTTTGACGCTGTCGCCAAGGAGACCAACCGGCAGCACCTGCACCTCGAGCTCATCGCCTCGGAGAACTTCTGTTCCGAGGCGGTGCTGGCCGCGCTCGGGTCGGTGCTGACAAACAAGTACGCCGAGGGCTACCCGGGCAAGCGCTACTACGGCGGCTGCCGCTTCGTCGACATCGCCGAGAACCTGGCCATCGACCGGGCCAAACAGCTCTTCGGCTGCGACCACGCCAATGTCCAGCCCCACTCCGGCACGTCGGCCAACATCGCGGCCTACCTTGTGCTGGCCAAGCCCGGCGACACCATCCTCGGCCTCAGCCTGTCCCACGGCGGCCACCTCTCCCACGGCCACCCGCTCAACTTCTCGGGCCGCTACTTCAACGTCGTGCAGTACACGGTCGACCCGAAGACCGAGACCTTCGACTACGCCGCGATACGGGCGCTCGCGCTGGAACACAAGCCGCGCGTCATCATCGCCGGCGCCTCAGCCTACTCGCGCACCGTGCACTTCGACAAGTTCCAGGAAATCTGCGACGAGGTCGGCGCGGCCCAGCTCGCCGACATCGCCCACATCGCCGGGCTGGTCGTGACCGGGCTGCACCCGTCGCCCGTGCCCTTTGCCGACATCGTCACGACCACGACCCACAAGACCCTGCGCGGACCGCGCGGCGCCATCATCATGGGCAAGGCCAAGTACGCCGAGGACATCGACAAGACCGTGTTCCCCGGCATCCAGGGCGGCCCGCTCGAGCACTGCATCGCGGCCAAGGCGGTCGCGTTCAAGGAAGCGCTGGCCGACGACTTCAAGACCTACCAGCGCCAGGTGCTGGCCAACGCGCAGGCGCTCGCCGAGGGACTGCAGGCCCAGGGCTTCCGGCTCGTGTCCGGCGGCACCGACAACCACCTGATGACCGTCGACCTGCGCTCCAAGAAGATTACCGGCCGCGACGCCGAGCGGGTGCTGGGCAAGGTGCGCATCACCGCCAACCGCAACACGATTCCCTTCGACCCGGAGAAGCCCTACGTCGCCTCGGGCGTGCGCCTGGGCACGCCGGCACTGACCACGCGCGGGATGAAAGAACCGGAGATGAAGAAGATCGCCGCGCTCATCGACCGGGCCGTCACCGCGGGCGGCGACGAGGCCAAGCTCGAGGCGGTCAAGAACGACGTAGCCGAACTGGCCCGCGCGTTCCCGCTCTACGCTGAGCGCCGGGCCGAGTACTCGGCCCTGAAGGAGGATTGACGTGGCGCAACCGACCATCGCCGGTATCGAGGCCCGCGAGATACTCGACTCGCGCGGCAACCCGACGCTCGAAGTCGACTGCAGCCTGTCCGACGGGACGATGGGCCGCGCCTCGGTGCCGTCCGGCGCGTCCAAGGGTGAGTTCGAGGCGCTGGAACTGCGCGACGGCGACCCCTCGCGCTACCTGGGCAAGGGCGTGCTCAAGGCGGTCGGCCACGTCAATACGCTCATCCGCGAGAAGCTTGTCGGGATGGGCGCGACCAACCAGTACCGCATCGACAAGACCCTGCAGGAACTCGACCCGAGCCCGAAGAAAGAGCGCATCGGGGCCAACGCCACTCTCGGCGCATCTCTGGCCTGCTGCCGCGCGTCGTCCATCACCGCCGGCATCTGCATCTACCGCTTCCTCGGCGGCGTCGGCACCAAGACCCTGCCCGTGCCCTACCTCAACATCATCAACGGCGGGGCCCACGCGTCCAACAACCTCGACGTGCAGGAGTACATGGTCGTCCCGGCCGGGTTCCCGACCTTCCGCGAGGCCCTGCGCGCCGCGACCGAGACCTACCAGCACCTGCGCATCGTACTCGAGCACCGCAAGCAGGCCACGACCGTGGGCGACGAGGGCGGCTTCGCCCCGGACTTCCCGGACAACGAGGCGCCGCTGCAGCTCATAGTCCAGGCCATCGAGAAGGCCGGGTACAGGCCGGGCGAGCAGATTTTCCTCGGGCTGGACGTCGCGGCCAGCGGGTTCTACAACAAGCAGACCTCCCGATACGAACTCACCGTACCGTCGCGCCGGGACCTGACCGCCGAGGAACTGGTCGACCTGTACGCCGACTGGGTCGGCCGCTACCCAATCGTGACCATCGAGGACGGCCTGGCCGAGGGCGACTGGGCCGGCTGGACGATGATGACGCAGAAACTCGGCAAGAAGGTCCAGCTCATCGGCGACGACATCTTCGTCACCCAGAGCGACCGCCTGCGCCAGGGCATCGAGCAGGGCGTCGCCAACTCGATTCTCATCAAGCCGAACCAGGTCGGCACGGTCAGCGAAACCCTGGACTGCTGCCAGGTCGCGGCCGACAACGGCTATCGCACGCTCATCTCGCACCGGTCCGGCGACACGGTCGACCACTTCATCTCCGACCTCGCGGTCGCGGTCAACTCCGGCCAGATGAAGTCGGGCGCGCCCTGTCGCGCCGAGCGGGTTGCCAAGTACAACCGCCTCATCCGCATCGAAGAGGACGACGTGCTCGAGTATGCCGGAATGAAGAGCATCCGGCGATGAACGGCCGGACGTCTCCCCGCCTGCGCCCGACCGTGCGGCTGTCGTTCACCGTGGTCGCGCTCGTCGTGATTGCGGTCGCGTTCCTCGCCGGGCCGAGCGGGCTGTTCAGCGTATGGACGCGCAGCCGCCGCGCCCGCCGCCTCGAGCGTGACGTCGCCGCGGTGCGTGAGCGCATTGCGGCCCGTTCCGCGGTCCGCTCCGCTTTGGCCGACCCGGACAGCGCGGGCCTGTTGGCGCGCAAGGTGTTCGGGTCGGACTCCATGGCGGAAACCGACAGCTCGGGCCGCTAGCCGCTCAGCCCGCGCGCCGGTTCGCGGTTCAACCCATCCGCGACAATTGTGAGTGTTTTGTCAGGCCCGGGCCGGTTCGCCCGGCGCCGGCAGCATCACCTGTGGCCGGCCGCCCTGCGGGTGACCGGTGACCAGCACCGCGGTCCCGTAGACCCGTTCCAGGATGTCGGCCGTGACCACCGCCTCGGGCGACCCGTCTGCGGCGACCCTGCCCCGGTCCAGCAGGATTAGCCGGTCGCACCACAGCGCCGCGGTATTCAGGTCGTGCGCCGACACGACGACGGTGCGGCCCGCGCGGTTCAGCTCGCGCAGGGTGGCAAACACCAGCGCGACATGGGCGATGTCCAGATGCGAGGTCGCCTCGTCGAGCAGGAACGCGTCCGGCTCCTGCACCAGCGCCCGCGCCAGCAGTGCCCGCTGCCGCTCGCCCGACGACACCGCGTTGATGCCCTGCCCGGCAAGTTCATCGATGCCCAGCCGCGCCATCTCCCGGTGGGCCATCTCGCGCTCCGCGGCCCCGGGCCGCGCGAATGCCGACAGGTGCGCGTGCCGGCCCATCAGCACGACGTCCATCACCGTGTAGTCGAACGCGAAGTGGGTCTCCTGCAGGACCAGCGCGGCGCGCCGGGCGAACTCGGACCGCGGAATGCCTCCTGCCGGCCGGCCATCCACCAGCACCTGGCCTGAGTCCGGCGCGGCCAGCCCGGCCATCAACCGCAGCAGCGTCGACTTGCCGGCGCCGTTCGGACCGACCAGCCCGACGAATTCGCGGTCTGCGATACCCAGGGTCAACCCGTCAAATACCTTCCGCGTGCCGTACCCGAACGTCACGCCGTCGAGCCTGACGTTCACGGCACAGCCTGCCTTGGTGACAGACTCCGCCCCCTCACCTCATTCCTCTCCCGCCCGGGGAGAGGAGGCAGAACCGGACCGGTTCGGGCGTGCCCTCTCCCTTGACGGGCTTGGCGAAGCCGGGCGCCGAGCCCGAGGGTCGGGTGAGGGTGAACTCCGGGCCTGGAAGTCCTCATCGCAGGCCTCGTCTGAGCAGGTAGACGAAGAACGGCACGCCGACCAGCGCCGTGACCACGGACAGGGGCAGCCCGCCGGGCACGATGTTGCGCGCCGCCACGTCCGATGCCAGAAGCAGCGCGGCCCCGCCGACCACCGAACCGGCCATCACCCGGCCGTGGGTCGGGCCGAAAAACAGCCGCGCGAGATGCGGCACGACCAGCCCGACAAAGCTCACCGCGCCGGTGAACGACACCACAATGCCGACCATCACCGAAGTCACGAGGAAAGACACGAGGGTCAGCCGCGCCGTGTCCACGCCGAGGGAACGGGCCGAGTCCTCGTCCAGCGACGCCACGTCGTAACTGCGCGCCCGGCTGAACAGGTACGCTGAGCCCAGCGCGACCACGACTGCCCCGCCCGCGAACAGCCAGAGCACCGGCCGGGTGAAGATGACGCCAAGGTGGCCCATCATCACGTACACCGCCTCGCCGATGGTGCGCCGGCCGAGGATGACCGCGAGCATTGTCAGGCTCGAAAGCAGGAAGCTGGCGATGACCCCGGCCAGCACCAGGCCCGTGGTCGTGACCCGGCCGCGCACCCGCGCCAGCAGGTAGACCAAAAGAATCGTCGCGGCCGCGCCGCAGAACCCGCCCACGGGTGCGAGCGGCCCGAACCCGCGGCCGAGCGACACCGCCACGGTCGAGCCGAATGCCGCGCCGCTGGCCACGCCCAAAGTGAACGGGTCGACCAGCGGGTTGCGCAGCACGCCCTGCAGGGTCGCGCCGACCAGCCCGAGCGTCCCGCCGGCCAGAAGCCCCAGCGCGATGCGCAGCCAGCGAAGTCCTGAGGTGGCCCCGCTCCACCCGCCCGGCCCGATTACCGCGCTCAATGCCAGCGCGACCACGAGCAGTCCCGACACCAGGACCCAGCCGACCACCGGCCTGTCGCGGAACATCAGGGAATGGGAGTCAGACTTTGGACGCTAGACATTAGACACTGGACATTGGACATTAGGACTTCGCAATTCGACATTACCCCGCCTCTGGGCCTTGGACATTCGGCAATCTGCAATTTGCAGTCTGCAATGTGCAATCTGCAATTACTCTTCTTGTCTCGACGGCCCTGACCGTAGCAGTTCGGCCAATTGCCTCAAGCCCTGCACGACTCTCGGCCCCGGCCGGAACAAAAGGTCCTCGTCCAGCCCGTCGTACACCCGTCCGTTCCGAACCGCGCTGACCCCGGCCCAGCCGATTCGCGCGCGCACGTCCTCGGCGGTCGCGGCCGGGTGCAGGACCAGTATCACCTCCGGGTCCAGCCGCACCAGCCGCTCCTGGTCCACCACCGGGTACTCCTGCAGCGCGTCGGCGAACACGTTGCGGCCGCCGGCCCGACGGATGATGTCGTTGACGAAAGTCGCTCCACCCGCGGTCATCGGCGGCGTCGAGGAAATCTCGGCGTAGACGCGCGGCGAGTCTGCGGCCGGCTCCACCGCGGCAATCTCAAACTGCATCCGGGCCGACACCGCCCCGGCGGCCTCTGTTCTGCCGACCCGCGCGCCCACCGACTCCACCTCGGCCACAACCGCGTCGAGGTCGGCCGGCCGCGACGCGTAGTACGGCACCTTCATCTCGGTCAGCTTCGCGGCCAGCGCCGCGTGCACGGGCAAGGCGAGGAACACCACGGTCGGCTTCAACGCGGCGAGCTTCTCCAGGTCCGGGTTGACGAAGTCGCCCACCTTGTACACCGACCGCGCCGCCTCGGGGAAATCGCAGGCGGTCGTGTTGCCGACCAGCCTGTCCCCGGCCCCGACCGCGTAGACTATCTCGGTGACCGAAGGCACCAGCGACACGGCGCGCACCCCGCCCTTCTGACCGCCCGGCTGGGCGCAGGAGCAAATCGCCAGCGCCGCGGCCAGCAGCCTAATCGCTGCGCAGGTCAACCGGCTCATCCGGGCCGTCCTCTGCTTCGGCCGCGCGCATCGGGTTGGCCGACTCGTCGGCCGACCCGGGCTGGTTGGTCTTGTGCGCGGTGATGACGTAGACAGTGTGCGCCACCATCCGGTCGGCCGGCCTGATGCCGGTGTCGCGCAACAGCATCGCCCGCTCCAGTGTCTCGCGGCAGCGGATGCGCGCGAACCCCTGCATCTGCAGGGCAGACACCAGCTTGCGCAACTGCTCGAACGTCGGGATGATGGCGGCCAGCGCGTTGCCGCCGCGCAGGGCGCGCCACGCCGGCGCCACCAGGGTCCACGGCTCAGGCACGTCCAAGAGCACCGCGTCGACGTCCTGTTGCGCAAACCCCTCCTGCTCCGGGTCGCGTACGAAGAACTCGCAGTACGCCTCCAGCCCGTAACGCCGCACGTTCTGCCGGGCGTTCGCGCTGAACTCGGGCCGGCGCTCGTAGGAGTACACCCGACCGTCAGGTCGCACGAAGTTGGCCAGCAGCGTGGTCAGTGCGCCCGAACCCGACCCGCACTCGATGACCCGCGCACCCGGGTGAATGTCCAGTTCCAAAAGCATCAGCCCGGCGTCCTTGGGGTACACCACCGTGGTCAGCCGCTTCACCCGCATCGACAGGTCCGCGGTCACCGGCTTCAACAGGGCGAAGCCGAACCCGAGGTGGGTCTTTATCCAATCGCCGAACTCGCGCCCGGCAATCTCGGTGTGCTCGATTTGTCCGCGGTGGGTGGAGAACGCGCCCTTCGCCTCGACGCGAATCATGTACATCATCCGCTCCGAGTGGAACAGCAGAACGTAGTCGCCGACTTGTATCACGGGGCCATTCTAGGGCGCTTGCCGGCCCAGTCAAACCCCGGGCCGAGCAGGCTCACGGCTGACGGCCTGCGGCCTGACCCTGAACCCCGGACCCTCACCCCTGAACCCTGCCCTACTGCTTACAGCCGACAGCTTACGGCTGACGGCGGGACACTCAGCACTCACCATTATGCCTTATGACTTCTGCGTTCGTCCGCCAACCCTTGGCCTCGTGTCCGGCTATTGACAACCGTACGCCCGCAGGCAATAATCAGACGTGATGCCGCTCCTGCTGGCACTGCTGCTGGCCTCTCCCGAGGCCGTCACGCGCCGGACTGAGATGCTGGCCGCCCGCGACTGGAACGCCATCGTGCACGCCCTCCAAGTGCAGAGTCGACCGTTGGCGGCCCAACACGGCCGGAGTCCTATTGTTGTACGCGACGAGTTCAGCTCGCCGATGCCGGTGGTTCAACTCTGGAGCAATGACAATGGCTATTGGAGTGGCGGAGCCGGCGGCTACTCTGGTGCCTACCTGCCAGCCAGCAGCGTGCGCTTCAATGGCGGCTTCCCCGAAGCCCTCCGGCTCGTCCCCGGCGTTCTCCTCCGCTAGCCCGCAAGCCGCTCTCGTCCTTCCTCTTTCGTCATTCGTCCCTGGTGCTGATTTGGACGTTGGGCGTTGGAGTCTGGGCGTTGGGGTTTGGGCTTTGGAGTTTGGGGTTTCCGTGCAGCGGTGTCACTCCGACGGAGCGCCGCAGGCGCGATTGGAGGAATCTCTCTCGGCCGTGATCCGTAGGCCACTAGCCCGAGCCGCCCGGCAGAAGGCCGGGCGGCTCGCTTATAGGGTCAATCTCCTACCGCGTGATGACTACCTTGGCTGCACCGCCCTCAACCCGCGCCCCTGGTCTCACGCCCCTGACAAAGTAGACTCCGGGCGCGAGGCGCGACACGTCGTTGTCCCCTGCCTTCAGGTCCAGCACCTTGCGCCCGCCGGCATCCAGCAGCGCGATGTCCTGCCGCAAGCCGTAAGCTGACGGCCGTAAGCGGAGAACCCCGCGCACGATGGTTGGTTCCGGCTTACCGCGTGAAGCGTTCAGCGTCAGGCTTCCTTCCCCCACGCCCGTTGTCGTATCGCGCAGAATCGCCACGCCTTCGGGAAAGCCCTCGTCCACGACGTAGAGCTTGCGACTTGTCTCGCTCCACGCCAGGGCAGGCTCCTCCGCCATGACGATGCGGACCGAGTCGATGAGCGAGTCGGTCGCGGCATCCCGAACCTCCACCTGGTCGAAGCGGGCGATGTTCAGCCAGAACGTGACGCCGCCAATCCCGTCGTTGCCGAACGCGACGACATCGCATCCCGGCTGCTCACGGACCATCGAACCATCGGCCAGGTCGTACCGGGCGACGCGACCCCTTCCCTGGCCGACCAGCGCGTGGTTCGGGCGGGTCGTGAGCCCCAGGGCGACACCGTTGTAAGGCGTGCTGACCTGCCAGAGCAGCGAATCGCCGCCGGCGCTGTACCGGGTCAGGCTGATTTCGTCCAGCACGGACAGGCAGCCGTCGGCCGGGTCGATGGCCGCCGCCACGAAAATCTCATACCACCAACTGCAGACGAACTCGCCGGTGGCGCAGTCGGCCACGCGCAGCGAGTCGTTGTCGACTATCAGCAGCCGGTCTGTCGCGGGCAGCCAGGCAAGTTGATCGGCCCAGTTCGAATCGATGCGCGGCAACGGCCGGTTGGTGGCGCCGTCGACCACCGCCACGCACCGGCTCTCGGGACAGGCGATAAACACCCGCGAACTCGTCTCGCTGAACGCCATCGCCACGCCGTAGCGCGGCAGGGACATGCAGCTCTGCAGGGTGTTTGTCGCGCAGTCGATGATGTACAGCGCGCCGGTCTCGTCGGAAATGGTGTAGACCTTGTTCACGCACTCAAGCACCCCGATGACGCACGGCGCCATCCCCACGCGGATCATCGCGACTACCGAGTCAGTGTTGCAGTCGATGACGGCGACGCAGGATGAGTCGCAGAGGGAGACGTAGACCTGGTTGTTGTTCGGGTTCCAGACCAGGTCATACGCCCAGCAATCCTCCAGCGGCAACAGGGTCTTCGCCCACCCACTCGCGACCAGCACGGTTGGCAGGCACAGCAAAAAGACAAGGAACTTCATCGGAACCTCCACTGCCAAATCGGCCCCACAGGATACTCGGCGGCAGTACGCCGCGCCGCCATTGTGAAGCAGCGGCAGGCACGTGTCAATAGCCGAGCCGCCCGGCCGCTCGGCGCACAGCTTGCAGCTGACGGTTCATCGCGCGCCGGTGTCATTCCAACGGAGGCCGACCAGCGCCGCCCCACCCGTCGTTCCGACGGAGCGCCGCAGGCGTGATTGGAGGAATCTCTCTCGGCCGTGAGTCGTAGGCTGTTAGCCAGAGCCGCCCGGCGGTGTGCCAGGCGGCCTATCGATGCGGTGCAGGCTAGCGCAACTGCCAGGACACCTGCGCCCGGACGTTCGGCGTCAGGAAGTCGTAGATGTCCTCGTCCACGCCGACGTCGAAAGCGAATCCGCCGAACTCGACCCCGCAGCCCCAGCACAAGCCCCACGCCATCGGCTTGTCCCAGCCGCCTTCCGTCAAGTACCTGAGCGGACTGATGTGCCGGCTCTGCCCCGTGCCCGACTTCTCGCACACCAACCCGCCGCGCTGGCCGTAGATGTCCTGGAAGTAGCCCAGCCGCAGGCTCGCAACGCGCGCAAAGGTCACCTCGACGCCTGCGCCGAACTGGAACTGCTCGGTGAACGACACAACCCGCTCGAACCCGGTCCCCGCGACCCTGAAGTCGGTCACCAGGTCGCGCCAGACGTCGGCGACCAGCCGAAACTCAAACCGTCCCAGCGAACCCGGCACATAGTCCAGCCCGAACCGCGCGATGGCCGGCAGCGGGTCAGCCGGGTCATCCCCCGACCGCGTGTAGCGCACGCCCGGACCGAGGTTGTGCACTGCAAGCCCGAGCCCCAGGTTGCTTGCCGGCCGGTACTGCGCCCCGATGTCGGCCGCGACGGTGAACGCCGTCCCGCCGAAGTCAAAGTAGCCGGGCATAGACTCCCACACCCACTCCGGCATCAGGAACGAGTAGATACCCTTGACCCCGATGCCGAGGGCCAGGCTGCGCGACAGCCGGTATCCGGCCGACGCCTGCGGCGCGACGTCGAATGTAGTATAGGAACCGAGGGATTCTCCGCGCTCGTTGACCACGTCGGTCGAGCCGGTGCTCAGGTAGGTCACGTTCAGGCCCGCTCCGAGCCGGGACAAGGGCCGCAGCGCCGCACCGATGTAGTCGTAGGTCATTCCCCCGTACAACCCGGGCAGCCAGTTCACGTGGGTCCACGCAGCGCCCGCCCGTGCCGACCACGCCAGCGCGGCCGGGTTGTAGTAAGTGTTGGCGGCCAGGTCGCGTGATGCCGCCCCGCAACCGCCCAGCGCGGTCGACCGGGCGTCCGGGAAAACCATCAGGAACACCGCGCCCGGATGCTCGGCCCGACACGGCAGAGTCAAAGCCAGCAGTACAGCTACGACCGCCGCCCGCATCTTGTCCCCGTCAGCCTGAACCCGGCGAACAGCACGTTGCCCGGCACGAACTTTCTTCGGTTCCACGGGTGCCGCAGTTCGTCGTGGCGCCAGCCCAGCTCCAGCCCGGGGCTCACGGGCACGCGAGGGAAGACCCAGCCTGCCCCGACCGCGAGCAGGGTTCGCAGCCCGCCGCGCCAACCGCTTACATAGTAGTAGCTGAGCCCGGCCGTCGCATAGGCCCGGACGTGGCGGCCGGT
>JAWOHG010000068.1:0-7150 GCA_046485245.1 bacterium
AGCCACACGAACAGGAAGTAGCCGGACACCAGCAGGACCGCGTCCATCAACAGCAGTATCGCCACGGTGCGGCTGAAGCTCACGTCGTTGCGGTTGAGCATGATGATGCCGCGGATGGCCACCAGCGCCCAGGTCAGCGGGATGAGCGTCGAGACGATCTTGGTGATGGCGTTGACCTGCACCGGGTAGCGGATGGGTGAGAACAGGAAGAACACCCATTCCAGCGTGTGCACCCAGCCGTGGACTTCCTTGATGAGCAGGGTGAACCCGGCAAACGCGATGGCGAAGCCGTAGAACCCGAGCATCAACAGGCCGACCAGGAGCAGGACCGGCAGTATCTTGGCCAGGGTCAGGCTGATGCCGAACGGCAGGATGCTGATGATGATGGCCTGCACCGTGACGATGATCGTGGTCAGGAACGCCTCGGCCAGGGTTTTGCCGATGAGGATGACCAGCGGGTTGGTGGGCGAGGCGATGATGTACTCCATCGTGCCCCAGTAGGTTTCCTCGCGCAGCGAGTTGCCCACGCCCCACAGGCCGGAGAAGACGAAGTTCGATACCATCGCGCCGATGAGCACGAACGCCATGTAGTTGCCCGACCCGGTGAGCACCCGGAAAGCTTCAGAGTCCATCGAACCGACCAGCGCCTTGCCCTGGAATACGAACGGCACCACCCACAGCATCGGGAAGATGGCCCAGAACACGATCATTATCGGGTAGGAGAGGTAGATGCGCCAGGTCTTGACCATCTCGGCCCGGATCACCGCCGCAGTTGCCGCGAAACTCATAGTAGGGTCAGGGATTCACCACGAAGGCACAAAGAGCACCAAGGCCCGAAACAGACATCTTTGTGTCCTTAGTGTCTTTGTGGTTGATCACGATTGCGGTTTCGCCTCGCTCGTGTCCGCGCCGAGCGACGTGCCGGTGACGTAGAGGAACACGTCCTCGAGCGTCGGCTGCTTGACCTCGATGCCGAGAATCCGCGACGACTGGCGCAGGTGTTCGATGACCTCGGACAGGATGGCCTCGACGCGCGGGGCGACCACTTTGAGCTTGGTGACGCCGTCGGCGAACTCGGAGGCGACCCGCTCGACCCCGGCCAGCTTCTCGATGGGCGCGGTGTCGGGCTGGCCCTGGCAGCGTACCTCAAGCACCTCGGTGTGCGGGATGTCGCGCTTGTACTGGGCCGGCGGCTTCACGTCGACGATCTTGCCCTTGTTGATGAACGCGATGCGGTCGCAGAGCTCGTCGGCCTCGTCCATGTAGTGCGTGGTCAAGAGGATGGTCTTGCCCTGCTTGCGGTTCAGCTCGTCCTTGATGAACCCGCGGATGAACCGGGCAAACTGCGGGTCGAGGCCGAGCGACGGCTCGTCCAACAGTATCAGCTCGGGGTCGTGCAGGATGGCGCGGGCCAGGCTCACCTTCTGCTTCATCCCCGACGAGTAGCGCTCGAGGCGCTCGCGCTCAACGTCTTTCAGGCCGAGCAGTTCGATGAGGTAATCGATGCGCCTGTCGCGGGCCTTGCCGGTCAGGCCGTAGAGCGCGGCGAAGAAGTTGAGGTTGTCGCGCGCCGACAGTTTCCAGTAGAGCGTGCGCTCGCCCGAGGTCAACAGGCCGGTGCGCTGGCGGCAGTACATCGAGTCCTTGAACGCGTCGCGGCCGAGCACGGCGATGGAGCCCGCGTCGGGAATCAGCAGCGTGGCGATGCAGCGCACCAGCGTGGTCTTGCCCGCGCCGTTGGGGCCCAGGAGGCCGAAAAGCTCGCCGCGCTTTATCTGCAGGTTCGCGCCGTCCACGGCGCGCGTTATCTTCTTCTTCAGGCCCCGGCCGCGGCGGAAGTTCTTCACCACCGCGCGGCAATCCAGGGCCAGTTCGCTCAACTTGTCGTTCATAGAGGTCGGCAATCATACGGGCGAACCCCGCATCGGTCAATTCCGCGGCCGAGTTGACTCGCCTTTGCCTAGGCCTAGGCTGGCTGGGGCACGGCTTGTCTGCGGTCTCGGGCAGTTGCCTTGCCGATGCCGTGCCCGCGAGGTGTCAGGCGTACAGGTAGTAACTGACATCAATCGGAGGTGAGATGACATACACGACGGGTGAGCAGAAGGCGGAGATACGACGGAAGATTGAAGCGGGCTCGTTCTGGAATGACGAGAAGGTATGGACGTGGCTGGTGGCGACGAGTCTGTCTGACAGTCCGAGGCGGGCCGAGTACTTCGACGTACTCTGTGGCGAGCGCACCAAGTTTGATACATGGTTCGAGTCTCAACCCCTGCCACCGAGGCGGGGCAGCGCCCGCAACACGGAGGGGAACTCGCAACTCGACCTCGCCTTCGGTGCGATTCGTCGTCGTCGCGGAACAGCTACTGGTATTGAGTACGACCCAAGCGTCAAGCCGTCGCTCGTTTGCTTCATAGAGGCGAAGCTGTTCTCGGATTGCAGTTCAGACGTAAGCTACGATCCGCTCAGAAACCAGATTACTCGGGTCATCGACAACCTGCTCTGTTTCCAGGCCGCCGGGTCGTTCCCTTAGGCCCTGGTCTTCACACTGCTTACGCCAAGGTTGTTCAAGACGCACCCGACCGCCAAACTCTATGGCTACAAGATGAGGGAGTATAGGGACCACCAGCGTATCCTCGATGACGTCAGGCTCGCTCGGATTCCTGAGCGCCGAGAGGACAACTGGTGCTACCCATCAGATCTGGCTGCCAGAACGCGTGTATTGACTATCAAGTGGGCCTGCTATGAAGATATTCTCGAGCGCGAACTCGGGTCGGGTTCATTTGACCTTACGAACCCCGGAGAGTCGCCCGAGACCAAGCGCAAGTTGATGGCTCTTATGCTGACGCGCGCCAAGTCCCTAGGTAGTCTATCTTGATGGGGCCAGGCAGTCGACGGACATAGATGATCCGAAGGCGGGCAAGTCCGGCGTTTTGATGTCAAGGAGGATGTGTGGCTGAGCTGAATATGCAGGAGTTGGCAAGTGCTGTGCTGGCTTGGATGAGATACGAAGGCCTGTGTGGGCGGTCGCGGCTTCTGATTGAAGAGACGCTTCGTTATCCCATCTACGGGTATGTGTCCGGTCAACCCGACTTGGAGGTTGATATAGAGGCGCCATTCCCCCGCGATGTTGGGGCCGACAGGAAGCGAGTGGACTACGTCTTCTTTCCCGGGAGGGGCAACCGCGTATCACGCCTTGAGGCTGAAGCCATGGCCTATATGGAGGCAAAGTGCATAAACCTCACAGAGGGCAATGCCGCCGCGGACCTTGTCAGATTGCTGGAGTTGCCGAAAAGACGGTACTTCCTCTACGCCCAATATGACAGCATTGCTGCCAGCAAGGAACTCCTGCCGCCCATGTTTGGCGTGCCTACACCGGAACGTAGCGGTCTGACGGACAGCCAACGTATGGCCGAGATTGCTCGGGTCGCCGCCAGCGAGCCTTACTTCGTGCGGCGCGACAATCCGACAGATTGGGGTTTCATTGAGCGGGCTTATGCCGATTGGTTGGGAAGATTGAGGGAAACGCGTACGCCGAAGGACGAGTTCTGGACGCGACTGGTGGGATACGACCAGCACCCGTTGCTTGCCCCAACCACCATGGTTGCCATATGGGAAGTGGGTTGCGCGCCCTGACGCCGGCCGTCACTGGGCGAACGGCGCCGCCTAGCGCCCCGTGGCGTTTGGGTTGCCCCCTGGCCGTACCAGCTTCAGTGCGCACGGTTTCCCAAGAAGCCTCTAAGACCGAGTTCCCACAATCTATAGTGGTCCGCGATGGAGAGCCACTAGAAATCTAGCTTCCGGGCCCTTTCCCGTTTTCCACTTCCAGTAAGTCGCTATCTGTCTGCCAGCAGTTCAGTTGGGCGATTTGCCCCGGCTAATCTGTCACACTCGCCAGACGAAGTAATTGTCTTCCTACTACTTAGATGTGTAGCGGGCGAGCAAGTTGACTCGTGGCTGGTTCCTGGTTTCGCGAATGAGCGCGACCTTAGGGGTTCGCTTGGTCCGGTGTCGGGGCTGTACATCACAACGGGTAGTGGTATGCGGCCTTAGGCCACTAGAAACCCCTTCACCGGGCCGCTTTCGGGTTGCCGGTTCCAGCAAGTCGGTATCTGCTCGACCGCGTGCGAGTTGCGTCGAACAGACCGGCAGGCGGGGCGGGTTCTGCTGAATCCGGCAACGCGTCTGTGCTACTAACTACTAGATGGGTGGTGCTGGCGATTCGCGCTGAGTATCCCAATCCGTTTCTGCCCAAAACCTGACGATCAGCCCGGTTCGGCGCTTTAGACCGCGCCGAGCCCGCGCCTTTGCGGTCGGTCGCCGGCCGCGGGGTTCGCGGTCGCCCGGCGGCAGACCGGCCCGAGTCCGGCAAGCATCTGCCATCTGGTGGGATGGGAAGGCACTGACCGATTCGACAGCCCGGCCGGCTCCAATGGCGGGCATTCGGGGCAGAGTTGATGGCCGCAAACCCAGGAAACGGAGGTAGTCTATGGGCGAAACGCAGGCAGACAAGAGGACCTTGATGGGGGGATACATTTCGCTGACCGAGTACCTGGACGGGCTGCGCCGGGTGGTGCGGGCGCGGCAGGCGGTGAACGAACGCATCTTCGGCACCGGCGACCCGGACTGCGGCGCGAAGCCGATGCCGACGCTGGGCGGCGATACCGAAGACAGCCGGCTGGACATCCTCAAGCTGGAGCTTCACGACGCGGCCGACGAGCACCATTACCGTGCCGAGCGCACGAGCCGCGAGGGCATCGTGCTGCCGCTGGACGAACTGGCCGCGGAGCACGAGTTGACCGCGCCGGAGCGCCGGCTGGTGGAGGCGCTGCTGGTCGAGATGACCGACCTCGGCCGCGACCGGGCCGAGCCGGTCTGCTTGGGGACGTTCGCGCGCTACCTCGGGGACTGGGACCCGGTCGCGACGCAGGCCTGCTTCGACCTTGTGCTGCCGGGCAGCAAACTGGTCAAGAACGGCTTGGTGTGCGTGCGGCGCGGCCCGGTCGCGGGCCGGTGGTCGGCGCACCTGAGCCGGCAGGCGTTCGAGCAGCTGCTCGCGGGCGGTGCGGCACCGGTCACGCAGGCGCCGGAGCCGGGCCGTGAGCCCGCCGCCGACATCAGGGCGTTCCTCGACGAGCGCGGCGTGGTGCTGGAGCCCGCGGCGTTGGACGCGCTGGACCTGCTGTGGGCCGAGGCGCGGTACGGTTCGCGGGTGCTGGGCGAGTGGGGGTTCGGTACGGCCGCCGGCTCGGGCAGCACGGTTGCGCTGTTCCACGGGCCGTCGGGCACGGGCAAGACGCTGACCGCGCGCGCGCTGGCCGCCGCGCTGGGCCTGGACCTGCACGTGGTGAGCTATGCCGAGGTGTTCAACGAGTACGTCGGCCAGACCGAGAAGGCCATCGTGCGGATGTTCGCCGAGGCCAAGAAGAAGAACGCGGTCCTGTTGCTGGACGAGGCGGACGCCCTGCTCGGGCAGCGCGGCGACATCGCGCGGGCCGTGGACCGGCACTTCAACTCCGAGGTGAATACGGCGCTGATGGAACTGGAGCGGCACACGGGAGTGGTAGTCCTGACCACCAACCACACGGGGTTGCTCGACCCGGCGCTGGAGCGGCGCATCCGGCACAAGGTGCTGTTTGCCGCGCCCGGGGCCGAGGCGCGCTCGCGCATCTGGCGCTCGCGCATCCCGGCGACCGCGCCGCTGGCCGCGGACGTGGACTTCACGGCGTTGGGTGAGGAGTTCGAGCTGACCGGCGGGCAGATTGCCAACGCCGCACTGGTGGCGGCGTTCAGCGCGGTGCGGCGGTCGGGAAAAGAGGACGCGGGTATAACGCAGGCTGAACTGCGCGCGGCGGCGCAGAGGGAAGTGGGCGGGTACGGCGGGGCCAAGGCCAAGGCGGTCGGGTTCTAGGTTCGTGGGCTGAAAGTGAACGCGCGGGTGCGGGGCGGCTATGCCCCGCGCCCGCGGCTGATTGTCTGCTCGATGCAGGCGAGCATGTCGTCGGACGCCTTGTCCCAGGTCCACTGGCGGGCCCAGTCGACGGCCTGGCGGCCGAGCTTCGCGCGCAGGGGTTCGTCGGAAAGCAGTTTCTCCAGCTTCTCGGCAAGCGCCGGGATGTCGCCGTAGGGATAGACCAACCCGTTCACTCCGTCACGGGAGGAATCGCGCAGGCCGGGCGAGTCGGCCACGACTACCGGCGTACCGCAGCCGTTGGCTTCCATCACGATGAGGCCCCAGCCTTCCTTCACCGAGTTCTCGACAAGCACGGCGGCGCGGCGGTACCACGCGACCTTCTCCTCTTCGTAGATGAAGCCGGTGAACTGCGCGGCGTCGCCGAGGTTGAGCTTGGCCGCGACCGCCTCGAGACGGGGCCGGTCATCACCGCCGCCGACAATCACAACCCGCAGTTTGCGGCCGCGGTCGAGCAGCAGGCGCGCGGCGCGCAGGAGATGGTCGACCGCCTTGTACTTCTTGAGGCGGCCGACGTGCAAGATGACCGGCGGGCTTGGGACACGATCCGAATTGCCGGGCAATTCGGTCATGTCCCGCGCCGGGGCGAAGCGGGAGAAGTCGGTGCCGGGCGGGATGACCGCGATGTGCTCGGCCGGGATGCCGACTTTCACCGTGTCCTTCTTGGAACTCTCCGAGAGCACCGCAAACGGGCAGTTCCTGTACGCGAGCGGGATGGCGGTTTCGGCCAGCCAGACATAGGCGGCCAGCGGCGGGATGGCCTCCCTGAAAATGGAGCCGCGGAACAGGTGCATCAGGATGGCGAGCACGGGCTTGCTCGTGCGCCAGGGCGAGTAGAAGGGTATCTTGTTGAGGTCGTCGATGACGATGTCGTAGGCGCCGTTGGCGACGATGGCGGGCAGGGCACGCCAGACCGCGAAGTTGAAGGTGTGCCCGCCACCGAGGCGCTGGACTCGGATGCCGTCGAGGTATTCGTCGGGCAGAGAGCCGGCAAAGCGCTCGGCAAGTTGGGTGACCTCGTGGCCGCGCGCGACGATGCGGCGGAAGATCTCCTGCAGGTATATCTCGGCGCCGCCGGCCAACGGGTTCTTCATGCAGCGCCAGTTGATGACGAGGATGCGCATCCGCGCTTATGATAGGGGCGGTGCCGGGCGGGTCAAGGCGGCAAGCAGGACGGTTGAC
>JAWOHG010000340.1:0-8323 GCA_046485245.1 bacterium
CTGTTCGATTGCCTTCATACCGACCGCGACCGCCTCGCGCGGGTAGACTTCCCAGTCGTCCATCGTCGGCACGAGGTAGTCCTGCCTGAGGCCGCGGTCCTCGGCGACCTTGGCCAGTTCGAGCGCGGCCGCGATGCACATCTCGTCGGTGATGGTCTTGGCGTTGACGTCGAGCGTGCCGCGGAAGATGCCGGGGAACCCGAGCGAGTTGTTGACCTGGTTGGGGAAGTCGCTGCGGCCGGTCGCGACGACCGCGGCGCCGGCTTCGAGCGCGTCCCAGGGCCAGATTTCGGGAATCGGGTTGGCACAGACGAACACGACGGCATCCTTGGCCATCGAGCTGATCCACTCGGGCTTGACCGTGTCCGGGCCCGGCGTGGAGAGCGCGATGAGCACGTCGGCGCCCTTGATGGCGTCGACGATGGTGCCGCGCTCGTCCCATCTATTGGATACCTCGCACATGTGCCACTTTTCCTTGTACTTGTCCTTGAGCTCGGTCCGGCCCTTGTGCAGGGTGCCCTTGGAGTCGCACATGATGCAGTTCTCGGCCGTGACGCCGCCCTTGATGCAGACGCGGGAGATGGCGATGTTGGACGCGCCGGCGCCGAGGAACACGACCTTGACCTTGGTGATGTCCTTGCCGACGAACTTGAGCGCGTTGACCAGCCCGGCGTAGGTGACCGCGGCGGTGCCCTGCTGGTCGTCGTGCCAGACCGGCACGTTCATCTCGGCGCGCAGGGTGTCGAGGATGCGGAAGCACTTGGGCTGGGCGATGTCTTCGAGGTTGAAGCCGCCGAAGGAGGGCTCGAGCAGCTTGGCGGTGCGGATGAACTCGTCCGGGTCCTTGGTGCGCAGGGCGATGGGCACGCAGTCGACGCCGCCGAGGTACTTGAAGAGGATGGCCTTGCCTTCCATCACCGGCATCGAGGCCTCCGGCCCGATGTCGCCGAGGCCGAGCACGCGGGTGCCGTCGGTGAGGACGCAGATGGTGTTGGCCCGGTTGGTGTGGATGAAGGAGGTCTCGGGGTGGGCCTGGATGTCCTTGCAGGGCGCGGCCACGCCCGGGGTGTACCAGATGGCGAAGTCGTTGAAGTCGCGGATGCAGCACTTGGGTACGGTCTGGTACTTGCCCTTGTAGAAGGGGTGGAGCTTCATCGCGTCGGCCGCGGGCTTCTTGGCCTTGGCGATGAGGGCTTCGATCTCGGATGGAGTCAGTTTCTTCACTTGGTCACTCCTTTGTGAATCGTTCTAGGCCGCGGGTTTCTTCAACGCGGGCGACTTGAGGAAGAAGCTGGTCGCGGCGGCGGCGATGCAGAGCACGCCGGTGAGGATGAAGGCAAAGTTGTAGCTGCCGGTCAGTTCCTTGACGCGCGGGGCGAAGATGTTGGACAGCAGTCCGCCGACGCCGTAGGCGGTGAAGATGAAGCCGTAGTTGACCCCGGCGTGGCGCGTGCCGTAGTAGTCGGCGTTGATGGCCGGGTAGATGGCGAGGTAGCCGCCGAAGGTGGCGCCGACCAGCGCGATGCCGAACCAGAACACGACCGGCGCGGCGGGAATCAGGAAGTAGCCGAACACCGCGACCGCGTTGATCAGGTACATCAGGAACAGGGTTCGCGAGCGGCCGATGGAGTCGGAGATGCGGCCCCAGAAGATGCGGCCGAGCGTGTTGAAGATGGCCAGCACCGACACGCCGACCGCGGCGGTGGCGCCATCGAACTTCGCCAGTTCCTGCGCGATGGGCGAGGTCTGGCCGATCATCATCAGGCCGGCCGCGCAGCCGGCGAAGTACATCAGCCAAATGACCCAAAACTGCCACGTGCGAAGCATCTGGCCCGAGGTGTAGTCGGTCTTCACGGCGGCCCCGGCCGCGGGCTGGGCCGGGTTCCAGCCGGCCGGCTTGTACCCGGCGGGCGGGTTGCGCAGCAGCAGGCCGCCGAGCAGGACCAGGACCAGGTAGGCGACGCCCAGCCACAGGAACGTTTGCCAGACGCCGAGGTTGGGCAGGCCGAACAGACTTGCGCCCATCAGCTTGTACGGCGTGCCGGAGATCAGGCCCTGGGCCAGCGGCGCGACAAAGAAGGCGCCGGCGCCGAACCCGGCGACCGCGAGCCCGGTGATGAGGCCGCGCTTGTCCGGGAACCACTTGACCCCGGCGGCGATGGGACAGACGTATGCGAACCCGATGCCGATGCCGGAGATGATGCCGTAGCCGACGATGAGCAACCCGATGCCACGGGCGAAGCTGGCGAGCACCATCCCAGCCGCGAGCAGGACGCCGCCGATGATGGCGACAGTCTTGGGCCCGAGCTTGTCCTGGAGCCGGCCGCCGACAACCGTGGCCAGCGCGAACGCGATGAGCACCACCGAGAACGGCAGCGAGGCCTGGGTCGGGGAAATGTTGAGTTCGGCCTCGAGCGGCTTGCGGAACACGCTCCAGGCGTAGATGGCGCCCAGGCAGACTTGCACGAGCAGGGCGCCGACCACGATGAGCCAGCGGTTGTAGACTTTGTTTTCACTCACTTGCGTGCCTCCTGTGGATTGTGGGGCGACTGGTTGAGCAAGGCGGGGACGCCGACTGCGTCCCCGCCCTGCCGTCTGGCTGTGAGCTGTTAGCCGTAAGCCGTCAGCTTTCTACTCGTCGAGCGTCGAGATGTCGCCGACTTCCTTGCCCAGCGCCTCGGCCTTGAGCAGCCGGCGCATGATTTTGCCCGAGCGGGTCTTGGGCAGCTTGTCGCGGAACTCGATGGAGTCGGGCCGCGCGATGGGGCCGATTTCCGTCGAGACCCACTTCTTGAGCTCGTCCTTCAGCGCGTCGGTCTTCTCGAAGCCGACCTTGAGCGTGACGTAGGCCTTGGGCACGTCGCCCTTGATCGGGTCGGGCACGCCGATGACCGCGGCCTCGGCGACCGCGGCGTGGGACACGAGTGCGGACTCGATCTCGGCGGTGCCGAGCCGGTGGCCGGCGACGTTGAGCACCTCGTCGGCGCGGCCGCGGAACCAGAAGTAGCCGTCCTCGTCCTTGGTGCAGGAGTCGCCGGTGAGGTACTTGCCCGGGAAGCGCGACCAGTAGGCTTCCTTGTAGCGCTGCGGGTCCTTGTAGAGCGTGCGCAGCATCGCGGGCCACGGCTTCAGGAGGACGGCGAAGCCGTTCTCCATCGGCTTGACCGGCTTGCCCTCGCCATCGACGACGTCGGCGAGGATGCCGGGCAGGGGCCGCGTCGCGGTGCCGGCCTTCAGCGGCGTGATGGGCAGCGGCGCGATCATGAAACACCCGGTCTCGGTCTGCCACCAGGTGTCCATTATCTGCAGTTTGTCGCCGCCGATGTTGGTCCGGTACCAGCGCCAGGCCTCGGGGTTGATGGGCTCACCGACCGACCCGAGCAGGCGCAGGGTCGAGAGGTCGTGCTTCCTGGGGAAATCCTCGCCGAAGCGCATGAACATCCGGATGGCGGTGGGCGAGGTGTAGAGAATCGTGACCTTCTCGCGGGCGATGATGCTCCACCAGCGGTCCGGGGCCGGGAAGTCAGGCGCGCCCTCGTACAGGACTGACGTCGCGCCGTTCATCAGCGGGGCGTAGACGATGTAGGAGTGGCCGGTGACCCAGCCGACGTCGGCCGCGCACCAGAACACGTCGCTCGGCTTGAGGTCGAACACGAACTTCAGCGTCGAGCAGGTGCCGACGGCATAGCCGCCGTGGACGTGGACGATGCCCTTGGGCTTGCCGGTCGTGCCCGAAGTGTAGAGGATGTAGAGCGGGTCCTCGGGGTCGAGTTGCTCGGTCGGGCACTCGTCGGGTTCGTTCTGGGTGATCTCATGCCACCACACGTCGCGGCCCGGCTTCATGTTCACCGGGTTGCCGGCGCGCTTGTACACGATGACGTGCGCGAGCGACGGGCACTCGGCGATGCCCGGGTCGGCGTTGCCCTTGAGCGTGACGACCTTGCCGCGGCGGTAGCCGCCGTCGGTGGTGATGAGCAGCTTGGCCTCGGCGTCGTTGATGCGGTCGCGCAGCGACGTGGAGGAGAAGCCGGAGAACACGACCGAGTGGACGGCGCCGAGCTTGGCGCAGGCCAGCATCGCCACCGGCAGCTGGGGAATCATCGGCATGAAGATGGTGATGCGGTCGCCCTTCTTCACGCCCAGCTTCTTCATCGCGTTGGCGAGCTTGTTGACCTCGTGGTAGAGCATCGCGTAGGTCCAGCGCTCGACCTTCTGGTCGGTGGGCTCGGGTTCGTAGATGAACGCGACGCGGTCCTTCACCGCGGTCTTCATGTGCCGGTCAAGGCAGTTGTGGACGATGTTGAAACTGCCGCCGGTGAACCACTTGAAGAACGGGGCGTTGGAGTCGTCGAGCACCTTGGTGTAGGGCTTGTACCACTCGAGCTCCTTGGCGACCTCGCCCCAGTACCAGTCGTGGTCCTCGGCCCGCTTGAGCAGCGCATCGAGGTCGGCGATGCCGTGCTTCTTCATGAAGGCCGTGATGTTGGCGTTGGCCACCAACTCCTGCGGCGGTAGGTATTTGTCTTCTGCCATCTGGCGTCCTCCTTTGGACAGGCGCTGGTAAGTTACGTTGTGATCGTGCGATACCGGCCGACCCGGCCCCTGGCGCGGCCCGGGCGGCACGGACGGAACGTCAGTATATTAGGGCAGGAGGGAGTGTCAAGGATGCGGGCGGAACTATCGCAGCCTGCCGCCAGTACTGCGGCAGGCTGCGACGCAGAGGATTACCTGTATGTCGCCTTGGCATTCCCACACCGGAGGCAGATGGCCCAAGCGGTGTAGGCCTTTGTGCCGCAGTTGTACGGGCACAGGTCCTTCAGTAGAGGCTTCTTTACCACGTTGGGAGCCACTGGATCCGGAGGTGGAGGAGGCAGTGAGCACTTGTGACGGAAGCAGATGATCTTCATCTCGCCACCGCATCCCACCTTCGAGCAAGTCCGCGGCCTGAGTTCGTTTGGTATGTTCCTCTCCGCGTTCTTTGGATGCAGTTTGGTGTTGTGGGTTGGCATCTTCTACTCCAAGGGTCAGAATTGCGTGACCGCATAGCAGTCATTGCAGTAGCCGGTAGAGGGTGGGGTGGGCTGGTTGCAGCCTGCCGATCCATCCCATTCGGCTGCGACAAGCGAGTCAGGGCAGACCTCTTTGCCCGGCCTGCCGTCGGGATCGAGTGGCGGCTCGGTCATTTCCCAGTGGTAGCCGCAGTTGTTGCACACATAGTGCACGACGGTGTTCGTGCTGCCGCACGGACACGTCCAGGGTTCATAAGCCATTGAGGCCTCCTCCTCGCGCGGTTCCGCGCACGTTGTCTCTCGGTTCCCAAACATGCTCAGCAGGAAACTCGTGAGCGTACTCCATCAATCAACTATGCGCATCCGGGTAGTGCTGTCAAGTTCGGATTGACAGCTGTCGCGCCGAACCTAACATTCAGCCAGTCTATGTCTTTGGAACGAAAGCAGAAGCGGGCTGAGCGGCTTGCCGAACTCCTCCATCTTGGCCAGCCCACGACCGACGACTTCCGTGAGATGTTCCGGCTGGCGCTTGAGATGTCATGGTCCTCGCCCGTCGAGGCCGAGCGGTACTTCACCGCCATCGGCGAGCTCGCCGACACCGTCAGTCACACGCGGGCTCGAATCGTCGCACACATTCGACTGTCGGAGCGCGCCTGCGCACGGGGCGACTACACGTTGGCCCGGGACCACGCGGACCGGGTCCTCGTGCTTGCCCGGAGCTCGGGCGACACGCATTACGAGTGCGCGCACCAATTCCTGCTGGGCAGCATCGCACTGGATACGGGCCAGCTTGACTCGGCGCGGCAGTGCTACGAGAGGTGCGTCGAGATCGCACGGCGCATCGGGGACGCGGAGTCCGAGCACCGGGGCCTCAAGCAACTGGGAACCGTACTGCTGTTGGGCGGCGATGCGGCCGGCGCGCTCAAGTGGTACCGCGCCGCCGAGGCCGTCCCCGACCCGCGTGATGCAGGCACCGGGCGTGCGGTCCTGCTGCAGGGCATCGGGGTAGCGCAACAGGCCCTGGGGCACTGGGAGGAAGCAACAGAGTCGCTCTACCGTGCGCTGGCCATCGCTGAGGGGCTGGGCCGGGACGATGCGGGGCTGGACGACTGGGCTCGCGTTCTCACCTCACTGGGCGAGCTTTCGTTGCGGCGCGACAACACCGACAAGGCCATCGGCCTGCTGGAGCAGGTCATTCGCGCCGCCGGCGAGCACGAGGGCACGGTACCTCTGCTTCTGCCTGAGACTCACGCGTTGCTCGGCGACGCCCGCCTGCGGCAGGGCGACCTCGCCCGGGCCGAGGCGGAGTATCATACGGGGCTGGAGCAGGCGCGGAGGATGCTGAACCAGCTGGGTACCGCGCAGTTGCACTGGCGCATCGCGGAACTGGAGTACTCCCGCGAACGGTTCGGCGAGGGCTTGGACCGCGCCGAGGCTGCGCTGGCGATTGCGGAGAGCATCGGCAGCCGCCCGGAGCAGGGGAACGCGTTGAGGGTGAAGGGACGGCTGCTTGCCGCAGAGGGCGATGCCGCGGGCGCGCGGGACTGCTTCGAGCGGGCGCTGGCCGCGCTGGCCGACCTGCCCGACAGCTACGAGCGGGCGCTGGTGCGTTACCACTACGGCCGGTTCCTGCTGGTACAGGGAGAACGGCAATTGGCGATTGAGCACCTGACGGCTGCGGCCGAGTCGTTCCGAAACCTGTCGGTCGTGCGCGAGGCAGAGGAAATCAACCACCTGCTGATGGAGAGCCAGCGCTCGGGCGGCGCCGATGTCGCGCTCGTGCGTGCCGTGTCCGGTCTCGTGACGATGGGGCTGGCCCCAGGCCGCGTGCTGGCCGATGCGCTGCGGCTGGTCTGCAACGGTGCCGGGTACGATGCCGGGGCGTTCGTCCTTGGCGGCCGGGTCGCCGCTTCGTTCGGGTCGCCCGACCTGGCGCCAGGGCGGGCGCAGGCAGGCGATGGAGACTTCGTAGCTTCGCCCGACCGGGTGTGGATGCGCCTGCCCGGGGTCGAGGGCGCACGGGGCGAGCTGCTGCTTGAGCGCCGCGTGCCGGCCGCGACCGAGCACAACCGGCTGGTGCTCGAGGCCGTGGTCAGCCTGCTGGGACCGGCCCTGCAGGCAGTTGCCGCGGATGCGGCGCGGGGCCGGGCCCATTCCTCGGAATTGGCCGGCTTGCGTTACCGCGGTGTGGTCGGGCCGAGCCGGGCGATGCGGGAGGTGCTGGCGATGACCATGAAGTTCGCCTCGGCCGGCGTGCCGGTGCTGGTGCGCGGCGAGAGCGGCACGGGCAAGGAGCTCATCGCCCGTGCCCTGCACGACTCCGGGCCGTGCGCCGGCGGGCCGTTCGTCGCCATCAACTGCGCTGCGGTGCCCGAGCAACTGCTCGAGGCCGAGCTGTTCGGCGTCGAGAAGGGCGCCGCGACGGGCGTGACCGCGCGCAAGGGCAAGTTCGAGCTGGCCCGGGGCGGCACCGCGTTCCTCGACGAGATCGGCGATATGAGCCCGGGCCTGCAGGCCAAGCTGCTGCGCGTGCTGCAGGAGAAGCAGTTCGAGCGTGTCGGCGGCAGCGAGCCCATCTGTGTCGAGGCCAGGGTAATCGCCGCGACGAACCAGCAACTGGCTGCGGCGATCAGCGATGGCCGGTTCCGCGATGACCTGTACTACCGTCTCAACGGGGCCGAGATTGTCCTGCCGCCGCTGCGCGAACGGCGCGACGACATCCCCGCGCTGGTCGAGCACGTGATTGCCGCGGCGAACCGGGAGTACGGCCGCAACGTCGCCGGGATCCGGCCCGAGGCGCTGGCCCGCCTGGCCAACCACGACTGGCCGGGCAATGTCCGGGAGCTTCAGCACGCGGTCGAGCGCGCGGTGGTGCTGGCCGCGGGGCGGTACATCGAGGTCGGTGACCTGCCGGCCGGGTTGGGCGCGCCGGATGAGACGCCGGCGGGCGACACTTCACTGCGCGAGATGCGGCGGCGCAAGGCGACGGCGGCGCCGGCGGGCGAACGCGAGCGCCTGCTCGAAGCGCTGAAGGCGGCCGGCGGCAGCGCCGCGCAGGCTGCCCGGGCCGCAGGCTGCAGCCGGGCCCAGTTCTACCGATTGCTCAAGAAGCACGGCATCAAGCCGGGCCAAGCCGGCTGAGCCGGGCGGTTCAGCAGTACAATCTCGGGGTGCGGGCTCTAGCGGCGCAGCGGCGCTGTGAACAGCGTGGCGACAGACTCGCGAAGGAGCACGCCGCCGTGCCGGTCGATGGCGCGGCGGATGCCGGCGAACAGCCGGCGCCGGGTCGGCGCGGGCAGGATGGCGTGGTCGGA
>JAWOHG010000274.1:0-11791 GCA_046485245.1 bacterium
GCGGTCCCGCCGCTCCGCCGAACTGCTCGACCTCGTCGGGCTCAAGGACCGGGTCAAGCACCGGCCCAACGAGCTCTCGGGCGGCGAGATGCAGCGCGTCGCCATCGCCCGGTCACTCGCGAACAAGCCCGCGGTCATCCTCGCCGACGAACCGACCGGCAACCTCGACTCGCGCACCGGCGCCGACGTGATGCGGCTGTTCGACCGGCTCGCGTCCGAGGGCAACACCATCATCCTCGTGACCCACGACCAGTCCGTCGCCGACCACGCCCGCCGGATCATCCGCCTGCAGGACGGCCGGGTCGCCGCCTAGCGTATGCGCTTCATCGAACTGCTCCGGCTCTCGCTCGACACCTTCCGCACCCACCGGATGCGCTCGTTCCTCACCGCGCTGGGCATCATCATCGGCGTGATGACGGTCATCGCCATCGTCTCGCTCATCCAGGGGATGAACTATGAAGTGGAGAGGCAGATATCTTCGCTCGGGTCCAACACCATTTTCGTCCAGCGCTTCTCCTGGGGTACGGGCCGCATCGACTGGGACGAGATGTCCCAGCGCCCGCGGCTGACCGTCGAGGACGCAACGGCGCTCGGCCGCCTGCCCGAAATCGCCGCGGTCGCCCCGGGCACCGGCCGGATGGTCAGCAAGATCGTCTACCGCGGCAACAAGGTCACCAACCTGCAGGTCGAGGGCTGCGTGCCCGCGACGCGCACGGTCGGCAACTACGAGGTCGAGTCCGGCCGGTTCATCAGTTCCGACGACAGCCTGCGCCGGCGCTCGGTCTGCCTGGTCGGCGCCTACGTCGTGGACAACCTCTTCCCGACCGAGGACCCGCTGGGCAAGCGCATCGTGGTCAACGGCATCAGCTTCACCATCGTCGGCACGCTCGCCCGCAAGGGCAGCTTCCTCGGCCAGAGCCAGGATGCGCTGATAATGATCCCGCTGACCGCATACGAGAAGTACTTCCGGCCGGCCGGCGGGTTCTTCAGCGACGAACTCACGATCCAGCTGATGCCCCGGCGCGGCGTCGACACCGACAAGGCCATCGACGCGGTCCGCGAGTTGATGCGCCGGCGTCACGGCCTCGGCTACGACAAACCCGACGACTTCAGCATCAACACCCAGGACACCCTGCGCGACATCTACCGCAACATCACTCGCGTCGCCTACATCGTGATGATTGCGGTCGCGGCGATATCGCTGCTGGTCGGCGGCATCGGCATCATGAACATAATGCTCGTCGCGGTCGCCGAGCGCACCCGCGAAATCGGCCTGCGCAAGGCGCTCGGCGCCACCAACTCGGTCGTGCTCTGGCAATTCCTGCTCGAGGCGGTCCTGCTGGCGATATTCGGCGGCGCGGTGGGCATCGCCATCGGCCTCGGCATCGCCAAAATCATTGAAATCGCGGCACATCTCAAGGCTGCCGCCCCGCTCTGGACCATCCTGCTCGGGTTCGGCTTCTCGGCCGGGGTCGGCATCTTCTTCGGCATCTACCCGGCGTCCCGCGCCGCCAAACTCAACCCCATCGAAGCCCTCCGCTACGAGTAGCGCGGCCCTAACTGAATCTCTGTCAACCAGTTGCTCATCGTCCCTGGCCTCCGACCAGGTTACTGCGGCTGCCGGCCTCCGGCCAATCGACATTCGACATTCGTCAATCGACAATGGCTTGACACTCCGAAGTCGCACACCTATAATTACTTATGCCCATAAGGGAGTTTCGTTGCGGCAAGTGCCGCCACGAATTTGAAGAACTCATCTTCAGCGAAAGCGACCGATCCGGCCTGAAGTGCCCCAAATGCGGGAGCCGCAGGCTGACCGCGCTGCTTTCGGTATTCGGTGTTTCCGGCGCCGAGAAGAAGGTGTCCGGCTCGTCAAAGTCCTGCGGCTCATGCAGTTCGCACAGCTGCAGCACCTGCGGTTAGGAGGGCAGCAATGACCATAACCAAAGCCGACCTCGTCGAAACCATCGCCCGCCAGATGGCCCCGAGCATCACCAAGCGTGATGTCGGCAGAATCGTCCAGATGTTCATTGACGAAATCTGCAAGACCTTGCAGGAAGGCAACCGCATAGAAATCAGGGGGTTCGGCGTGATGTCCACCAAGTTGCGCAAGCCCAAGGTCGCGCGCAACCCCAAGACCAAGGACCCGGTCAACATCCCGCCGCGCCGCGTCCCAGTGTTCAAGGCGTCTCGGCTTCTCAAAGCCAGCCTGATGAAAGGAGGTATGTAACCGATGCCCTGTGGCCGTAAGCGCAAGCTCGCCAAGATTCGCCGCCACAAGTACAAGAAGCGCATCAAGTCGCTTCGTCACAAGAAGAAGCTGCGCTAACCCGCAGCCTCGGCTGGACGCCCGGACGCCTCGAGGCGTCCCGGGTCTGTTTGTGTTTCGGCCTGCGGCTAGCGCGCCAGCAGCACGGGCCAGCGCGTCTTGCGCAGCACCTGCACGGTCACGCCGCCGATGACCAACTCGCGGACCATCGAATGGCCGTACGCCCCCATCGCCACCATCGTGCAACCCTGCTCGTCCGCGGTCCGGACGATGCACTCGGCAACCGGGCCCGTGCCGATGACCGCGGCCACCGGGCCTGTTCGCCCGCGCGCCTCGTCTATCAGCCGCTCGGCCTCGACCGGTTCGGCCACACAGAGCACGACCAGTTCCAGGCCCGCGGCCCGGGCAAACTCGGCGGCCGCATCCAGCGCGGCCTGCGCGTGGCGGCTGCCGTCATAGGCGGCCAGCACCCGCTTCTGCTCGACCGGCTTGTCCGCTGTCACCAGCACCGGCTTGCGAATCGCGCGGGCGACCGCCTCCAACGTCGAACCGAGCAGGGGCCCGGCCCACTGCGAATTCTCCCCGCGACGGCCCATCACCACGAGGTCGGCATCGTCGGCCGCAGTGATTATCGAATGCGTCACCACGCCGGTCGGCGTCACCCGGGTGCAGGGCACGCCGGCCGCGCTCGCCTGGCGGCAGAAACCCTCCACGGCCCGCCGCGCCCGCTCGGTCTGCAACTCGACCAGCTTCAACGCCATATCGGTCCCGGCGCTGGGCTGGAGGAAACCGTAGAAATCCTGGGAAAACGGGCCGTAGGCAACGCGGATGTCGACGACGTAGAGCACGGTCAGCCCGGCGCCGAACCGCCGTGCCCAGTCCAGGGCCGCGGCAAACGCGACCTGGCCGTGCTCAGACCCGTCGGTGGGAACAAGGATCTTCTCAAACATCGTCGCCTCCTGTTCGGGCTCGGTCCTGCCCGACCAGCCTAACTCATCCCGCGTCCCGCGTCAAATCGCATCCCCGCCCGCTTGACCGGCGGCCGGGCAAAGCCTATAGTGAACCCAAAGGCAGCATCGGCCGCAGGACGAGCGGTCCAGAGGAGGTTGCGTGTTCAAGCAGTTCAAGGAGTTCGCGATGCGCGGCAGCGTCGTCGACATGGCTGTCGGCATCCTGATTGGCATCGCGTTCGGCACCATCATCAAGTCGTTCGTCGACGATGTCCTGATGCCGCCCATCGGCCTCTTGTTCGGCAACGTCGACTTTGCCAACCTGTTCGTCGTCCTCAAGCCCGGCGCGACGATTGCCGGCCCCTATGCCGCGCTGGCCGACGCCAAGACCGCGGGCGCGGTCACGCTCAACTACGGGGCGTTCATCAACACCATCATCAGCTTCCTCATCATCGCCTTCGCGCTGTTCCTTGTCATCCGGGCGATGAACTCGGCGAAGAAGAAGGAAGCGCCCGCCCCGGTCACGACCAGGGATTGCCCGTACTGCCAGACCGCGATCCCGCTCAAGGCCACGCGCTGCCCGAAGTGCACCTCGCAACTGCAGGGCTAGCACTGACCGGGTAACAGCATTGGCGGCGCGGACCTTCCGCGCCGCCTTCAGTTCTCGCCGGCTCTGCCGCCCGCCTCCGGCTTCAGACTCCGCCCCGCGTACGCCCCGTCCCTGCCCTGCTCTTTCTCCTCAGCGGCTTTGGCTTTTGACTTTTGGCCTTTGGCTTTTGGCTTCGTCCTCGCAGGCGCTGACTGTCCTGCAACCGCCCCGTTACTGCCCTGCTTCCTCTCCTCGTCCTCGGCGGTTTTGGCCTTTGACCTTTGGCTTCTGGCTTTTGACTTCTGCCCTACAGGCTCTGACTGCCCTGCAGTCCTGCTCTTGCCTCGCTGGAGCGTTGGGCCTGGAACCTGTGGACCGGCTATGCCGGCTTGGCCGGCTGCTCAGGCCCTTCGCACACGTCCTGGTGGAACACCAGTCCCGACCGCATCGCCCGGATGACCTCGCGCGCCCGGCCCAGCCGCGTAACGTCCTCCTCGACCGGCGGCACCGACCCGGCGCACTCGTCGCACGGCTGCCACTCAATCGTGTACCGGCCCTCAAGGGCCCAGCCGTCCACCACCGGTCCGTCCGAGTAATCCAGCACGCGCAGGTACGCAAGACCCGGTATGGCCACCCGCGCCACGGCCAGCCGCTCCTCGCAATTCGGGCAGAACGCCTCGCGGCGCAGCCCGACCTCGGTCCGCGCGCGCTCCGTCACCTCGTCCAGGGTCAATCCCGGTCCGTACAGCCACACCAGCTCGCTTGCCCCGGCGCTGTCCCGGCCGACCGCGGCCAGCAGCCAGAACCCGTCCAGCCGCGGGTTGCTCTCGTGCAACTCTACCTTGCGCCGCTCGCGCTCCAGCGGCAACTCGGCCAGCGCCTGCGCGCGCAACTCGTCCGCCGTGCGCTTGCGCTCCTCCCAAGCGGCCAGCTCCGCCTCACCCTTCGCCTCCTCGACCTCGATGCTCTCCTTGCGCCGGGACGGAAACACCCAGTCGACAAACACCCGGATGCGCGCCATCGCCGACCGGTCGAAATACAGCACCACCGGCCAGGCGACGACGTACAGCAGGAATCGCATCGCGCTGACGAACACGTCCAGCACCAGCGTGTTCTTGTTGCGGAACTCCTTGTCGACGAACAGCAGGCTCAGGTGATACAGCACCGCGATGGCAAACCCGATGTTGAACCACAGCAGCATCACCGGCAGGCCGTACCGGACAAGCTGCCCTGCGGCGTCGGGATTAGTGCCCATCTTACCCGCCCAGCATAACCCCGCCGCCGAACCTGTCAACTATCCGGTTGACGCCGGGCCGCCGGGCCCTATATTGTCGGGATGCCGATGCGGGGAAAATGGCTGACGCGGGCCAACGCGATGGGCTGTCTCGGCCTGCTGGTGCTGGCCGCCCTCATCGGCTTCGCCATCTTCGCGCTCCTCATCCTCAAGCTGACCTACGGCTGACGCCGCCGCCGGCCGCCGCGTAGCAGACCTCTTTGCAGCCCGGCGCGCCGGGCTGCGGATTGGAGCGGCCGCGGCACCCCGGTGGTTAGAAACTCAGCTTCACCCCGGCGCTCAGCCACCGGCCGCGCGTCGGCGCCCACAGCGGCACGTCCTGCTGCAGCCAGTCGGTCTGCACGAAATCGAACAGGTTGCGCGCCGCGGCGAACACCTCCCAGCCGGTCCCGCTCTCGGCCCGGCCGAACCGCTTGGCCAGCCGCGCGTGCCAGAGCGTGTAGTCGGGCGAGCGCGGCCCCTCGACCAGCCGCTCGCCCTCGCGCTGCTGCGTCGCCATGCTGCCGACAAACTCGCCGCTCAGGCTCGCGTCCAGCCCGATGCGCTCGAAGCTGTAGCCCGCGCTCCAGCTCGCCGCGTGCGTCGACCGGTAGGGCAGGATAGTACCCGCCGCGATGTCACGTGCGTCGAGCAGCGCGTACCCGGCCTGCAGCCGCAGCGAGGCGACCGGCCGCCAGGCAGCGCCCATGTCAACGCCCTGGGTTACGACCGCGCCGCGGTTGAACTGCTGGTACTGCCGGACCCCGCGCACCGTGTCGTGTCCGACCATCGAGTCGGCCACCATGTCCGAGATGTCGCTGCGGTACGCCATCACCGACAGCGCCAGGTCGATCCAGCGCAGTTCGGCGCTCAGGTTGCCGTTGCGCGACCGCTCGGGCAGCAGGTCCGGGTTCTGGATGAACTCCGACATCTCCTGCCCCGCGCAGAAATGGGTCTGCTTGGAGAAAAGCGGCGGCGACTTGAAACCGGTCCCGGCAGAGCCGCGCAGCCGCAGGAACTCGACCGGCGAATACAGCGCCGACAGGCCGGGCATGAACCGCGCGCCGTACTGCGAGTGATGCTCCAGCCGGCCGATCCCGGCAAGCGTCACCGGCCCGAGCGCGACCTCGTCCTCGGCCACAAGCCCGGTGCGCGCGGCCGACCGCGGCCCGACGCTGGTGTTCTCGGTCACGCGCTCCAGCCGCTGCGACAGCGTCACGGTCAGGCGCTGCGCCAGCGGCAGGTCCCCGGCAAACTGCAGGTCAGCGTACCCGACCTCCTCGAACGCCTTGAACCACTGCTCGCGCGAATACACCCGCTGCCGGTAAGCGGAGTACGACCCGCGCCCCGTCAGCCGCGCGGCCGGCCCGGCCTGCCAGCGCGCCACCGCCATCGGCCCCCAGCTAGATATATTGGGATTCTCATACAAACCCTCGTTCGACCGGCCGGCGATGCGCTCCATGCTCCCGCCCTGCCGCTCGTCGCTCCACGAATGGCCCGACACCGTGACGTCGAACCGCGGGTGCGGCCGCAGCCGCAGCCGGGCGGTCAGCCCGGACTGGTTCGACGCGGCGAAATCCGACACGCCGTCGCCGTTCGCGTCCGACGCGCCGGTCTGGCGCCGGCTCAGCGTCGCGGTCGCATCCAGCCCTTCCAGCCCGGCGTCGACCGTTGCCTGCAGGTTGGCGGTCCCGTAGCTGCCGCCGTCGGCGTGCACCGAGCCGCCGGTCCGCGTCACCTGGCGCGGCACGACGTTGATCACCCCGCCGAACGCGTCGCCGCCGTAGCTCAGCCCGCCGGCCCCGGTCGCGACCTCAACCCGCTCCACGTTGCTGACCGGCACGTGCGCCAGCCCGTAACAGCCCAGGTCAGCCAGCCCCGGCATCCCGTCCAGCACCACCGAAGTGTACTTCCCGGGCAGGCCCTGCAACTGCACCTCGCCGGCGCCGCTCACCGGACAGCACGACGCCACCTTGCACCCCGGCTCGGCACGCAGCGCCTCCTGCAGGTCGGCGGCACCCTTCTGCTCGATGCTCTGCTGCGTCACCACGCGCGTCGGCACCGGCCCGTCGCCCAGGTTGCGCACCGGCGCGCCGGCCCGCACCTCGACCCGGCCCATTTCCACGGCCTGCGGCCTCAATCGGAAATCGGCAGTGGCCGCGATGCCGCGCACGCTCAACTGCCGCGTCTCCGGGGCAAAACCCACGGCCGAGGCCATCACCAGGTAATCGCCCGGCGGCACGTTGGCGATGACATACCGGCCCAGGCTGTCGGCCGCCGCGCCCAGCCCTGTTTCCGCGAGCTCCACGCTCGCCCACGACACCGGGCTCCCGTTGCGCTCGTCCGTGACCCGGCCCGAAACCACCGCGGCAAGGGCCGGCCCGGCCGCAACCAGCGCGGCGACCACCAGTCCCAGTCTTCCCGTTCCAAATCTCACCACAAACCTCCTGTCAACAACCGTCACACCTTCCTGCACTGAACGCAACCCGTACCGCGCCTCTTGCGTGCGGTCGGGCAGCGCCCCTGGTCACGCGCCCGGCAACCCGCGGCCGCGCCTGCGGCCGCGTCCCGGGCCGGGACAGCTCAGTTGTTGGGAGGACTGCGCGGCGAACTGGCCGCGCCGTATTCGTTTGGTTCGGGGTGCCGGTCCGGCCTCTCGACTGCCCGGGTCTGCCCGGCATCGAACCCGGGCAGCGCGACGCCCGGCGCGGGCAAAGCCCGGCCCGGCAGATGCTGCACGCGGCTCCTGCGCTCGACCGGCGGGGGCAACTGGCCCGGCGGACACAGGCAGGCCCGGGCCCCGCTCTCGCCCTGCTCTTCCGGCTCGACCGAAACTGCTTTCCCTGCATCCGGGACAGCCGGCTCGGCCGCGCAACAGCCAGGCTGCGCAGCATCGGGCTCCTCGTGGCAGCAGGCTCGCTCATCGCGGCAGTCCCGCTCGGCGCCCGGCCGGCACGCCGCCGCCGCGGGCGGCGGCACCAGCAGCGCCAGCAGCACCAGCCTGGCCGGCAACGACCACAGAGACCTGCGCGATGACATCTTCACATTCTACCCCGCGCCCGGCCGCCCGGTCAAGCCTTCCGCACCGCACCCGCGCGAACGGCGCCACGAATACACCAAGCGGCTGCGTCGCCGGGAACCAGTTCGGAACCCGCTGGTCAGGCCGCGAGTCCAGCCAGCCGGCCGGCCGGCTATCAGCCATCCTCCAGAACGCGCTGCTGGCCCGCAACCTGGCCCGACGCCTCGACTTGCGGCTGCAGCCGCGCTTGAGTCATCGCCTGATAGCCAGGCTCGACCAAACGCTCGACCAACGACTCGGCCTGCGCCTGTTCCGTCCAATGGACCGAGTATTGGCCGCTCAGCTCAATTCCAATCTCGCTGTCCCGCTCCTCGCGCGTTTCGCGCTGCAACTCGCCCCAAGCCTGGCCGCCGCGCTGAACCAGCCAGCCAATGGGGTAGTCACCCCCTCCACAACCTGTGGTATACCATTCTCGCTCGTACCACTACATGTAGTGGTCGCGCCGCCCCAAAAGGCCCAGCGGCGGGCGCATCGCCCCCCCCCGATGGCTTCTGCCGTCTGCTGCCTACTCGGTTCTGACCAGCTTCTTCTGTGTTCTGCCGAGGTCAGCGGTCAGTTGAGCCGGAAGTGCGCCGTTGCCGAAAACTAAGTCTTTGATAATCAGATACTTAAAAATAGGGGAAGTGTCCCGGATATCCCTATGCACAGAAGCGCAACCAGCACTGATGTCAGTCGACTCACGTCTGCCTCCCTTTACTGCTTCACGACCTTGTAGCGCGTTGAGCGCCCAGAACCTCCTGCCAACACGTAGTAGACCCCAGGCGGCAGTCTGCCCAAGTCTATCCGGGTATCGCCGCCGATGACTTTGTCCACGCTGCAGTTCTGGACCTGCTGCCCGGCGGCGTTGACGACACGGAAGACACTCTTCGGTGTCGGCGGTCGGACCGTGACCCATCGGGCTGTGACGGTCGGAATGACGCGACACCTGTCAGCCGGCCCGGGATGGCTCGGCCTGTCGGCAACACCTGTTGACCCTGCCTCAACTACCAGCAACCCGGCATCACCGCAAGCGGCATAGACAAGCCGGCCATCCAGCACGAGTCGGTTGACTCCCGACGGCATGGTCAACTGGCTTAGCAGAACCGGCCTGATGGGGTCGGCGATGCTGAACGCCGCCACGTAGCCCGAACCCCCCAGGGCGGTGCCGACGTAGAGAACGGTGTCTGCGACTGCGACTGACCGGCCGTATACCGAGAGCGCCACGGTATCGAGCACGTAGGGAGCATCTGGCCTGGCAACGCTGACGATGCGCAAGTGCTTCGCCGCGACGTAAGCAAACGTATCACGTACTGCGACGCCTAGCGTTGGGTTAGGGAAATCAATGCTGCCAACAACCTGCGGGCTTGATGCGTTTGCCAGAGAGACAATCTGCAATCCCTCGGTGCCGTTGGCGACGTATGCCAGGCTGCCAACAAGCGCAACCGAATACGACATCCCCGGCAGATTCACCGTCCCCACGACCCTTGGCTGGCGCGGCCGGGCGACGTTGAGGACCTGCAGGCGGTAGTCCTGCGCCACGTACAGGAAGCTGTCACGAATGACCATCGCCTCGGGGTGGTTGAGAGTTGTGCAGGCCGCCACCATCACCGGGTTCTCAGGGTCGGCCACCGACACGATGCGCAGAAACGGACTGAGCCAGCAGACGTAGGCGAAGCTGTCGCGCGCGGCCACCGAGAAGACGGTGATGCCACGGTAGGCCTGTGTCAGGTCGCCGACCCACTCCGGGCGGGTCGGGTCGGTTACGTCAAGCACCTTCATACCGGCAAGCTGACTGGCCACGTAGGCCTTGCCGCCGTCGAGGGCAATGTCCTCCGCCGAACCGGCCCGCAGTACGACCGTGTCGGGTTGCGGTTGCGCCGGGTCGGTGATGTCGATGAGTGCCAGCCCGCCGTACTCGTCGGCGACAAAGGCCCGTCCGCAGGCCGGGCGTGCCCAGACTCCGAAGTTGAACGCAATCGTGGCCGCACTGCCCAGTACGACAGGGTTGCTGCTGTCGGCGATGCTGAGGATGCGGAACTCGTGCCCGCCGGTGTAGTAGCCGGACAGGTAGGCAAAGCTGTCCGCCAAGTCGATGTCGTACCCGCCGACACCGCTGATACCGCCGATGCGCATCGGCGTGGCAGGGCTGGATACGTCGAGCACGTGGAAGTTGAGTTCTTCGGGCAGGTTGGGGTTGCCGGTTGTGACATAGCAGGTCGTGTTGCGGGCCGCGAGGCTGATGACGTCGCCGCCCCAGGAGCCGATGCGGTGTGGGGCCGATGGCGTCCGGATGTCGATGACGTAAAGGCCATACCGGTCGCCGACGTAGGCATAACCGCCCAGTAGGACAACACTGTAACCCGAGTCACGGCACGCGCCCAGTTGGCGAGGCGAAGCCGGGTCGGCGACGCTGTAGACGCGGAAAGTGTCGTCCGCACCGATGATGCAGGCGAGCGAGTCGTCGAGGGCGAAGTCGTTGAGGGACAGGGCAAGCTGACAAAGTCGATGAGGCGCGGCCGGGCTGGAGACGTCCCAGACCTCGAAGCTGGATGCCGAGCCGACAAACAGCAGCGTGTCTCGGAGTGTGACGCGGCTGACGAGTCCGGCGCAGTCGATGTCAGCCAGCAGCGAAACTGGGATGGCTCGCTGACGGTCATAGTCCAGCAGACTAACGCCCGAGCCCCGGGCATACGCCAGCAGTGTGTCCAAAGCGGTCATTCGGCCGTCAATGTCGTAAGCAGTGCCGTATGACCAGCGTCCGACGACTGCTAACTCCGAGTCTGTGCCGACGGTCACAGTGCGCAGCATCTGATCGGCGATGCCCCGGTCCCGCAGCCATCTGCCGCGCAGGCGCGGCGGCATCTGCCGCAGGCTCTCCTCGATTGCCTCCCACCGCTCGAAGTCCAGTCTGCCGGCAGGCACCGCGCCAGCCGCAGCGACCAGCAGCCCAAGCAGAGCCAGCAGGCGCACGCTCACGGCTTCATCCTAGGCCGTCGCCTCGGGGCCCCGAACTCGGCTATAGCGGCTAATCCCACTACCACCCGCCAGCGTGACTTTGTCATCGGCCCATCATAAGCCGCGCCCGATTCCTGTCAATCGGCCGGAAGCGACGCGCGGCCCGGCCTAGTTGTTGCAGAAGTAATTGATGATGTTGACGCCCATCCGGAACGCCTGCTCGCGCACTTCGGGGGCATCTTTGTGGGTCGGGGTCCAGCCGTCGCTGACGTTGGAGTTGTAGGTGTAGAACACGACCAGCCTGCCGCCGAGAAAGATGCCCCAGCCTTCGGGCGCGCCTTCGTAGTGCTCGTGGATCTTGGGCGGCCCGCTGGGGAAGCTGTAGGGCTGGCTGTAGATGGGATGGTCGAAGGGCAGCTTGACAAGGTCGGAATTGGGCAACACCCGCTTCATCTCGCGCCGGAACGACTCGTCCATCCCGAAGTCGTCGTCGGCGTAGATGAACCCGCCGATTCCCAGCCAGTGGCGCAGCCGCGCCACCTCCGCTTCGGTGAGCGCGATGTTGCCGTGGCCGGTGATGAACAGGAACGGGTACTGGTAGAGTTTCTCGTCGGTCAAGCCCACCTGCGCCTCGTCGGCGAGCATCCGGATGCCCGTGCGGGCGTTGACCTCTTTGGCCAGGTTCGGGACAGCGTCC
>JAWOHG010000062.1:0-7560 GCA_046485245.1 bacterium
AGCATATCTTCCTCTCCCGTGACGCGATGGCCGTGAAGTACCCGGCATCCCGTACCGCACGTCATCTCTCCCGCTTCTATGTCCTGCGGCTCCGCGACGGCATCCGGGCAGGCTGGCTTCACGCCCGGCTCCAGGCCCGGATGCCGTCGCGGAGCCGCAGGACATAGAAGCGGGAGAGATGACGTGCGGTACGGGATGCCGGGTACTTCACGGCCATCGCGTCACGGGAGAGGAAGATATGCTTCCAGACCAACCTCACCAGGCCGCCAAGCGAACCGGCGCCCCGGCGGCCGGCGAGCGACCCGGGCGGGCGGTAGTCGGACCGGGTGAGAACGGTCTCGCGGGCGACCGTCATTACGCGGGGCTCGATGCCGCCCGGGACGAGCTGTTCGAAGACGTCGCCCGGGACTTCGGCCCCGAGCAGGTCGCGGGCAAGGCAAAGGACGAGGCCGACATACCTCGCCGCGCCCCACTCGCGGGCCCGGCGCGCGACCTGCGGCCAGTCGAGCCCGGCGCGGAAGCGGTGAACGGTCTCGGCGACGTCGCAGAGCGCGTACGGCACCGCGAGGCCGTGGCGGTGGCTGAGGTGCAGGCACAGGTGCAGGAGCAGGTCCTCGGGCGAGAGCGCGAGCACCTCGACGCCCGCGATCGCGGCCGGGCGGGCCCGGTCCCAGAGCCCGGCGCTGTCGGCCCGGAACGGCCCGTGCGGGCGCTCGATCGACCAGTGAAGCTCGACGGCGATGTCGCGGATGAAGACGGTCGGGAGACTGACATTTCGGCGGCAGTGCCGGTTGACGTCTACCGGGCACGCGGGGGTGCCGCCCGCGGCAAGCAGGACCGCCCGGGCTCCCGGCAGGTCGGCCTTCCGGACCATCAGGTCGGCATCGGCCATCGGCCGGAGCGCGACGTCGCCGTAGACCGCCTCCGCGAGGAAGGCCCCCTTGAGCACGATGACCGGGATGCCGGCATCGCGCAGGGCGGCGAGCACCGGCTGGAGGCGGCGGTAGAGACGTGCGTTCGTGCCGGCGCTGCCGAAGTAGGCGAGCCGCAGGCACTCCCAGGCTTCGGCCGGGACCCGGTCCCGGGCCGCGCCCTGTTTCAGACGCCTGAAGAGCAGGGGCGCGAGGCGGAGGTGGGCGGCCGCGGCGACGAGGTCGTTCCAGTCGGCGGCCGGCTCAAAGCCGTCCGACAGGCAACGGAGCAGCAGGCTGACCGGCCGGCTGTCGACGGCTATGCGAGCGTTCAATCCCGCGCTTCGCGGCCGGAGGTGAGGCTGACAATGACCTGCTCGAGGGTCCGTTCGGCAACGAACAGGCGGAACGGCCGCCGGATCTGCCAGCGCTTGAGGCGAAAGTCGTAGTAGCCGATTGCCTGCCTGCCCATCAGCAGTTTGAGGAACGCCCGGTAGCGGTTGCCGAAGCGCACCGGCCGGGGCCGGAGGCGCCGCGGGAGGAGGCGGTCGAACGGGCCGAGCCGGGCAAGGACGCGGTAGAGCAGGTGCGGCAGGACGCCGACCCGCCGCCAGGCGCCGCGGACCAGGCGCGTGCCGTGAAGTCCGAGCAGGCCCGGCCAGCCGCCGCGGACCGGCCGGCGCCTGCCCCCGCGCTGGGCGGCGACGACGCGGCCGGTGATGCTGTCGGCCGGTAGGACCCAGGGGTCATCTTCCCGGTTGTTGTCGCCGCGGGTGCGGATGCCGCCCCGCGGCGGGCCGGCGGCCGGCGACCGGCGGCTGACCGAGACGACGCGGTGGACGACCGTCTTGCCGGTCTCGGGTGATACGAAGCAGACGACGTCGCCCGGCCGCACCCGGCGGCACGGCCGGACTTCGAGCAGGTCAGGCTCGTCGAGGGTGGGAAACATGCTGGCGCCGGTGCAGACCACGCGCAGGGAGTCGTCGGCCGTGAGCGCGTCGACCGACACCGGGTCCGGTCGGCGGACGTCCGCGCCGGCACCAGGCAGGCCCGCCTGCCTGGGCGCGGGCAGGTCGCCGACGGGCAGGACCCGCTCGATTTCCTCCCAGAACCGGCCCTCAAGACTGAATTTCAGCGACCAAGCCGGTATGGCCGCGGCAAGCCCCCGGGCGGTCCTGAGCGCCTCGCTGCAGAGCCGGTGGATGACGCTCATGTCCTTGAGGACGAACAGGACTTCCCGGACGAGCTCCTCCGCGGATTCCATTGCCAGGGCGGTCACCCGCGTGCCGTGGAGCGGCTCGAGCCGGTCAAGCGGCGACTGGTCGAGGAAGAAGAGGGCCCGGAGCGGCACGGCGCGCTCTACTGCCCACGCCCCCCCCGGCCCGCCGTAGAGGAAGCGGCTCCAGGTCGGCCAGGGGTGCGCCCAGAAGCGGCCCCGGCCGTCGGGCACGACCAGCGTCATATCGTCGGAGAGCGAGCGCCAGGGCGCGGGCAGGCGGCGGCTGGCAGTGCTCTTGCCGACCTCGGCCGGCCCGCCCATTATGAAACCACTACCCCGGTACTCGGCCAGCGCGCCGTGGAACAGCATCCCGCCCCGGGCCAGGGACTCGCGGGCAATGAAGGACGCGATTCGCCGCAGTTGGGCAACCCGGGTCTCGAGGTCTGTCGGCGCGGCAATCCGGTATACGACCGCGCCGGCCGTCTGGGGCTCGTCCGGGTCGGATTCCCGGCGCACGGCAACGCACAGCTCGCGCCCCGCCTGCCTGGGCGCGAGCAGGTCGGCCGGCCCGGCGACGTCCGACTGCGCGGCCGGACCCAACTGCATCACTTCTCCGAGCTCGGCGACGACGGCCGCGGCGACCGTGTCGCCGTCGGCCGCGCGGATGAGCCAGCGCTGGCCGTCGGCAAGGGTAAGTCTCAGGCCGCGAACAGGATGACGTGTCTGTGCTGGCATCGGGACGAGGCTAGTGTCGCCGGACCGTGCCGTCCTTTGTGTCTTTGCCTCCGGACCGCGTCCTTGTCCTCACACACATCACCCCTTCGTGACTTTGTGTTGAATAAGGCAAACCGGCCAGTATGTCACTGACCGGAAGCCGTTCGCTGCTGATTCGCGGACTTCGCGAGAGCCCGCGTCAGTTATCTTCTGCTGCCGGCGCAACAGCGGCGCGGCCCGGCATTCGCGTCGCGCTAGTTCTGGACGAAGGCGCCGTCGTTGCAGACGTTAATCTGCTGGACCGCGAACCCGCTCTGGCACAGGTCGGCGTTACCGTCGCGGCCGTTCGTGCACGCGAACGTGCCGGTCTGGGCGTCGCTCAGGCGCACTGCGCGCGGGGCTGTGTACTTTGTGCTGTCGGTCTTCACCATTACATGCCTCCGATTCGCGGACTCCGCGAGAGCCCGCTCATTTTCGTCTCAACCGGACTGGAGCCAGCTGGCGACCCTTCGCCAGTTGAACGCAAAGATCATACCCCCCCGGGGCCTGCTGTCAAGAGATACTTTCTTCACCCTCTACCTCGGCTCCAGCGGCAACGCCGCCCGGGCTACCGGGCCGCCGCTGCGCCCGGTTCGGCGGAAAGCACCCGCGGCGGTCCGCCTCCGCGCACAGCGCCTGGGGCGCAAGCAGTTGTCCGCACTGGACATAGTTGTCGGCCACGCAGCCGGTCCGGCAGGCCCGGGCGAATATGCACCGCGCGCAGATGCCCGGGAACCTGTCCGGGTCGGCGAGGGCCTGTCGCAGGTGCAGCACGGTCGGGTTGGACAGCCAGATGTCGCGCACGCTGTCCCGGCCGAGCCGGCCGTAGATGAACTCCGGGCAGGTCGCCCCGATCCCGCACAGGGCGTACTGGTTCGTGCCGAGGATTCCCAGTATCCCGCTGACGTGGCAGTCGCCGCAGGAACCACCGTTGCAGCGCAGGCGTCGGAGCGACGACAGGGCCGGCGGCAGGCTGAGAAAGATCTCGATTGGCGCGCGCGGGCCGAGGTCGTCGTCAATCCAGCGCGCCAGCTCCATCGTCTCGTCGAAGTCGAGGGCCTCGCCGCGCTCGTGCATCGCGCTCCCGCGGCCGGTCCGGGTCACCGGGTTGAGCTTCACCGATGACGCGCCGCGTTCCGCGGCAAGGCGTACGACCGACTCGACCTGCGCACGGTTCCCGCGGTGGACGCTCATGATGACCTGCGTGTTCCGGTAGCCGGCATCGGTGAGGTGACCCAGTCCCCGGACGGCCGCGTCGAACGCGCCCTTGACGCCTCGGAAGGCATCGTGGGTCCGCGCGTCCGACCCGTCGAGGCTGACCGAGATGAAAGCGACCCGGCCCTTGAGATGGCGGGCGCTCTCGGCGGTCAGCAGGGTACCGTTCGTCTCCATGTTCAGAACCAGCCCCTCGGCGGTCAGCAGGTCGACGACCTCCAGGAACCGGGGGTGGAGCATCGGCTCGCCGCCGGTCAGCTTGGCCGAGGCCAGACCGAGCGCCCGGCCCTCGCGCACCGCCCCGCGCAGGGCTTCGACGTCCACGCAATCGCCCGGGTCCGGCCTGCCGTCGACGAACCGGGGCACGATCCAGCAGTGCCGGCAGCGGAGGTTGCAGCCGCTGGTCAGGTAAATGTAGAACGAGCGCAGGGTTGGCACGCCCTCGGGCAGGTCGGGCGGCGGCGCCGACTGCGTCACGGGCGCTTCGGCCGGCTCACCGGGCATCTTCTGCCTCCTCGCCCTTGAACAACCGATAGCAGGCCAGCGGGTCGCGCGAGTTCAGCCTGCCCTGCAGGGCCATCACCATCGCCGGGCAGCCGCCGGTGCAGAACCCGGCATAGCGGCAGTCCCGGCACTCGGGCAGGGACGCGATCGGGATGTCGCGGCGGTAACGCAAGACGTTTATCGCCGGGCTCGATCGCCACGCCTCGGCCAGCGAGTGCAGGCCGACTACACCCATCACCAGCCCGGGCAGCATGTCGCAGGGCACCATCGTGCCGTCGTGCAGCACCGCCATCTTCGAGAAGGCGCCGCCGCAGGCCGAGAGCCGGCCCCGGCCGGGCAGGCCACCAAGGCCGCCGGCCAGCGATTCCTCGATCCGGGCGAAGTCCCGGGCCAGGGCCAGCGGGCCGGCCGCCGCGTTTATCCGGCCCTCGTACTTCTCGTTGAGCCGGGCCAGTTCGTCCATCGCCTGCCGGCGCTCGGCCGGCGTCAGCAGGATGGTCTCGCCGTTACAGCGCGCCGAGCCCATCTGTGCGGCCTCGTTGGTGCTGAAGCTCGGGAGCCCGACGTCCTCAAGCAGCAGGCGGGTAATGCCCTCGAGGTCGTCGAGGTTGGCGCGGTTGACGGTGACGCGCACGGTCACCGGCAGGCCGGCCTCCTTGAGCAGGCGCAGGCCGGCGAGCGCCCGGTCGAAGCTCCTCGGCGGGCGGCTCCGGTCATGGACCTCGGCCCGCGACCCGTCGATCGAGACCTGGATCGAGTCCATCCGCAGGCGGCGCTTGCCGACGTCGAACGCCCTCACGGTGTCGGCGGTGACGAGCGTGCCGTTGGTCAGCATCGCGTAGCGCATCCGGTTGGCGATGATGCCATCGACCAGCTCGAAGAGGTCGGCGCGGGTGAAAACCTCGCCCCCGGAAAGCGACACCCGCTGGACCCCGAGCCGACCCGCTTCCTCGAACAGGCCGTGCCAGCGCGCGGCCGGCATGTCGCTCGCCGCCGCCATCTCGTCGGCGTAGAAACAGTAGCGGCACCTGAGATTGCAGCGCCCGGTGATGGATAGGGTCAACTGCCGCGGGGCGCGCGCCAGGCCGGGCGGCGGCACGGTCAGGTCAGCGACCGGCGGAGCCTCAGGATTCATCAGGTGCGGCGATGATGAAGTCAGGGGTCAGCGACCGGACGAAGTTCTCCGCGTCCTGCGCGGCCTGTTCCGGCGTCACGTCCGGGTAGGTGGCCGCAACGTGGCCGGCGATCTCGGTCAGCGTCCGGGGCGCGGCGAGCAGGGCCCAGATGGCCCGGCCGGTGTGGTTGAGCAGGATGGTGCTGTCCTTGTCCGGGTTGTAGAGCATCGCCCCGTCCTCGCCCTCGTCGACGCAGGAGACGACGTCGTTCGCGCGATAGGTCTTTTCGCTCATCAGGCAGTGTCCTCCAGTAGCACTTCGTGTCCGACAAAGCCCTCCTCGACCAGCTTCAACAGCAGGGCGCGGACGTCCTCGGCGACGGTGTCCGGCGCGTCCGGGAATCGACCGCGGATTGCCGCGACAATCTCCCCGGTCGTGCGCCGGCCGTCAACCAGCTTCCAGACCAGGGCACCGGTGTGGTTCACGGCCATCGCGCCTGCGGTGTCCGGATTCACCAGCAGGGTCCAGCCGTCAGCGCCGTCTTCCCGCACCACTGCCGGGTTCGCTATCGGCCGGTCCGGAAGTGTCATTCTGCATTATGCCGGAAAACCCCAGTCCGGGCAAGTGGGAGCAACGGGTGGGAGGGAAGGGGCATTGAGGTCGAGCCGGATACCGCAGTCGCACATCCCTCCCGGAATGGCCTAGTCTACCCCGGCGGCGCGGACCCGGGGCCCGGCTCCGGCCGAGAACCGGCTTGACAGCCAAGCCCGTCGACATACAATGTTGTCCGGCTATTTGGAGAATACCGTTATGTTCGATGACAGGCTTTTCGACCACGGGGCAGGCCCGGAGGAGGAATGATGGATGATCGAGACCGCAAGACCTGGCAGACGCCGAAGCTCAAGGTCCTCGCGAGGGTGAGGACCGGAGAGAGAGTGATATTGGCCTGCAACCGCCCCTCCATTGCAGGGCCCTATACCACCAACTGCAAGGGCACGGGTGGTGCTCCGTGTTCCTCGCTGACCTCCTGAACCTGTAGGCCGGCTCTGCACAGGCGCCCAGAGCCCGTCGCTTGCTGGTCTGCATATTGACATCGCCCGCCCATCTGGTGCGTAACGGGTTCCGGGCGGGTCGGTTACGCTGACCCCCTGACCCCGGCCAACTGCCGGTTCGCCTCTCCCCGTCATGCGTGCCACGGTTGACTGTGCCGGCCCGGTGCCTGCGAGAACCGCCTTCGCCCGGCCGGTCGCCTTGACTTCCCGCATCGCGCGCCCAGAATTGAGTTTCCGATATGTTGGAAGCGACGCGGACTGACGGCACTGCCGGCCCGCCGGCGCCGGACCCGCGGAAACCGGGGGCCCACCACCGCCTGTTCGGAATCGGTGGCATCACCATCCGGGTCGAGTCCGACCTGCCCTTCACCGACCGGACCTTCGACCCCAAGTTCCAGCAGTTCGAGCTCGACGGCCCGGGCCATGACACGGTCACCATCCGCCACCACTTCGAGCTGCCGGCAATCGACCCCGACACCCTCGGCCGCGAGGTCTATCGCAAGCCGCCCTGGTCAATCTACCGCCGCGACAGTTGCTGGGTCTACCTCGGCGTCCTGCCCGAGGAGCTCGGCTCCGGCCTGTTCAAGGTCGCGGTCTTCAACGCCGGCATCCATCGCCACGCCCGGGAGGAGGGATATCCCTCCCCATCGTGGCCCCGGCCCGCCCTGACCCCAATCCTCGTCCGAAGGTGGACGGGTTCCTGGACCTGGGGACGGGCAAGCTGAGCCTGGAGCAGGTAGACATGATCCTCCGGCACCTTCCGGTGGATCTCTCCTTCGTGGACGCCGACG
>JAWOHG010000115.1:0-17544 GCA_046485245.1 bacterium
GAGCGTAAGTGGTTGCGAGGAGTGCTCAAGTGGTCGAGTGCAGTCCTCACACCCTCACCCTGACCCTCTCCCCTAAAGGGAGAGGGAACAAGCGGCGCAATCCGGGCATGTCCCGCGCCGCGCAGTCCCGAGTCAGCTTCAGCCGTCAGCCGTGAGCCGTCGGCTGGGAGCCCGTTCCGTCCCGACCAAACAGCGCCTCGGCCTCGGCGCGCGTGAGGATGCCTTTCTCGACCGCGAGGTCGGCGACCGGCACACGCCGCGCAAGCGACTCCTTTGCCAGCTCCGCAGCCTTGAGGTAGCCGATGCGCGGCACGAGCAGGGTGGCGAGCGACGGGTTCTGCGCGAGTGAGGCGCGGCACCGCGCCTCGTCCGCGGTGATGCCCGCGACGCACTTGTCGGTGAAGGCGGGCAGGAATGAAACAAGCATTCGCACCGACTGCAGGATGTTGCGCGCCATCAGCGGCGTGAACACGTTGAGTTCGAGTTGTCCTGCCCCGACTGCGAGCGCGACCGCCGCGTCGTTGCCCACGACCACGAAGCAGACCATGTTGAGGCATTCCGCGAGCGAGGGGTTGACCTTGCCCGGCATTATCGACGAGCCGGGCTGGACCGCGGGCAGGCGAATCTCGGCAAGACCAGCTACCGGCCCGGACGCGAGCAGCCGCAGGTCATTCGCGATACGCCCGAGTTCCAGCGCCAGTTCGCGCAAGGCGCCTGAGAACGCGCCGAGCGCGGCGCGGCTCTGCAGGGCCTCGAAGGAATCGCGGCAAGGACGCAGGTTCAGCCCGGTCATCCCGCCGAGCCGGGCGATGACCGCGTCGCGGAACCCGGGCGCGGCCCCGACGCCGGTGCCGACCGCGGTGCCGCCGATGGCCAGCTCGCCCAAGTCGTCGCGCCGCTGCTCGACTCGCTCACTGGCCCGCTCGACCGATGATGCCCACGCCCCGAACTCGTCACCGAGCGTGACCGGCAGGGCGTCCATCAGGTGGGTGCGCCCGGGCTTGGCTACGCCGCTGAACTCCTCTGCCTTCGCGCGCAGCGCCGCGCTCAAGTTGCCTAGCGCGGCGAGCAGCGCGTCGCTTGCGGTCATCACCGCGATGTGGACCGCGGTCGGGTAGGTGTCGTTGGAGGATTGAGCAAGGTTGACGTGGTCGTTGGGCGACAGGAACGCGTAGTCGCCGCGCTCGCGCCCGAGCAGTTCCAGCGCGCGGTTGGCAATGACCTCGTTGAGGTTCATGTTGGTCGAGGTGCCTGCCCCGGCCTGGAACGCGTCGGTCGGGAACTGGTCGACCAGCTTGCCATCGACAATCTCGTCGCAGGCGCGCGCGATGGCGTCGGCGCGCTCGGCGTCCAGCGTGCCCAGCTCGCGGTTGGTGTCGGCCGCGCAGCGCTTGATGAACGCGTAGGCCCGGATGAGCTCCTGCGGCACGCGCTCCCCGCTGACCGGGAAGTTCTCGATTGCCCGCGCGGTCTGGACGCCCCAGTAAACCGTGTCCGGCACGGGCATCTCGCCCAGCGAATCGCGCTCGATGCGGGCCATCTCAGTCCTGTCCTGCAGTTTGGCGGGGATTATTGGGCATCCGAAGCGCGCGGGCTAGCGCTCGGGCAGCAGCGAGTCAGGCCGGCCCGGCTCGTACTCGACCAGGAGCATCCGGGTCTCATTGGAGACGTCGCGCATCCCGACGAACCGGTGCGGCTCGGCCAGTTCGTATTGGAAGCGCAGCTCGCGGTTGGGCGAACTGGCGACGACCTCGCGGCACATGATGTCGCCCAGCGGCGTCGAAACGAGCTTGGTGCCGAGCACCGAGATCTTGACCGGCACGGTGCGGAACTCGATGGGCACGACGACGCCCATCGTGAACGCGGTGCCCGACACCGGCGGTACCGCGCGCAGGAACGTCTGCAGGATGTCGATGACGAAGGTCGGCCACGGCAACTTGACCGCTTCCTCGACGACGCCCTCGACCGTGCGCTTGGTGATGGTCGCGCGGCCCGGGACGTAGCGCCCCTCGATTTCCAGTTCCGACATGTCGGTCACGATGCTGCGCCAGGAGCGCAGGGGCAGGAAGCTGTCGCGCCGCGAGACCACGACCGATGAGTCGAAGAAAAACACCTCGGCGCCGACCGGCTGGACCGAGCCGGTCACGACCACGGTCGGCACCGGCGCGCCCGACCCGGCCGGGTCGCTCAGTTCCTCGTCGAATGTCAGGGTGAGCGCGGTGCGGTACAGCACCGTGTCGTTGCGCGTGACCTCGTAGGTCGACCGCTCGCCGTCGCTGATGTCGGGCAGCCGCAGCTCCGGGAGTTCCGGCGGCGTGCTGACGCAAGCCGCCCCCAGCAGCATCGCGGCCGCGAGAACGGCCGCGGTCCTCATCGCACACCGGTCGGCTGGCATCGCACCAATCGTAGCCCCGGCCCGAAACGAGTCAAGCGTAGCGCCGCCCGCTCAGTTCGGCCTCGAGGTACAGAAGCAGGCGCTCCATGTCCGGCGGCAGGGCCGATGTCAGCTCGATGTACTCGCGCGTGCGCGGGTGCGCGAAGCCGAGCCGGGCCGCGTGCAGGGCCTGGCGCTTGATGATGGCCAGCATCTGGCGGAAATGCTCGGCGTGTTCGCGGTGCCGGACGACCGACGGGTTGCGGCCGCCGTACTCGGGGTCGCCGACGATGGGGTGGCCGAGGTGCTGCATGTGCACCCTTATCTGGTGGGTGCGGCCGGTCTTCAGCCGCAGGCGCAGGTAGGTGCAGACCGAGTAGCGCCGGAACACTTCGTAGTTGGTGACCGCCGTGCGGGACGAGAAGCTCGTCACGGCCATCCGCGTCCGGTCGATGGCGTGACGCCCGATGGGCGCGTCGACCGTGCCCTCGTTTGCCTCGAAATCGCCCCAGGCGAAGGCGGCGTACTCGCGCACGACGGTGCGGTGCTCGATCTGGCTGCCCAGGCTGCGCAGCGCGATGTCGTTCTTGGCGAACATCAACAGGCCGGTCGTCTCCTTGTCCAGCCGGTGCACCACGCCTGGCCGGGTGAGCGAATCCTTGCGCAGGGGCAGGCTCTTGCAGTGGTAGAGCAGGCCGTTGACCAGCGTGTGGTCGCGGTTGCCGCGCGCCGGGTGCACCACCACCCCGGCCTGCTTGTCCAGCACGATGACGTCGTCGTCTTCGAACACTATCGCCAGCTTCATCGGCTGGGGCTCGATAGTCATCTCCGGCTCGGGCTCGTAGCGGGCGGTGATGTCGTCGCCGGGCTTCACGCGGTAGCTCGGCTTGCTCTTCTGCCCGTTGACCAGCACCTTGCCCGCGTCGATGAACTTGCCGGCCTGGGTGCGCGAGATGCCCAGCCCGGAGAGGACGAGGTAGATATCGAGGCGCTTGCCCCAGAGTCGTTCCGAGGCGGTGCGGCTGAAGGTGCGGATTTCCCTCATCGCGCAGGGCGGCAGCTAGCGGCCCGCCGCCGCAATGGCCTCGTGCTGCAGCCGGATGAGCCGCTCGATCGCAGTCGCGCCGACCGCGTGCATCCGGCCGAACTGCTCCCAGGTGAACGGCATCCCTTCGGCCGTGGCCTGCACCTCGACCAGCCGGCCGCTCTCGGTCATCACCAGGTTCATGTCGGTCTCGGCGCGGGAATCCTCGTCGTAGGCGAGGTCGAGCAGAGCCGCGCCGTCGACGATGCCGATGCTCGTCGCGGCGACATGCTCGATGATCGGGCTGCGCGGGATGAGCCCGCGCCCGAGCAGGTTCTCGACCGCGAGCTTGAGCGCGACGAACCCGCCGGTCAGGGCCAGCGTGCGCGTCCCGCCGTCGGCCTGGATGACGTCGCAGTCGACGATGAGTTGGCGTTCGCCCAGCGCCTCGAGGTCGCAGACCGCGCGCAGCGCCCGGCCGATGAGCCGCTTGATTTCCTGGGTCCGGCCACGCGGCTTGTCGGTCTCGCGCGTCGTGCGCTGGTGGGTTGAACGGGGCAGCATCCCGTACTCGGCGGTCACCCAGCCCCGGCCGGAGCCGACGAGGAACGGCGGCACCCGGGCCTCAAACGACGCCGCGCACAGCACCCGCGTGTTCCCGGCCGACGCAAGGCACGACCCTTCGGCGTACTCGAGGTACCCGGGCAGCAGCGTCACGGGCCGCGGCTCGTCGGGCCGCCGGCCGTCGCGCCGCATCACGGCCGCTCCACCTTCCCCGCTTCCCCGGTCCTGCCCTCGCCCAGCGTCGCCCGGACCACGTCGCCGAGCGGCTCGCCCAAAAAGCGCGCGCCGACCGTCTCGAAGTTCGGCGTCAGGTCGGTCAGGTAGAAGCGGTGCCGGGGCGCGCCGCCTGCGCGCAGCAGGCCGGCCGCGCGCAGGGTCGCCTCGGCTGCCGTCGCGGTTTCCTCCGACGAGTCGATGATTTTGACCTGCGGACCGAGCACGGCGGCAATCGGACCGCCGAGCAGCGGGAAGTGGGTGCAGCCCAGAAGCAGCGCGTCGATGCGCTCCTCGGCCAGGCCCGCGAGGTAGCGCCGCGCCGCCGCGTGCGCGACCTCGTTGTCGAGCCAGCCCTCCTCGGCGAGCGGCACGAACAGCGGCGTGGCCTTGGCCACGATTTCGATGTCGGGCGCGAGCGCGCGCAGGGCGCGCTCGTACGCCGCCGAACCGATGGTGGCACTCGTGCCGATGACCGCCACGCGCCGCGTGCGCGTCGCCGCGACCAGGGCCCGCGCGCCCGGCTGGATGACGCCGAGCACCGGCACGCTCGCCCGGCGCACCAGTTCGCCGAGCGCGGTCGCGGAAGCGGAATGGCAGGCAACGACGACCAGCTTCACGCCCCGCTCGACGAGGAACCCGGCGTCCTCGAGCGCGAACCGCGTGATGGTTTCGGCCGACTTGGTGCCGTAGGGTGAGCGGGCGTTGTCCCCGAGGTAGACAATGCTCTCGGCCGGCAGCCGGGCCCGCAGCGCGCGCACCACGGTCAGGCCGCCGATGCCGGAGTCGAACACGCCGATGGGCGCGTCGCGCCCGGCCGAAGATTCCGTCATCGTCTCCCCGCCGCTGCCCGCAGCTCGAGTCTCTTCATCCCAATTTCGTCATTCGTCATTCGAACTTCGGTGTTCCCGGTCCGGGTTTCGTCATTCGGATTTCGGACTTCGGGTTTCTCCTCACGACCCATTCGCCCGTTGCTGGTACTGGCGGCAGAACTGGACGATGCCGCGGCTGATGCCTTCGGCCAGCTTGTCGCGGTGGTCGGCCCGGCGCAGCAGCTTTTCCTCGCTCTTGTTGGAGAGGAAGCCGACCTCCACCAGCACCGCCGGCGCGAAGGTGTTGCGCAGTACGTAGAAGTTCGCCTGGCGCACGCCGCGGTCCATTATCCGCGCGTGGGCGACAGTCGCCTCCTGGATGCGCTGGGCCAGCTCGCTCGACTCGGTCAGGTACTCGTTCTGAGCGAGGTCGGCGAGTATCAGCTCGAGGTCGTCGGTCAGCGCCGCGCCCGAGTCCGATTCGAGCTCCACGACCGCGTTCTCGCGCGCCGCGACCGCTCGCTCCCAGTCGGTCTTGGCCTCGGACAGGAAGTAGACCTCGAGGCCGTTCGCGGTGCGGTTGGGCGAGGCGTTGGCGTGGATGCTGATGAACAGGTCGGCCTTGACCCGCGTCGCGCACTTCGACCGGTCGGCCAGCGCACAGAACTGCCCGGAGTCGCGGGTAGTTGTGACCTCGTACCCGGCCGACTCGAGCTTGCGCTTCAGGCGGCGCGCGACGTCGTACGTGATGCTCTGCTCGTGCGTGCCGACGCGGCCGACCGCGCCCGGGTCGGTGCCGCCGTGTCCCGGGTCGAGCACGATGCGCTTGATGCTGCGCTCGGGCAGCGGCCAGGCCTGCAGCTCGACCGCGTCGCCGCGCACCGCGTGCCGCACGCCCGAGGGCCGGCGGAACGAGAACAGCAGGCGCGTGCCCGAGGCGCTGTCCACCGTGACCGTGCGCAGTTGCCCGGCGCCGGTCAGGGCCAGCATCCGGGCCTGGCTCGCGAAGTCGCCGACCGGCCGGGCGGCGATGGTCAGTCGGTACTCGAGGCTCGATGGTCGCTCGCTTGCGACCCCGAGCGAGTCGCGCGCGGCGGACGGCCGCACGCCGATGGTCAACACCAGCGTGTCGCCGCGCATCGTCGTGGCAACCGAACGCAGCCCGGCGCCGCCGGTTTCGGGGAACAGCCCGGGAAGGGCAGCGACCGGCAGAAGCAGCACGCCGCTGTCCACGATTGGCGGCGAAGGAAGCACGACCTCGGACTCGCCGTGCATCGCCCGCGCGCTGTCCGGCCGGAACACGTACTCCTCGCCCGCATCGTCGCCCTGGCCCGGGACGAGCAGGAAGTAGCGGCCGTTCACGGTCCAGTGCCGGGCGCCAAGCGCCGCGGCCACCCGCGATATCTGGACATAGTCCGCGCCACGCACGGCACGGGTGGGCACTGGATGACCGCCGACGCTCGCCGGCCCGGCCTGGGCCAGTCCGGACAGCAGGACCGCGGCGGCCAACAGACCCAACGTGGCCCTTCGGGCTCCACGCTTCTCTGTCCGGGTTCCGTTGTTCGTCATTCGAGCTTCGCTTTTCCCCGTCCGCGTTTCGTCATTCGTCATTCGGACTTCGGGTTTCTCCGTTTGGGTCGCCTCATCCTCGTCTCCCGGCCTCCAGCCGGTCATCGCGGTCCATGGCCCGGCGCTTAAGGTCGTCACGCCGGTCCACGAGTTTCTTGCCCCGGCACAGGGCCAGCTCGACCTTGGCCAGGCCCCGCGCGCTGAAGTAAATCTTCATCGGCACGAGAGTGTACCCCCGCAATTGGGTCCGGCCAAACAGTCGTTTAATCTCCTCGACGTGAAGCAGCAGCCGGCGCCGGCGCTTCGGGTCGTGGTTGAAGATGTTGCCTTGAGCATAGGGTGATATGTTGACGTCATGCAGCCAGACCTGCCCGTCTGCTACTGTCGCATACCCCTCGTCCAAGGAAACGCCGCCCGCGCGCAGCGACTTGACCTCGGTGCCGACGAGTTCGATGCCGGCCTCGAACCGCTCAAACACCGCGTAGTCACGCAGGGCTTTGCGGTTCGTGGCGACAGGCTTCACTTCGTGATTATAGACCGGCAAAACACTCCGTCAACGTCGCTGCGACACCTTGCGCACACCCGGTCGCACCGGTCCCGCAAGAGGTGCGACAGCCCCCATAAGCACGCCCAGCCACGCGGCTTAAGCGTGGCTAGGCGTGTCGGCTGTTCATGCGACGTAGCCGCAGGAACAACCTGTTCGTCCGTTACCTGGGTGGTCCTGTTATCGGTCTCGGACGCGGCAGAATCGGAATTCCGTCCATACGGTACCTCCGTTTAGCTAAACAGGCTATATAGAGCGATTACCGTGCCAACCGCGGCCAAATCGATAACTGACGCAAATACGCAACTTACTAGGCAGGGCAAGGGCTGTCGCACCGTCGGTGCGCAAACCCGTTTCGTCGCACGAAACGAGCCGATTCCGCTAACTACTCTCTGGAAGTTGACTTACAGGTGGGACCGAAACTGCGTCCTGCGCGGGCTAACTCAGGCTCGTTCGGTCGATCTGGTAGCGCCGAATCAGGCGCTGAAGCTGGCGGCGATGGGTCTGGAGCAACTCGGCAGCCTTGCTGACGTTGCCCCCGGTCTCCTTGAGCGCTGCGACAACCTGGTCCTTCTCCAGGACCTTGCGCCGGCCGTTTTCGGCTGTCGCATCGTCGGCCAGGTCGTCGAACTGCTCGCCCAGATCCTCCGGGGCGATGCGCTTGCCCTGCGTCATGATAACGGCTCGCTCGATGACGTTCTGGAACTCCCGGACGTTGCCGGGCCAGGCATAAGCGGCGAACATCTTCAGCACGGTGTCCTCGAACCCGGTCACCGGCTTGTTCAGCTGGATGGCATACCGCCGGACAAAGTACCCGGCCAGTTGGGGTATGTCCGAGGTCCGCTTGCGCAGGGGCGGCACGTCGATTGCCACGACGTTCATCCGGTAGAACAGGTCCTGCCGGAACTTGCCCTCCCGGACGTCCCGATCGAGGTCGCGGTTCGTGGCACAGATGAGCCGGACGTCGACCCGGCGAATCTGGGTCTCGCCGACCCGTCGGATGACCTTGTCGTCGAGCACCTGCAGGAGCTTGGCCTGCACCGAGAGCGACGTGTTGGATATCTCGTCGAGGAATATCGTCCCGCCGTCGGCGATCTCAAACAGGCCTTCCTTGTCCTTGACCGCACCGGTGAACGACCCGCGGGCGTGGCCGAAAAGCTCCGACTCAAGCAATGTCTCGGTCAGCGTGCCGCAGTCCACCGACACGAACTTCTTGCCCCGCCGCCCGCTCTTTGAGTGGATCAGCCGGGCCAGCACGCCCTTGCCCGTGCCGGTTTCGCCGGTCAGCATCACGGTCGCGTCCGAAGACGCGATCCGGTCGACCAGGCGGTAGACGTCCTGTATCGCCTTGGACCGGCCCAGGAAGCAACCGGTCGCGGCGTCCTCGAGGATGTCGGCCCGCACCGCGGTCATGTCGTCCTGCAGCTTCTTGAACGCGACCGACCGGTCGATGGTCGCGGCCAGCAGGTTGGACACCGACGTCAGCAGGTTCTTGTCGTCGTCGAGGAACAGGTGGGCGTTGATCCGGCTGTCGAGGTAGATGGTGCCGATGACCTTCTCCTCGTTGCGCAGCGGCACGCACAGCAGCGAACGGATCTTGTTCAGCATCACGCTGTTGGAGGCCGAGAACCGCGAATCGGCGCTGGCGTCGCCGGCGATGATCAGCTCACCGCGGCGTTTCACCTTGCGCAGGACCGATCGCGATATCGACTCGGCGTCCTCCAGTGTCGCCTTGTCCACGCCGCGCTGGGCCGCCGGCACCAGCCGGTCGTCGTTGACCAGGAACAGCAGGCCGCGCTCGGCCCGCGTCACCTCGATGACGAGGTCGAGGATCCGCTCGGCGAAGTCGGCCTTCTCGAGGTCCATCGAGATGAGCTCGCTGAGCTGGTAGAATACCTTGAGGTACTCGCCGCGCTCCTTGCTCTTGAGCTGGATGGTCGCCGACACCTGGGTCACGCGCGTCATCAGGTCGTCGGCGTGGCGCGCTGCGTCGCGGGCACCCAGCGTGCGGAACAGGTCCTGCGCCTCGCGCAGGTCGGCGATGGCGGCGTTGATCTCCTCCTGCGGCACCTGCCGGAACGAGAACGACACCTTGAACAGGTCGACCTTCAGCTCGCCCGGCCCCTGCTTGGTCAGGGCCTGCACCGAGGCCATCAGCGACAGCGCCAGCTCGTACTGCGAGCCCCGGTCGCGCAGCAGCTCGATGCTCCGCTTCACCTCCTGCGTGCCCCGCTCGGGCAGGTCGCGCAGGCAGTTGGCCAACCCCGACAGGCGCAGGGCGACCGCGTACTCCTTCGACTGCGGCTGGTTGTTCAGCAGGCGCAGGGCGCGCAGCGCGTCGGTCACGGCCCGCTGCGCTTCGCCAGTGGCCAGGCGCAGCTCGCCGGCCAGCGTGTAGAGCTGGGCGAGGTTGCGCCCGCTCCGCTCGCGCCGCGCCCCGCCGAATGCCTCGACCAGCGACTTGGCCGCCGCCTCGAGCTTCTCCCCCCGCAGGTTAACCCGGACCCGGGCCGCCGCAAGGTGGAACTGCAGGAACGGGTCGAGCGCACCGGCGGCCATCCCGGCCGCCGAGTCCAGCAGCCTCTCGGCCTCGGTCTGCTCGCCCTGCTTCGAGCGCAATTCGGCCAGGTTGGCGAGCGCGGCCGCGCGGTCCGCGGGCCGGGTGTTGGCCAGCCGGTCGTGCAAGGCCAAGGCGGTCGCGTAGTGCGAGTCGGCCGCGGCCCAGTCGCCCCGCTCGTCGCAGACCGTGCCGAGATTGCTGTTCAGGTCGGCCATCGTCGCGGTGTCGCCCATCCGCTCGGCGTAGCCCAGCGCCTCGGCGAAGCAATCGTACGCCTTCGCCCACGCGCCCTCGTCGAGGTTGATGACACCCAGTCCCTGCAGCGAGTGCATCAGGAAATCGACGTCGCCCGACTTACGCTGCGTGGCCAGCTGGCGCTCGTAGAACTCGCGCGCCTTGTCGGTCGAGCCGCGCCGCAGCCACAGCGTCGCGATGAACTGGCTGACCTTACCCGTGTTGTGGTCGTCGCCGCGCGACTCGTAGATCGACAGGCTGCGCTCGGCCAGCTGCAGCGCCAGCACCGCGTCCCGGCGCGCCAGCGCCAGCACGCTGAAGTAGTAGAGGGTCCGCGCCGACAGCTCGCCGTACTGGGCCGACTTCTGGTGGCGCAGCTTTTCGACGAGCTGCAGCGACTGGGTCAGCAGCTCCTCGGCCTTGTCGAAGTCGCCGGCCACGCAGTGCGACCAGCCGAGGTCGTTGAGTAGATTGATGTGGGCGACCGAGCCCTTCTCGCGCAGCATCGACAACGCCTGGTTGAAGAAGCTCAGCGCCTCCTCGTTGCGGCCCTGCTTCTGGTGCACCGAGCCGAGCCGGCGCAGGAACCGCGCCAAAAGCGGCCCCTCGGCCGCGAGTTCCTTGTCGGCGACGACTATGCTCATCCCCTGCGTGAAGCTGTCGATCGCCTCGGCGAACCGTCCGGTCAGTTCGCGCAGCGCACCGACCGTCTCGATCAGCTCCGCCTTCTCGCGCGGCGAGGGAATCTGGGCCGGCAGGCCGAGCGCCGCCTCGTAGAACGCGAGCGCCTGCTCCCAGAGCTGAAACTCGCGCGCCCGGGCCCCGGCCTTGAGCGAATAGGAGTATGCCCGGTCGCTGATGCCGGCCTGCGCGTAATGGTGCGCCAGGTCGAACACGAGCCGGTCCTGCCGTTCGGGGTAGAGCAGCTCGAGCGCGAGCGCGACGCGACGGTGGCTGTCGCGGCGCTGCGCCGCCGACTGGCCCTCGGTCAGCACCGCCTCCAGTATCTTGCTCGCGAGGATGAAGTAGCCCTCGCCCTCGCTCGCGTAGCTGCGCAGCAGGCCCAGCGCCTTCAGGCGGCCGATGGCCGAGAAGAGCGTCTTCTCCTCGATGCCCAGCACCGCGCGCAGGAACTCGAGCGTGAACGGCCCGGCCGCGGCCGCGCCGACGCGCAGGATCTCCACCTCTTCGTCGGAGAGCTTCTCGAGTCGGCGCCGCACCACGTCGGTGACCGTCGCCGGCGCGCGATAGGCCGCCAGCTCGTCCAGGCCCAGCACCCAGCGCGTGCCCCGCTGCGTGACGATGCCCTTCTCGATGAGCGCGTGGACCGTCTCGATGACGAACAGCGGGTTGCCGCCGGTCACGCTCGCGAGCCACTCGACGAGCTTGTCGACGTAGGTCACCTCGCCCAGCAGCGAGACCGTGAGCGCCTTGACGTCGGCCGTCTCCATCGGCGGCACCGTGACGTGACGGAAGCTGTCGCGCCGCTCGAACTCGGCGATGAGGTCCATGAACCGCTTCTCTTTCAGCCCGGCGACCGCTACCATCAGCCGCTCTTTGCCGAGGCTGAACACGAGGTAACGCAGGAACTCCAGGCTCGTCGGGTCGAACGACTCGAAGTCGTCGACGAGCAGCACGAGGCTGTGCTCGACGCGCCCCGAGCCGCAGAGTTCCCGCAGGCGCTGCGCGACCGTTTCGAAGACCCGGTACTTGCTCTCCTCGGACACGAGGCCCGCCCAGTCGTCGACCGCGGGCAAGCCGCTGATAGAATGGATGCGCAGGTGGCTGATGAGCGCCTCGACGAGCGACTGGGGTCGCGCGCCGAGCGATACGGGCTCGAACCGCAGGATCGTCGCGCCCTCGAGCTGAGCGAGGAAACGGAACTCCGCCAGCAGCCGGCTCTTGCCCACGCCGCGTTCGCCCGAGATGCAGACCGCGCCGGCCTTGCCCTGGCCGGCCGCGTCGAGCAGCTCCTTCAGGCAGCCGAGCTGGGCCGAACGGCCGACGAATCCCGGGGCCATCAGGTACTTGCGCGCCGACGGCGCCGGCGACTCCGGCTGCTGCCCCGCGAGGGTCTCGATGACCGCGGCGGCTGAGCGGGGCCGCCGTTCCGGCTCGCGCCGGGTCAGCGCCACGACCAGCGCCTCGAGCGGCTCGGGGATGTCCGGGTTGGCCTTGCGCGGCGGCTCAAGGTCGGTGTAATACTGCATCTTCAGCCAGTTGCGCAGGTTCTTCTCGCGGCTCGGGCCGAACCCGGTCAGTATCTCGTAGAGCACGATGCCCAGGGAGTACAGGTCCGCCCGGGCGTCGGCGTCGCCGCCCTTGAACACCTCGGGCGCGATGTAGCCGAGCGTGCCGCGCGGCTCGGTGCTGTCGGTGAGCGACACCTGCTCGGCGAACCCGAAATCGAGCAGCTTCGTCTCGAACCCTTCGCCGTCGCGGCGGACAATGATGTTCTGCGGCTTGAGGTCGCAGTGAATCAGGCCCTGGGCGTGGATGCCGTCCAATGCCCGCAACACCTGCACCGTGACCGCCACGAGCTGCTCGGGGTTGCAGTCCTTGCCGAAGACCCGGTTCATGGGCTCGCCCGGGAAGAAGTCCATCGTGAAGAACGGCCGGTGGTCGGGCGTGGAACTGTAGTCGTGCACCGCGATGATGCCGGGATGGGAGAACCGGGAGAGATAGAAGAACTCACGCGTCAGCCGCGTCTCAGCCTCGCGCGGCGCCCCACTCGCGAGCGCCTTGAGCGCAAGAACGCGTCCGCCGACGATATCCTTGACCCGGAAGACATCGGTGCACTCGCCCCCGCCCAAGCGCTCAAGCACCTGGTAACGGTCCGATATCAGTTGTCCCGGCTGGAATGAACCGTTCGGCATCGACACAGCGCCCCAATATATCGCCCGCGGTTTGCCCTGTCAACGGCGACGTTATGGGGTATCATTCGCTATATAATTCACATCGTTCGACTTAGTCAGTCCCGCCCGGCCCGTTTGACTTGTCGCACCTGGCTGCTAGACTTACTCGTCGTGCGTTCACGCTTCATAGCGCAGGCAAACCAGATCCTGATGATCGTCGTGGGCTCGGCCGTGATGGCGGCCGCCTACAACCTGTTCCTGATTCCCCACCAGATCGTGCCCGGCGGCGCCGGCGGCATCGCGATGGTGCTCAACCACTTCTTCGGCACGCCGGTCGGGCTCGTCATCGTCGTCATAAACATTCCCCTGTTCATCATCGGCATCCGCGTGCTGGGCAAGAGCTATGGCCTGAAGTCCCTGCTCGGCATCGCCGTCTCTTCGGCGATGATCGACGGTGGCGCGTACCTGTTCAAGCTGCGCTCGGCGACCGACGACCCGGTGCTCGCCTGCATCTTCGGCGGCATCGTGCTTGGCGCCGGCCTGGGGCTCGTGTTCCGCGGCGGCGGGTCCACCGGCGGCTCGGACATCGTCGGCCAGGTCATCAGTCGCTACTCGAACCTCTCGACCGGCAGCGCCATCCTGCTCGTCGACGCGGCCGTCATTTCGGCTGCGGGCATCGCCTTCGGCCGGTTCGAGCTCGCTTTGTACGGCTACGTCAACCTCTACCTGCAGTCGCGCGCCATCGACCTCGTGCTCGAGGGCTTGAGCTACACCCGCGCGCTGTTCGTGGTGTCCGAATCGTCGCCCGAAATCGCGCGCGCGGTCACCCTGAAGATGAACCGCGGCGCGACTGTCCTGCCCGCGACCGGCGCGTGGTCGGGCGAGCCGCGCGAGATGGTGTTTTGCGTGATGTCCAAGCGCGAAGTCCGTCGCGCCCGTGAAATCGCGCTGGCCATTGACCCGCACGCCTTCATCATCACGACCGACGTCTACGAGGTCCACGGCGAAGGCTTCCGCCCCCGCACATGACCACGATGCTCGTCGCTGTTCATCGGTCATCCAGGTCCCGTCGCCCGCGCCTCGGCATTCGACACTCGACAATCGTAGTTCGCAAGTCCCTCCGTGCTGCCCTGCGATTCCCGTGCGGACAGACTCACCACAAAGCCACCGAAGACACGAAGGGGAGGACTGACTCCAGTGCGCGGCGCCGGTCCGACATTCGTCATTCGTCCTTCGTCATTCGTCATTCGGGCTTCTGGTTTCTCCGTCCGGGTTTCGTCATTCGTCATTCGGGATTCGTCATTCGTCATTAGCATGCGCCCCTACCGCATCGGTTTCTTCCAGTTCGAACCCGAACACCGCCACCCGGAGATGAACATCGAGCGGGTGCGCCAGGCTCTATCCTACGCCTCGGCCGACCTCATCGTCCTGCCCGAGTTGTGCACGTCCGGCTACATGTTCTCCTCGCGCGGCGATCTGGCCGAATTCGCCGAGACGGTCCCGGACGGCCTCGCCTGCCAGGTGCTCGCGCGCGTCAGCCGCGAGCGCAACATGAACATCGTCTTCGGCATCGCCGAATCCGACCCATCCGGCATCCACAACTCGGCGGTCCTGGTCACGCCTTCAGGCGGCCTGCACGTCTACCGCAAGACGCACTTGTTCCTCGATGAGAAGGGCCTGTTCCTACCCGGCGACAACGCATTTGTCGGGCTCGACGCCCAAGGCTGCCGGGTCGGCCTTCTGGTATGCTTCGACTATTTCTTCCCCGAACCGGCACGGTCATTGGCGCTGGACGGCGCGCTTGTTGTGTGCCACCCGTCCAACCTGGTGCTCGACTACGCCCAGTCGATGACCCTGACCCGCGCCGCCGAGAATCGCGTGTTCTGGGTGCTGGCGAACCGGACCGGCACCGAACGACTGGGCAGCAAACAGATGACATTCACCGGCTCAAGCCAGATCGTCGACCCGACCGGCAAGGTCCTCTACCGGGCCAGGCCCGACACCGAAGACCTGGTGGTCGTCGAGGTCGACCTCGATCGAGCGCTGGACAAGCGCGTCACCCCGAACAACGACGTCTTCCGCGACCGCCGGACCGACCTCTACTGAACCGGACGGCTGAGCACGCGCTCGGCCTACCACACCCCTCTGGCTTCGCCCACATTGGCAAGGTGAATCCTCAGTCCTACCGCAGGCTGGCCGGGCCGACGACGATCGGCACCTCCGTGACGTGAGCCTCGTTGAAGAACGTCGCCTCGATAGTCCGTTCGGGCCGGGCAGCGGCCTCGGCCGAAGCTAGGGGACCACGAGGATCCGGCCGGTGCCGCCATCGGGCCCGGACAGGAAGTAGACGCCCTTGCTCGCCCTGTCCGGATCGACTCGGCGACCGATCACATCCCGCAGTTCGCGGCCGCACATCACCGGACCGAGACTACCGGCCCGCAGGATGGTCGTTGCCGCCGTGGCCGGACGCTGTCCGGTTCGCGTCTCCTCAACACCGGCCGGCACCTGCTCGTACCAGACAATCCGGTTGCCTCCGTCGCCCGCCGCGAGGATGTCGACGTCGCCGTCGTCGTCAAGGTCCGCGGCGCAGATGCCGCAGGCCCCGCCCAGCGTCGCCGTGACCCGGTGCCGCACAAAGCTGTCCGCCCCGACGTTCTCGAACCAGTCCACCTCGTTCGCGAAGTTGGAGGTTGCCACCAGGTCCCAGTCGTCGTCCCGGTCGAGGTCCACGGGCCGCACCATGTGCGGTCGATTGAAGCCGGCCACGACCACCCGGCGCTCGAATGCCTGTGCACCGTCATTGCGGAACCACGCGACCTGCCCGACGACGCACGAGGTCGCCAGCAGGTCGATGTTCGAGTCCCGGTCGAGGTCCACGGTCCACGCCGAACCGGGCCTGCCCCAGGTGTCGGCGACGACCGGCCGCTCGGTGAATTGCTCGCTGCCGTCATTCTCGAACCAGCTCAGGTCCAGCGCCTGGGACGCCGTCGCGACGATGTCGATGTCGCCGTCTCGGTCGACGTCCGCGCCGTGCACGCTGTTGGCGTAGGGCCAGGGGTCCTTGACGATGTGCTCGACCCAGCCCAGGCTGGCGCAGTTCTCGAACCAGCCCATGCGTCCCGGCTGTGCCTCGCAGGCCGAAGCGAGCACGTCCAGGTCGCCGTCGCGGTCGAGGTCCACCACGTCGACGCGCGCCGCGCCGTACCACGCGCCGATGGTGTGCTGGGTGAATTCCTGCGTCCCGTCATTCTCATACCAGACAAAGCGGCCTTCGCCGTCCAGCGCGGCGACGACATCCATATCGCCATCGCGATCCAGGTCTGTTGGTAGCACATCGAGCGGCCCGGTCGGCGTCGCCAGGGTATGTTCGACGAAGTTCTCGGCTCCGTCATTCTCCCACCACGTGATCGCCCTGCCGCCGTAGGCGTGCGACAGGATGTCCTTGTCGTTGTCCCGGTCCATGTCGACGGCAAACACGCACCACGGCCGCGCGTAGCCGGTTCGGATCACGTGCTCGACAAAGCCGACGCCGGCCGACGCCGACGCCGTCAACATGCCCATCACCACTACGACTGTCGTCCTGATCACTGCTGTCCTCCTTCTTGGTTGCACTAGAGCAGCGGGTCTACCCCGGGCACGCCGACCAGGCCGATGCCGCCGCCCATCCGGCCGTCGCCTGAGCGCGCCAGCGCCGCGATGCCGCGCAGGTAGAAGTCAACCAGCAGCCGGCAGTAGCGGTCGTAGAACGCGTCGTCGTAGGCCGCGGCCGGTGCCGCGAGCAGCCGCGCCTCTGGCCGCTTCAGCCGCTCGGGCGAGCCGATGACCTGCTCGCGAACGAAGCGGCTGCGGAAGTGCGCTGCGATGAGCGTGGTCAGCGCGCCGCGCACGGTGCCCATCGCCACGGCATCCTCGAGGTTAAGCCCCATCCGGCGGTAGTGGGCGTTCATCGACTCGCGCCGGTCCGCCGCGTAACCGAGGCGCAGGTCGTGGATTTCCGGTATGTCCAGCACCAGCGAATTCAGCGCCACCATCGCCAGCGCCGTGTGCTCGCGGAAGAACTGCACGATGTTGCTCACCGCGCGCCGCGTCCGCTCCTCGGCCGCGTCCTCGTCGTGCCACAGCGGCCTGAGCGCCTGCTGGTACATCTCCTGGTACTGCCGAAGAATCTCCTTGAGGATCGCGAGCTTGCCCCCGAAGTAGTAGTCGATCATCGACAGCTGCACGTCCGCGGCCCGGGCCAGCTCGCGCACGCCCACGCCGTTGTAGCCCTTGCGGGCGAACAGGTCGACCGCGGCCTCGTATATCCGCCGGCGCGCCGCCGCCCTGCTGTCGGGCGGCCGGTCCGCCTCAACCGGCAGGTGCAAGTGCAGGCGGCTGGTGCTCGTCATCTTTCGCCTCCCCTACTGAACCTGGACCTTTGAGTACTGGACCAGCGCGAAAGTCACGCCCGACGGCTCGTTGAACAGACAGACCAGCGCGCCCGGCGACGGCTCCTCGGGCTCGAGCACGATGTGGCCGCCGTGCTCGACCACGCGGTCGCGCATTGCCTTGATGTCGCTGACCTGGATGTACACCGCGACGAACGGCAGCTTCGCCCGCTTGAGCGTGAACAGGTAACCCTTGCCCGGGTTGCCCTCGGTCGGCAGGTTGACCCGCCAGAACCCGAGGCCCTCGTCGAACACGACCTCCCAGCCGAACACGGCGCGGAAGAACTGCGCCGAACGCTCCCCGTCGTGCGATGCCAGTTCCCAGAAGACCACTGCATTGTCAATCACGATTGCTCCTCTCTGCCGTC
>JAWOHG010000120.1:0-8474 GCA_046485245.1 bacterium
ACTCGAGAATATTGGAACGCGCCACGCGCGAGTGACTGATGTCGCCGACAATCAACACGCGCTTCTTGTCCAGCGTGCCCAACCGCTCGCGCAGGGTGAAGCTGTTCAGCAGCGCCTGGGTCGGGTGCTCGTGCGCCCCGTCGCCGGCGTTGACCACGAACGCCTTGTAGTGCCGCGCGAGGAAGTGGGGCGCGCCCGGCGAAGGGTGGCGGATGACGATGCCCTCGACCCGCATCGACTCGATGTTGCGGGCCGTGTCCAGCAGGCTCTCGCCCTTGGACACCGCCGAAGTCGCCTTGGAGAAGTTCACGCATTGGGCCGACAGCCGCGATGCCGCGAGCTGGAAGCTCGTGGCGGTCCGGGTCGAGGCCTCGAAAAAGAGGTTGCAGATGGTGCGGCCGCGCAGTGCCGGCACCACCGGTATTGGTCGGTCCAGCACGCCGCGGAACGTCCGCGCCTGGTCCAGAATCCCGGTGATGTCGCGCCGGGTCAGGTCCTCGATGCCGAGCAGGTGCCGCATCCGGGTCGCCGGCCCTCTCCCGACTGCGGGATTGACCGGCAGGGGCATTACTTCTTCCCCTTGCCGCGCGGCGCCCGCGTCAGGGTCACGCCTTCCTTCGCGTCCTGTTCCTTCAGGAAGACGTCGACGATGTCGCCCGGCCGGGTCTTCAGCACGAGCCCGCAGAAGTCGGCCTGTATCGGCAGCTCCCGGCCGCCCCGGTCCACGAGCACCGCGAGCTGCACCGAGCGCGGCCGGCCATAGTCCAGCATCTCGCTCAAGGCCGCGCGCACGGTCCGCGCCGTGAACAGCACGTCGTCCACCAGGATGATTGTCCGGCCGTTGATGTCGAAACCGATTTCCGAGCCGCGCACTATCGGCGTCTCGGCCACGAGCTGCAGGTCGTCGCGGTAAAGCGTGATGTCGATGGCGCCCACCGGGGCGCGCTTCGCTCTGGCCCGGTTGACGATTGCCGCCAGCCTCTCGGCCAGCGGCACGCCGCGGCGCTTGATGCCGACGAAGGCGAGGCCCTCGACCCCGCGGTTACGCCGCGCAATCTGCCCGGCCAGCCGCACGACCATGCGGCCGACCGCGCGCTCGTCCGCGACCCAGCGTTCCCTCCGCGCCATTGTCACTCCGGTCCCGGGCCTACTTCAGGAGCAGGCCGAGCGGGATGAGGCCGCAGTAGCCGACCACGAGCAGCAGCGGTGCGAGGGTGATGGAGCCGCCCGACAGCGAGATGAACCCGGCGACAATCGTGACCAGGCCCACGCCCAGCACGATGTAATTCTTCTTCTTCAGCGCAATCTGCGGCCGCACCGGCTTCTTTTGAGCCTTGGGCTGGGCCTGCGGCTGGGGCTTGGCGGGCTTGCGGTCAGGTTTCATTGGCTAAATGCTCCTTGCGGGCAATCTTATTCGGCCTCAGACCCAAGTCAAGGCAAGGCGGGTTGAGGTTCACCACAAAGCCACAAAGGACACCAAGGTGTCCAATCCAAGCCCCCGAACCTTCAGGACTTGGTGACCTCTGAGTTCTTCGTGTCTTTGTGGTGAATCGGTTCCTCATCCAGCGTAAGGCGGGTGTCCGGCGGCGGCGGCGCGAACCGCCGCTCAAGGTACGCGACTATCGCGCTGTCATCCTCGGGCAGCATCAGGTGCACCCCACGGAAATTGTCCAGGTAGTTCTTGCGCGAGAACGGCGACAGCACGATGCCGCCCGAAGTGCGCACCCAGCGCCGGAATTGAGCCCACTGGTACTCGGCCTTGTACAGCCGCTTGTCGATAGTCAGGCCGCGCTCGTGGAACGTCACGGTCACGGGCAGGAAGTAGGCGTTCAGCGCGATGAACAGCACTATCGCGCCCAGCACGGCAAGCATCAACCCGAAGAACACCGCCACGAACGTCAGGAACACGAAGATGAACACCCCCGCCAGCCACGTCTTGGCCGGCGTCTCCGTGGCCCGATGCACGGTCCAAGTCAGGCGACTGGAGTCGTCGCCTGCCATTCTATCCTCTGCGTCCTGCATTAGCCCTGCTCCAACAGCGCGTCCATCAGTCTCATCGCCCCCTCGGCAAACGGCTCGGCATAGCTCTCGCCCGGGTAACTGCCCGGGTCAGGTATCGTCACGCCCGCATCCCGCGCCGCGCGCACCGCCGCAGGCCGGGCATCGCGGAACCGCGACGACAGCAAGTAACGGTCGTTGGTGCCCGCCTCTGACAGCGCCTTCAGCACCAGGCCCAACGCGATGAATGCATTCACCCAGTCCATGTGGGCGCAGCGCTCCGTCGACGAGGACAGCCGCTCACGCCAGCCCGGCGCGAACTGCCATCCGTCGCCCACGTCTGCGACGATCCCGGCCGCGGACCACTTCTGCAGCGTGCGGTACACGGTCTTCTGGTCGAATCGAATCGCCCGCGCGATGCCGCCCGCGGTCCCGGCCCGGTTCCGGCTCAGCCAAAGACATAGCTCGGCCCGCGCGTCCACCCCGAACAGCGCCCTGAGCCGCAGCTGCGCCAGCGCCGGCGAGTGCAGCGCCGGACGCGCGACCTTACGCGACGCGTGGCCGCCGGCCGCATCGGCAACGCTCGTCACCAGTCCGGCCCGCGCGAACTCGCGCTCGACCCGCGCGAGGCGGCTGTGATTAACCCACTCCCGGTTCTGCACCAGCCACTCGCGCGCCCCTGCCGTCAACCTCCGGTCGGCCAGCGCCAGCGCACCGGTCGATACCAGCAGCGCCTCCAGGTCCAGCACCCAGCGCTCCTCCGGCGCAACCTGAGCGGCCACGCCCAGCGCGCTCCACTGCTGCCAGTGCAGCTCCAGCACCCGGTCGCGGAACCGGCCCCTAAATCCTCGCGGCAACATCGGCAAACCCGAACACGGCCAGCAGTTCATCCGCCCGGCCGGAACCAGTAATCATACTAGGATTTTAAAGCCTGAATTACGGTCTGTAAAGTCCCACCCAGCCGCACGCCCAAGACCCTGACATCACTCGGCTAACATCCGACGTCTGCCCTATGGCTTGTCCCCTGACGGAACAGCCCGTCACTCGGGCCTACTCGCCGGGCCCGTCTCCTCCATTCTTTGACATCTGGCTTCTGGCCTTTGGCTCTTGACCGCTGCCTTGGTCCTGTCTTCCTGCTACCGCAGGATCGTCTTGCCCATTCAGCCGCCCAAGAGCAGCGGCAGGGCCGCCACTGCCAGCGCGACCAGCGGCGCGGCCCGCTTCAGCATCTCGACCATTCTCTTCCTGTTAACCATCGTTACCTCCCGCGCCGGTTCTGTCCGGCGCTCCACACAGGCTAGTTCATCAATTGCCAAAGGTCAACGCCCAACATGGTCGAAGGCACTGGTGACCATCAGTTCTGTACGCGAAATGGGCCCGGTCCGGGTCGAACGGACGACCGGCTGATTATGAGTCAGCTGCTCTGACCAACTGAGCTACGGGCCCTAGTGGGAGAGGGTAGCGAACGAGGACAGAGAGTCAAGGCTGCGAGGCGACCGCCAGTTGTTCCGCAGGGTGCTCCACATCGGTCAGTCCAGCTTGACCACGCGGAAGCCTCCACCCACGGGCCTGACAGCGAAGTACACGCCAGCCGGCAGGCGCCCCAGTCGATTCTCGCCGGGGTGCAGAATGGCAACGACGCTGCCGGCAGCGTCGACGAGCGGGACTTCTCCGAGGTCCCTGCCCAGCACGAACGAACTGCGCACGAATCTCGCGCGACCCTGCTCCGCACCGGGCACCTCTATTGCCGCCCCGGTGATGGCGACCGCATCTCGCGGACAGACTGTCAGCGCTGCGGCTTCGAGGTCGGTTACCAAGCTGTGACCGCAAAGGTAGATGCGCCCGTTGGGGGTAGCTGCGCACGCCATCGCGGCGTCGATGCGTTGGTCGGGACCGTCGTAGCGCCAGGTCCAGCGCGGTACGCCACCCGACGACAGGCTCTGCGCGAGCACGTCGGATGGCCGGGCAATCGCATCGGCGACACTGCCGACTGCAAAGACATCGGACTGCCCATCAATGCAGATGGCAGCGAGCTTCTCATTCACATACTGGGCACTGGGATGGTGGTACTGCCAACGCGTCCCGCCGGTATCATCGAAGGCAAACACGTACGCATCTCTGTAGCGATCTGCTGCCACGCTGGTAATGGCCGCGCAGACGCCCCCACCCGGCGGTGCGGCAAGCGCGACAGCCCTATCATCATCGCTGGGCGGCCCGTCCCAGCACACGGTCCAGAGCTCGCTACCGGACGATGTCAACGAGACAACGAACGCATCGTCACCCGTCAGGCTGTCATTGAGCCAACCCGACACGCACACGTTACCGGCGGCGTCAAACGTCAAGGCCACTGCATCGTCCGAGCTGTACCGACCCACGCCGCTGCGCCTGTATGCCCACCTGAAACCACCGGCGGGCGTCAGGCTCACAACGAGAAAGTCCCTGGCGGCCACAACTGACGCAGCATACCCGGCGACGTACACGTTGCCGTCCGGACCGCACCCTATCGTGCGTCCAAAGGCGCCGTAGTCGCCGGGCTCGTCATACCTGTACACCCATCTGCGCGTACCGGCGGAGTTCACGGAGAGCACAAAGAGCACGCTATTGGAGTCACACTGCCCCGTAACGTAGGCGTTGCCGGAGCTGTCGAGGCATACGTCTGCCGCGTAGTCGTGGCTGTTGAGCCGACCGTTGAAGCGATGAAGCCACCCGAATGCGCCGTTTGTGTCCAAGGCAACCGCAACGACATCACGGGCTGTACCGGAGCTATTCACCGTCCCGGCTGCGCAGAGCCTCGACCCTAGCCGGGTGATGGCGACGCACTCGTCGACCGCGTTCAACGTCCCATCGTACCAGTACTCCCACTTGTGCGAACCTGTTGGACCCAGTCCCACCACCATGAAGTCATCCTGATTGCCGTATCCGGAACCCTTAACGGCGAGGTAGCAGTCGCCTTCTGCCCCAGTCACGAGGTCACGTGCGCGCGCCGAAACGCTGTCCGGGATGTAGTAGCGAGAGACGAACTCCACCGTCTGGCCAGCGGCTGTGGACACGATTGCCGAACAGCAAAGGAGTCCGCGCAGCAGACCGGTCATGTTGCCAAGGCCCGCGGTTGCGGCCGTCCGGGGGTGTCGGCAAAACGATTCTTAACTCCATGCCTACGGCTCACGAAACCGCACTGCCCAGACCACGTCATAGCGCAATTCAAGCAGGCCGAAGCCGGGTGTCAAGTCTGCTGGGAGATTGCTGGGAGGTTCGTTCTTGGTTGATGGTTGCAGCTTGATGGCAGCGAGAGAGCGGGGCGAGTCGAAGGACCTCAGAGGATCAAGTCAAAGGCCAAAGGCCAGAAGTCAAATGCCGAAGCGGCCGCGAGCAGCGTCCGGCTAGGTCGAGCCGGAAGGATGGGACTGGGTGTGGGTGCACGACTGCCTCGGCGGGGCACCTCGGCGGGGACATGTCACGTTACAGCTTGAGCGTCTGGGCTAGCCGGATTCTGCCCTGCTTCAAGTAGTGCCTGAACTTAACTTCTGAGAACTGGATGTCGTCTTTGCCGTCGAAACGACGGCTGAGCCCGACTGACTTGAGAAGATGCTCCATCGAGATGGCCTCTTCCGCCAGGCCCAGGACTGCCATCAACTGAACGGCGTAGCCATCCGCACTGCAGAACAGCGTTTGACGGTCGTGGTGTTTGACGATGGCAACGGACTCTAGCTCCCCATAGCCGTGCAGTGAACCGAGGGCCTTGCGGCAGGCCTCGCTCACTTCGGCAACCCAGTCCAGCTCGGCATCGGCCACCGTGACTCGTCCATCCGCGATGTAGGGTCCGAGGTCGATCTTCTTCTGCCGCATCACCGCCTCGTCGTAGTACCCCTTCACTTCCTGCTCGCACACGGTCCGAGCGAGCGCGACCTCGTACTTGGCGACCAGCTTGTCCCAGATGCCCAACTCGAACGCCCGGATGACTACATCGGCGTCAAGAAGCACCAATCGAGCCAACGTAGTCACCCATCTCGTCGTACCCGTACTCCGCGAGGAAACCGGCAATCTCGCCGCGCCGGATTCCCATCAGCTCGGCGAAGCGGCCGCGCGACACCAAACCCTTCTTGAGACACTCAAAGGCGATGGTGACGAAGCGCCGCGATGGCTTCGCGCCCGGATGGTCTGCCCAATCGTCTTTGCGTACCGACTTGTCAACGTCTTTCAGTTCGCCGGTTGCCATCGCCTGCTTGACGCTCTCGCGCGACAGCATGCGCAGGCTCACCAGCCGCCAGAGCAAGGCTTCGGTAGACACGCCGAAGGCCCGCGCCATCTCAATGCAGTCGAGGAACGCCAGCTCCCCATCCTTGAGTCGACTGCGGAACTCGGGACCGATACTCTCCTCCGGCATCAGCAGGGCCGCGGCGAACGCGTCGGCGTACTGCTCGGAAGGCAGCTTGCCGGAGCCCTTCGCGGTCGGCTCCTCGCCGAACTCCTGCTCCCAGGTCAGCAGGTGGAACAGCTCGTGGGCGATGTCGAAGCTGATGCGCCACGGGGCATCCGTGGCGTTTACCAGGACCCCGGCTCCGAAACCGTCCATGGCGGAGGCCGCTGACCCGGCGCCAGGCATCGCGGCGATCAGCAGCTTGACCCCGTACTTCTCTTCCAACACCGTGCGCAGTTCAAGCGCGGGTCGGCCGCCAAGCTCAAGACTCTGCCGCGTCGTCCGCCCCAGTTCCTCGACCTCGCGCCAACCCGATACCCGATGTGTGCCGCCCGGTGCAAACCGGCTCACGCCGCGACCGGAGAGCTCCTCCAGTTCGGCATAGTCGCTAAGGAACTGCCGGAACTTCTGCTCGGCCTGCTTTGCCTCCGGCGTCCCGGCGCAGTTCCGCCACCTGACAACCGGCTGTGCGGCCGGTTGGGCGGCGCCGAGGAAGTAAGACAAGTCCCGGTTGTAGACCTTGGCGAACTGCACCAACTCCGCTGTCTTTACTTGGCGAACGCCTTTCTCGATGCTGGAGAGTATCTGGTAGGTTGAGCCGAAGCCCAGCAGCCGGGCGGCGTCGCGCAAGGTGAAGCCCATCTCCTGGCGCGCCTGCTTCATCCTGACCGCTACTTGTCCTGCCACGTCCGTTTTGACCACAATGCCTCCTGTTGCCGTGATTGCCGTCAATTGTACCACAGCAAATCTTATGCTGTCAACAGGAAGTATAACATTACGTTATGCGGCACAGCCCGGGACCTCCGTCGGGCAGGAGCAGGCACGGAACCCAGCCGCCGACCAGTACGAGCCGGTCACGATAGGCACCGAGAACCGTCATCACCTCGACCAGCACCGACAGGCAGAGTTCGGTCTTGGCCTTTGGGTAGCCTAGCGAACCTGATTCCATAGCTTGTAGAGCACCTGCGTGAGTACCGCCTCTGCCGCCTCTTCGCCGCGGCCCTTGTAGCTCGCGAGGTCTACGTAGAGCTGCGGGGCGCAGACCACGTTCGCGCCCTCGACCGGCTGCAGGGCATAAAACACGCCCTCGTCGTACGGAGTCAGAAGCGTTACGTTGGCCCCGGTTGGCGCCGGCTTCCACCCGAGGGCCTGCGCGGTCTTGTCGGGGTCGGCATCGACGTAGGCGAACATGCGGGCGTAGCGCAGGGTCGGCGCGAGCCGCTCGGCCCCGGAGGTCAACGTCAGCGCGTACCGGATACCCGCGTCACCGCAGTAATCGGCCAGCCGCGCCTCGTTCGTAGCGACGTCGACGGGCGAGTAGTAGTCCCTGGCGACGTTCTTACGGTAGTTGTACCCTTTCGCCCATTCCTTCTGCAGCTTCTCCGGGTCCGGTACCACGAACTGCGGACCGCCGTCCTCGTAGCTCAGCAGCTCCCGGCCCGCGAGTTCCTTCACGAACCTGTAAGACAGGCCGATGCTCACACCCGCCGCCTTGGCCAGTGTCTGCGGGTTCCACGGACCGCGCGGGTTGTACAGCAGCACCCTTACGCATCGGGATGACTTCTTGCTGAACGGCTGGCGCAGGGTCCGACTCTCCTTGAAGGGATTTGGCCTGCCCTCGATGCTGATGTACACGTCGTCGAACCTGAGCAGGCAGTTGCCGGCAAGGTCTACAAGGCCGACGTCCATCTCTTCGCAGACCCGTCGCGTTTCTTCAGAGGCGTACGCGATGCCAACGACGCCGTACATTCCGGGCCTGCGCCGGATGAGGGCCCAGAGTTGGCTGGCCGCAAGACGGGCTGTACTGGGCGACCCCTGGCCTTTGACTTCGACGACGAGCTCAGTCCGCTGCCCTCGGCGGTTCTCGACTGTCAGTACGACATCGGCTCGGCGCGACCGGTCGTCAGCGGCATCCGCGGCCATCAACGACTCCTGCTGCTCATCGGCGACGACGAGAAGTCCGGACGTCTCGACGACTTCGACAAGTCGGCGGCGAATCTGACGAACTAAGTCTGTTTCTGTCATAGCCTTTCGATTCTCATGCCTGTTTCACCAAGCG
>JAWOHG010000124.1:0-12459 GCA_046485245.1 bacterium
TCCAGACACATCGCGATGTCCGAACCCAGCGCCTCCTGCACCTGCACCACCAACTCGGGCGTGGACGTATGCCGGCTGCCGTCCACATGCGACTGGAACTCGGCCCCGTCGTCGTTCACCCGCGTCAGGTCGGCCAGCGAGTAGACCTGGAACCCGCCCGAGTCGGTAAGGATGGGCCGGTTCCAGCCCGAGAAACGCGCCAAGCCACCCAGTTCCTGCACCCGTCGGTGCCCGGGCCGCAGGTAAAGGTGATAGGTGTTGCAGACGATGATCTCGGCGCCGGTCGCGGCCACTTCCTCGGGCGTCAGTGTCTTGACCGTGCCCTGGGTCCCAACCGGCATGAAGCATGGCGTCTGGACCGTGCCGTGCGGCAGCTCCAGCCGGCCGCGCCGGGCCAGGCTCGGCTCCGGCGTGGGTGTCAGCGTGAAACGCAGCACGTCTACGCCGGACGCTTCACGCCTGACGCCTCACGCCTGACGCCGGATGCGTATTGCGTGATGCGTAGCGCGTCGGGCATCACTTCAACTGGGCCAGCCGGCGCTTGAGCTCGTCGATGCGGACGATGGTCCTTGGGTCCACGCCCTGCAGCCGGGCCAGTTCCAGGCTCACCAGGTCGCCCAGCCCCACCAGCCAGAGCATCCGCTCGAGCCGCGCCCGGCCCGCCGGGGTCAGCAGGTGCGCCTTGTGATATGAGCCGCGCGCGATGAACAGCGTCTCGCGCACCCGCGCCAGGGTCCGCGGGTGGGTGTCGCGGTCGGCGAGCACGACGAGCTCGGTATTCGTCGCGACAAGCTCAGGCCCGCCCAAGCCGACTATCTCGTTGTGGTCGAGCTCGGGCAACTCGCTGGTATGGCAGACCAGCTTGGCGTTCTCGTTGAGCTGGCAGCGCCACCGCTCGGCCACTGCATCGAGCGAGCGGGCGGTCGAGTAGACAAAGGGCAGCCGCCCGAGCAGCGCGCGCGCCAGGCTGCGCGCCGAGCGCGATAGCGCCGAGCGTTCCCGCTCGAGCAGGCGCGCCGCGGCGGTGGTTTCGCGGCCCAAGTCCCGGGCAATGCCACAGCCTTCCAGCACGCCGAGGCAGGCCCCGAGCAGGTATCCGAGCGCGGCCCGCGGCGGCAGCCCGCCCGGCACGCCGACCGAGGGCCAGCGCGCACTGCGCGCGATTGCCGCCAGCTTCCCGCCGCTGGTGATAGCGACCGTGCGGCAGCCTCGCCGGCGGGCCTGGCTCACGGCCGACAGCGTCTCCTCAGTTTCGCCCGAATAGCTGATGGCGACCAGCAGCGTGTCCTTGCCCGCGGCCGCGGGCAGGTCGTAGTCGCGGCAGGACAGGATCGGCTGGCCGGCGCGGTCCCAGAGCAGTGACCGCGCGATGCTGCCGCTCATCCCTGAGCCGCCCATCCCGCACACGACCACGTTCGCGAACCGTCCCGGCTTCAGCCCGGCGGCCCGCGCCGCCCGAAACCCGACGCGCAGCTGCCCGGGCAGGTCCAGGGCCCACTCAAGCATCGGCCGGTAGCCTTCAGGAACTCCCACCGTTGCCTCCTCGCGCCACGGCCAGCAGCTCGCCCAGTCCCGGCAGCCGGCGGTGAATCTCGCGCAGCAGCACCCGCTCCACCTCGAGCGCAGTGCTGCCCTTCAGCGCCAAGCCGACGATCTCCGCCGCGGCGTCGGTGTCTATCGAACGGATGATGTTCTTCGCTTCCGGGATCGACCCGGCCGAGACCGATATCTCGTCGATGCCCATCCCGAGCAGCACGAAAATGCCCAGCGGGTCGGAACCGAACTCGCCGCACAGCCCGGACCATATGCCGTGCCGGTGCGCCGCGTCGATGGTCTGCTTTATCAGGCTCAGCACCGCGGGATGGAACGGGTTGAACAGCTTGGCCACCCGCTCGTTGCCCCGGTCCACGGCCAGCGTGTACTGGGTCAGGTCGTTGGACCCGATGGACAGGAACGAGCACTCGCGCGCCAGCCGGTCTGCGATTATCGCGGCCGACGGTATCTCGACCATCACGCCGACCTCGAAATCCTCGTCGAACTCTGCCTTCTCTCCCAGCAGCGACCGCTTCGCCTTCTCGACCTCGAGCTTGGCCCGGCGCAGTTCCTCGACCGTGGCGATCATCGGGAACATCACCTTGATGTTGCCGTGCGCCGAGGCGCGCAATATCGCCCGCAGTTGGGACTGGAACATCTCGGTGTTCTCCAGCGACAGCCGAATGGCACGGAACCCGAGGAACGGGTTGGGCTCGGTGTAGCCGGCCAGCACCTTGTCCCCGCCCAGGTCGAAGGTCCGTACGATGACCGGGTGCGGGTCAAACAGCTCGGCCACCTCGGTGTAGACCTGGTACTGCTCCTCCTCGGTCGGGGGCCGGCGCTTGGCCAGGTACATGTACTCGGTGCGGAACAGGCCCACGCCCCGCGCGCCGTTGGCGTGCGCGGCCCTGGCCTCGGCCAGGAACTCGATGTTGGCCGACAGGTCGATGGTCTTCTTGTTCAGCGTGACCGGCGCTTCGTCGGTCAGGCGCGACAGCGACTGCAGGTGGCGCCGGCGCCGGCGTATCTCCACGTCGTACCCGCGCAGCCGGTTCCGGGTCGGCGAGACGATGGCCAGCCCCCTGAACCCGTCGACGAACACGTCCTCGCCGTCCTCGACCGAACCGGTCACGCCCTCGGCCCCGGCGACCGCCGGGATGCCCTTGGCCTTGGCCATTATCGCGGTGTGCGAGGTTTTGCCGCCGATTTCCAGCACCAGGCCCGCGATGCGGTCCGGGTCCAGGAGCGCCGCGTCCGAAGGCGGCAGGTCGTGCGCCACGAGCACGGTGCCGCGCTCCATTTCCAGGACCGAGCGGGCCTCATCCCCGAGCAGGTGGCGCAGCACGCGGTTGGACACGTCGGTGATGTCCAGCATCCGCTCCTTGAACAGCGGGGTCGAACCCGACATCGGCGTCGCCAACCCCTTCAGGGTCTCGGCATAGGCGAACTCGGCGTTGCGCCGCTTCTCCTTGATGAACGCCTCGGCCTTCTCGACGACGTCCGGGTCGCGCACCATCGCGAGCTGTACCCCGATGAAGTCCGCAAAGTCCCGACCCATGTCACGGGTCACCTGCTCGTGCAGGCCGCGCAGCTCGCGCTCGGCCGAGCGCACGGCGCGCCGGAACCGGGCCAGCTCGTCCCGCACGGCCTCGGGCGTCAGCACGGTCTCGGCCAGCGCCGGCACGTACGGCCGGTACACCAGCGTCGTGCCGGTACCGTAGCCCGGCGCCACCGGGATGCCGCGGTGAATCGTCTCGCGTTTACGTTTCACTGTTCTCCAGCTTGTGCTTCAACTGCTCGAACGCCTCGGCCTCGTCCAGCCCGGACACCTCCAGCACGACTTCGCAGCCCGACTCGGCGGCCAGGGTCAAGAGGGCCAGGATGCTCTTGGCGTTGACCTTCATCCCGTCCCTGGTCAGGCGCACGTCGGAACGGAACCGCTCGGCGATGCGCACGAACTCGGCCGCGGGCCGGGCGTGCAGGCCGACCGGGCCGCCGACGACAATCGTTCCCTTCTTCATCGCCTAAGACACTACCTTCACGCCCAGCAGAATCAACAAGGCAATGGGCAGCAGCCACGCGGCCAGGCGGCGCGCGCCCAGCAGCGCCCACGCCCCGGCCCCGCTCAAGAGCACCAGCAGGACCGGCCCGGCCGCCACCGCGCGCACGCAGGCAAACCCGGTCACCGCCGCGAAAGAAGGCACCAGCCAGTGGGTCAGCCCGTTCAGCAGCCGGGTAGTCTCCAGCGCCGCGGTCTTGCCCCGCGCCAGTCCCCGCAGCAGGCCCAGCCCGCGCACGCCCTGCCCGACCAGGACGAACGGCACCAGCAGCACCAGCGGCCCCAGCACCGGCACGAACCCGGCGCTCGCCACGGCCGCGGCCGACAGGCCGGGCCGCAAGGTGCGCCAGAAGAACACGTCGCCGACCGCGCCCAGCGACGACTGCAACGGCGCGGACAGCCGAGCCGCTTCGGGCTCGCCGCGCGACTCGTGGTGCATCACGATGCCGGCCAGCGGCCCGGCCAGGAACGGGTTCGTGTTGAACGCGCCGCGGTACTCCTGCCACAGCCTGCGCCGCAACTCCGGGTCGCGCGCCAGCGCCAGCAGGACGGTGCAGAACCCCACGCCCTGCGACCCGGCATACGACCACGACGCCTGCACCAGCGGCAGTGCCAAGAGCGCGAGCAACGTTCCGTTCATCCGGCTATCGGCTCACGGCGCGGCAATTGTCGAATGACGACTGTCGATTGTCGACAGACCGGCATCCCACAGCTGACGGCTGACGGCTTACGGCGTGCAACAGATACCACGTCATTGCGAGGCCGCACAGCGGCCGTGACAATCTTCTGAGTGAGACCGCCACGCTGCGCTCGCGGTGACCGGTGGGCTCACGGCTTCCGGCTCACGGCTTCCGGCAGGACACATCTGACATCTGGTCTCTGACATCTCACGTCTGACCTCGCGTCCGCGATTCTGCATTCGCCCGGCGCCTCTTCGTGCCTTTCGTGTCTTTGTGGTGAAACTCGCCATCATCTGCTCACCAGCATCCACAGCGCCGCGCCCACCGCTCCTCCTGCCGCGAACCACGGCACGCGCCGCAGGTTCACGAACATCCGCACGGCCCCGCCAAGCCCGACCGCCAGTGTCACGCCCAGCACCTCAGCCCGGCTGAACGCGGGCAGCACCGGCACCAGCCTCGCCGCGGCAAAGGCAATCCCGGTCAACAGCGCGGCCAGCACCACGCCCCGCATCCACGACGTGAGCACGCCGGACAGGTGCGCCCCGACCAGGCCCGAGGGCGTCGCCGCGCGAACCCCGGCCTCGAAGATACTATTGTTCAAGCGCTTATGTATCGAATCGAGAAACTCACCCAGCACGCCGCCGACCACGGCCACGACCAGCGCCACGAACATCAGCTTGCCCTCGCCGGCATTGGGCACGGCCAGCGTCAGCACCCTGTATCCGAGGACCGCGCCGACGCCCGCGCCCTGGTAATCCAGCGGCCGGCTCTTGCCCAACGGCAGCGCCGCCACCCACACCAACTGCAGCGCCGCGCCCAAAGCCAGCCCGGCCTCAGGTATGCCCATCGCCCAGCCCAGCAGCGGGCAGGCGACAATCGGCTGGGAAAACCCGAGCTCACCCACCGCCCACTTGTCCAGCAGCACCACGCCACACAGCGCCCAGATGCCGGCCAACTGCCAGGGCGTCACTTCGCCTCCAGCAGCGCGGCCAGGTCCCACGCCTGCGAATCAGGCAGCATCTGTGCCTCCAGCTTCACCCCGCGCTCGGCAATCGAGCGGCAGTCCGCGCGCTCATCCTCGGTCAGCCAGACAAACGGCAGCACCTCGACGCGGCCCGGCCCGCGGTGCACGCCGCCGACGTTCAGCCTCGGCACATTCAGCCCCGCCTCGACCAGCCGCCGCGCGTCGGCAATCGAGCCCACCAGCGCCATCGCCCTGGGCCCGTCAGGCTGGCCCAGCGCCTGCGCCGCCTCGCGCACCGGCAGGCAGACGAACTCCACGCCCTCGGGCACGGCGGCGCGGTACAGCTCGCGCTCCAGGTCGTCCGCGGCGACCGCGTCACTCGCGATGACCACAAGCCTGATGCCCAGCGGCTCGACCCACCCGGCCGACACCTGGCCGTGCACCAGCCGGTCATCGATGCGCACGATAAGCCCTTTCACAGCGGTAACTATATTCCCTCTCCTCCGGGCGTCAATCCGACCGGACGGGCCTCATCACAAAGCCACCAAAGACACAAAGAACACCACCGGACACTGGACGCTCGACACTCGACTCCAAACTCAGGGCATCAGGAATTGGCAATTCGAACTCAGTCATTCGCCCTCGTCGTTCTTTGGGCTCTGTTCGATGGCACTTCTGACATCACGAATCTGACATCTCACATCTGACATCGCGCCCACGGATTGCCTTGAGCTTTGCCCTCTAGGCTCTCCGGCCCTCTCTCCAGTTTGCGATTTGCAGCCCCCAATCTGCAATCCCCAATGGTCCTCCTTCCACCTCTAACATCCAGTATCTGACATCTCACATCCGACATCGCGCCCGCGACTCCGCGCTCGCCTTTCCCACTTGTCCTTTGTCCTTGATTAGTCCTTTGTACGTACGACTTTCCCCTTCCCCGCCCAAGTTGACTCTGCCCGTTACTCGCATATCCTGTGTCCTCTTCGCATATTGGGGGATCGTCTAATTGGCAGGACAGCTGACTCTGGATCAGCCAGTCGGGGTTCAAATCCCTGTCCCCCAGCTTGCTTCAGGCCGGCGCGCAAGCGCCGGCCTTCGGCTTGCGTCCTAAAAGAAGTGAGCGGGCCGAACCAAGTGAGCAGTGAGCAGTTCTGACTCCGCCTCCGAACCCCGGCCCCTGATCCCTCCCGGCCACCGGCTGGCGGCGAGGGCGCGCCCCGCAGGTCCGCCCCGACGCGCTGCGGGGCAGGCTCGCGCCCGCCCCGCAGTATGTTCTTTCTCGGCCTAGCGCAGGACGACGAACTTCCGGGACACCGACAGGTCCGCGCCGGTGACACGGACAACGTAGACGCCCGCGTTGAGGTTGCCCAGGTCGATGCTGAGCGCCCCGGTCCGGCTGCCGGCGGACAGTTCGCGGGTCGCAACGGTCCGGCCCGCGATGTCCATCACCTTCAACTGGGCCGGTGCCGCCGTCGGCAGGCCGTAGGCGATGCGGACGATGCCGCCTTTCACCAGGCTGGGCGTGACCGACAGGTTGAGCTTCGGCGCAAGCGCGGTCACCCCAGCTCCCTGCGGGCCGTGGTTGGGCGGGAACCGTCCGTCCCAGAGGCAGCGCGTGTTGTCCTTGGTGTAGCTGTTCATGTACCAGAGCACGGTCTTCATCTCGTCGAGGACGGCTTTGTCCGTGGTTGACCGGTAGCCGTCGGCGACATCGAAGATGGCCGAGACCTGCTGGTTGTCGAACGGGTAGTCGCCGCCCGGCAGGTCGTACCAGGCAGTCAACAGGCTGGGGTCGGTCTGCCAGCCGGCGTTGAGCTTGGCCGCCAGCAACTGGGCCAGGAACATCTTCCACTGGTTCATCGGCTTGGGCGGGTTGAGAATCGCCAGGGCCTGGGCGACGGTGGTCACTTCCTCGCCCGCCACCGTGACCGGCAGGTACTGCTCGACGTAGGGGTCATCCGGGTGCTTGGGGTCGTAGTACGGGTGCTTGGTCCAGTAGCCCTGGGCCAGCATCGAGCCGCCCCACGGGTCCGGGTCCGTGACCACGGCGTCATACTTGACGGTCAGGATGTCCTCGGTGACGCCGTAGCTGGTGCCCGTGACGTAGATGTTGCCGAGCGGGCCGGTCGCGATCGAGCCGGCAAGCTCGCTGGCCCAGCTCTCGTGGCGGGCGCTGGCCAGTTCTTCGCCGCTCGAGCGGTCGTACCATACCGTTGCGTAGCCGTAGACGAAGTTGGGAAGGGAGTTCTGGCTGTAGCCGGTGACGTAAACGCCGGCCGCGTCCACCGCCAGCGCCTTCGCGCAGTCGACGCCGCCGGTCGGGCCGTCGTAGCGCGCAAGCCAGGCTTGGCTGCCGTCGGCAGCGTTGTACTTGATGGTGACGTAGTCGTTGTACCAGCCGAGGCTGTCGTAGCCGTAGCCGGTAACGTAGACGCCGCCGGCGTCGTCCGCGGCGATGTCGTACGCGTAGTCGTTATCGCCGGTCGGGCCGGCGTAGCGCGCGAGCCAGGTCTGGCTGCCGTCAGCGGCGCTGTACTTGATCGTGAGGTAGTCGTTGGCGGTGACGTCGTCCCAGCTGTACCCGGTGACGTAGACGCCGCCGGAGTTGTCCAGGGCCATCGCCTGCGGGTAGTCGTCGTCGTTGAACGGGCCATTGTAGCGCGCGACCCAGGTTTCGCTGCCGTCGATGGCGTCGTACCGAACCGTGAGATAGTCCGGCCCGGTGCCGACGCCCACGCTGTACCCGGTGACGTAGACGCCGCCTGTGCCGTCCAGGACGATGTCGTACGGGCGGTCGTAGTCACCAGCCGGGCCGCTGTAGCGGGCGAGCCAGACCTGGCTGCCGTCGGCGGCGTTGTACTTGATCGTGGCGTAGTCGGGCCGCCGGTCGACGCCCGCGCTTGAGCCGGTAACGTAGACTCCGCCGGCGTTGTCCACGGCGATGGCGGTCGCGGCGTCGGCGTAGTTGCCCGGCCCGTTGTACCGGGCAACCCACAGCTCGTTGCCGGCGGCATCGTACTTGACCGTGACGTAGTCGTAGACGGCGCCGCCGTTGTAGAAGCAGTAGCCGGTAACGTAGACGCCGCCTGAGTTGTCCAGGGCGATGGCGGTCGCCTTATCGTCGTAGTAGTAGCCCGGGCTCCCATAGTAACGGACCCAGAGCGTCTCGCCGGTCGCCGGGTCGTACTTGGTGACGATGAAGTCCTCGTCGCCGTAGATCGACCGGTTGCCGTGGCCGCAGGTGTAGGCGAAGCCGTCGGCGTCGCAGGCGACCTTCTCGCCGTACTCGGTGCTCTTCGCGAGGTTCCAGCGCGCCACCCACGCCTCGCCGCCGTCGGACGCGCCGTACTTGATGGTCACGAAGTCCTTCTTCGTGTCCGCGGTGGTATCGGCCCCGGTAACGTAGACGCCGCCGGAGTTGTCCACGGCGATGGCATACGCCCGGTCGTTGCTGTTGACGGCCGAGCCGTTGTGGCGGGCGACCCAGGTCTCGCTGCCGTCGGCGGCGCTGTAGCGGACCGTGGCGTAGTCCCTGTCATAGTTGGGGCTGCTGCCGGAAACGAAACAGTACCCGGTAACGTACACGCCGCCGGAGTTGTCCACGGCGACGCCAGTCGCCCAGTCGTCACCATTGCCCGGGCCGTTGTAGCGCACGGCGCCGCGGTCGTCGATGCCCGGGTTCCCGAGCCATGCCGGGCTGCCGTCCGACGCGCTGTACTTGACCGTGGCGTAGTTCAGGCGGGATTCGATGCTGGAACTGAACCCGGTGACGTAGACGCCGCCGGCGTTGTCCAACGCGATGGCGTACGGTTGTTCTTCCCGGGAGTACCCGTAGCGCACGGCCCAGCACTGGCTGCCGTCGGCGGCGTTGTACTTGACCGTGGCGTAGTCCGACGCGTAGTAGGGGACGTAGGTTAGCCCGGTGACGTAGACGCCGCCGGCGTTGTCCACGGCGATAGCGGTCGCGCGGTCGCTGGCGTTGCCAGTGCCGTTGTAGCGGACGACCCAACTCTGGCTGCCGTCGGTGGCGTTGTACTTGACCGTGGCGTAGTCCATGGTGGAGGTCCACCCGTCGGCCGAACTCCAGCCCGTGACGTAGACGCCGCCTGAGTTGTCCACGGCGATGGCGGCCGGCCGGTCGTCGTAGCCGCTGTAGTCGTACCGTGCAACCCAGTGCGGGCTGCCGTCAGCGGCATCATACCCGATCGTGGCGTAGTCGCACTGGTTGGTGCCATAGATGTGGCTGTAGCCGGTGACATAGACGCCGCCTGAGTTGTCCACGGCGATTGCGGCCGGCCGGTCAGCGCCGCCGTTGTAGTCGTAGCGCGCTACCCAGCTCTCGCTGCCGTCAGCGGCATTGTACTTGACCGTGACGTAATCGTCGTAGTTGTTGGCAGCCTGGCTCAGGCCGGTGACGTAGACGCCGCCGGCGTTGTCCACCGCTATCGCCATCGCCGAGTCGCTCCTGTGGGCCGGTCCGTCGTAGTACCGGACCCAGAGCACCTCGCCGGTCGACGGGTCGATCTTGATGGTGACGAAGTCGTCAAAGACGGGGAGCGTGCCCAGGCCTTTCCCGCACGCGTAGATGTAGCCGTCCGCGCCGACCGTGACGCACCGACCACCCTCGTTGACGGAACCGTACTGCCCGTTGTAGGTGTTGACCCAGGACTGGTCGAACTGGGCCGACAGGACTGCCGGAAGAATGAGGATTCCGGCGATGAGAATCATAGCCCCTTTCAAGGAACTACCTCCGCTTGCACGGCGGGTGATCTCGCACGCCGTCCCGGCCCCGCCCCTGCCGGGACAGTGGTCTGCCCGACGCCCTCCGCACCGCGACTACGACAGGACCACCTTGACTATCGACACCGACCGGCCTCAAGCCCGTCACCCGATGCGACACATCGTTCCGTCGAACCGCGCGGATTGCGTTGTGGACAGACTTGCTGGGTACGCGAACCCCAAGCCCGCACCGCAGCCGCAAACAGTACATCTCCAAGCCACATTGTCAAGCACACGCGTGTCACGACTGACTTCTTCCGGCAAGGCACCTCTGACATCTGGCCCGGCGACCCTTCGCCAAGCCTCAGGGCGACACTGCGTGTCGTCTGACCTCGCGTCCGCCGCTCTGCCTTCTTCTTTCTTGACCGCCTGACGCCTGTCTCTATCATCGCTTGCCTTATGAGGACGACTCTGTGACGGCCGCGGCGGCTGAAGGGTCCTAGCCGATGCGGCTCATCGGCTTCGAAGAGACGTCGTTCATCGACTGGGACGACCGCATCAGCGGCGTGCTGTTCACCGGCGCCTGCAACCTGAACTGCCCGTTCTGCCACAACTACCGCATCGCGGCCGACGACCCTGCCCTGCCGACGCTTGAGTGGGCGGAACTGGCGGCCCTGCTCAAGAAGCGCAAGGACTGGCTGTCCGGCATCGTCGTTACCGGCGGCGAGCCGATGATGCACCCCGAGGTTTTCGCGCTGTTTGACCGCCTGAAGAGCTTCGGGTTCCCGCTCAAGCTCGACACCAACGGGACGTTCCCCTACCAGGTCAACTCGCTCATCACGCTCGGCCTCGTGGATTACGTGGCGATGGACATCAAGGCGCCGCTGAACGAGAGATACTCGATGGCTTGCGGCTGCCCGGTCGATTTGGCGGTCATCCGCCGGTCGGTGCGCCTGCTGATGCAGTCGGGCGTGCCGTATGAGTTCCGCACGACGCTGGTGCCCGGCCTGGTCGACCCCGAGGACATCCCCGAAATCGGCCGCGCCGTAGAGGGCGCGCGCGCCCTGTACCTGCAGTCGTATGTGCCGAAGAGCGCCCGGGCCGACAGCTACAAGGAGAAGAAGCCCTACACGCTGGCCGAGGCCGAGTCGATGGCCGAATCGCTCAGGCCCTTTGTCAGCTCGGTCAAACTGCGCGGCAGATTCCTCTGATACTCCAGGCCGAACCCGGCCGCAAACGCCCCCCTGACCGCTGACCGCACCTCGGCCGAACCGGTCCGGCCGCCCTCGCGCTCAATCGAGGTCATCACCGCGGCGCTGAGGCCGCAGGGATTGGCCAAGCCGAACCACGACAGGTCGGTGGTGACGTTGAGCGCGAACCCGTGGAAGGTCACGCGGCGGCTGACCGCCACGCCGAGCGAGGCGACCTTGCGGCCGCCGGTCCAGACACCGATGGCGCCCGGCTTTGTTTCGGCCGCAACGCCCAGCTCGGCCAGCGCCGACACCAGCGCCGCCTCGATGCCCTCGATGAACCGGCGCACCCCGACGAGTTCCTCGGTCAGCTTGAACACGGGATAACCGACCAGTTGGCCCGGGCCGTGGAAGGTGACGTCGCCGCCCCGCTCGATGCGGTGGATGCTCGCGCCGCGCCGCCGGAGCTCGGCTTCGCTGACCAGCAGGTTTGCCTCGTTGCCCGACTTGCCCATCGTGAAAGTCGGCGGGTGTTCGAGCAGTACCAGCGTATCCGGGATGTCGTCGGACTGGCGTAGCCGCACGAGCGCGCGCTGGAACTCAAGCGCCCGGCCGTACTCGACCGAGCCCAGCTCCACACACACCGCCGCCCGACTCACGTCCGTCTCTTGTTCCTCACTGGAACCCTCGAACCCTTGCCCCCTTGACCCCTGTCCTGCCTGCTCAGCGGTTGACGACGTGGACGGCCTTGCCGTGGATGGCCTCGGCCGCTTCGAACACGAGCTCGCTCATCGTCGGGTGTGGGTGCACCACGCGGCCGATGTCCGCGGCCTTGAGCCCCAGTTCGACCGCGAGCGTGGCTTCGGCGATGAGCACGTCGGCCTGCGGCCCGACCATCTGCATCCCGAGCACCTTGTCCGTGGCTGCGTCGACAACGAGCCGGGCAAAGCCCTCGCTGCGCCCGAGCGTGAGCGACCGGCCGACCGCGGTCAGCGGCACGCGGCTGACCTTGACGGCCCGGCCCTGCGCTGCCGCCTCGGCCTCGGTCAGGCCGACCGTCGCGACCTCGGGGTCGGTGTAGACGACCGACGGTATCGCGGTGAACCGCTTGGGCACCTTGACCCCGGCAATCGTGTCGGCCGCGGCGATGCCCTCGGCCATTGCCTTGTGCGCCAGCAGGGGGCCGCCGCGCACGTCGCCGATGGCGTAGACCGTGCGGCCCGCGGCCTGGAACTTCGCATTGGTCTTGATGTACCCGCGCGCATCGGTCTCAACCCCGACCGATTCGAGGTCCAGCCCGGCCGACAGCGGTACCCG
>JAWOHG010000154.1:0-3155 GCA_046485245.1 bacterium
GACGACGCCACCGGCAGACCGCTGTGGGGCAAGCTCTACCCGCAGGAGACACTGGCCGGCTGCTTCGAGGTGCTCTACCAGGTGTTCCAGCAGTACGGCCTGCCCCAGTGCCTGTACCTGGACCGGGCCGGCCAGTTCACAACCACCCGGCACGGCGGCACTGTCCGCTCCAGGCCGACACCAAGCCGACCGCCTTCGAGATTGCCATGCAGGAACTGACCGTCGAGCCCATCTTCGCCCACAGCCCCCAGGCCCGCGGCCGGGGCGAGCGCATCAACCGCAGCTTCCAGGACCGGCTGACCGCGGAGCTGGCCCACCACCGTATCACGACCGTCGAGGCCGCCAACCGCTACATCAACGATACCTTCATACCCCGCTATGCCGAGCGCTTCGGCGTGCCGCCAGCCGACCCGACTTCGGCCTTCCGGCCCCTGCCCGCCAACCGTGACCTGCGGACCGTGCTCTGCCGCAAGGTCACCCGCCAGGTGACCGATGACAACACCATCTCCTACCTCGGCCGACGCTACCAACTGCTGCCGACCAGCCGCTCGGTCTGTGTCCGGGGCTCGACCGTCCAGGTCCAGGAGTGGTTTGACGACACCGTCCACGTCCGTCACCCACGTGCCGGCTGGATCAACACCGTCCCACTGCCACCGCAACCCAAACCACGCCGACGAATCAACACCACCCACCATGACACTTTCCCTGTGGGCTCACTATGACACTATCGCTGTGGATTGACATCCTGCGCAGCTCTAGTTCCGGGCTGCACAGGCCGCCGGGATTCAGCGGACTACGGTGAATCGCCTGGTGACTGCGACTTCGCCGTCGCCGATGCACAAGAAGTAACTGCCCGCGCCGAGCGACCCGAGAGCACGTGCGGCGTCGCGAACCCGAACGTTGTCGCAGACAACCCGGCCGCAGGCGTCCACGACCGCGAAACGCCGCTTCTCGCGCAGTGCCTCGTTGAGCGCGTCAGCCGCCGCATCGAGCGTGATGAACCGGGTGCTGGTCTCGCCCTGTTCCCAGCGCGGTTTCTGGCTGCCCGGTGCGGCCCGGGGGCCCATGATGCCGCAGAGATAGTACCAGTACTCGTTGGTGTTGTTGCCTTTCCACGCGTGCAGCCGGTCGTCGCCTGCGGCGAGGTCTGTACCTGGACCGGGAGGTTTCGTGCCGTGGCCCAGGTCCATCGGCATGCACTCGTACCAGGTATCGGCCACCGGGCTGTAGGCGAACAACGCGGTAGACTTGTTGCCCTTCAGCGCCCAGACGTAGCCCATCGTGTAGACGGCGCAGCCGCCATCGCCGTGCGGCCGGCTGTCGCCGGCGTTGCGGCTGTGATTAGGTATTGACTGCAACACCCGGGACCAGGTGCTGCCGCGGACGCTGTAGCGCCAGAACTCGCCGTACTTGCCCGAGTGCGCGAACACAAAGCTGTCCTCCACCGCGACCAGCCACGAACCCTTGCGCCAGGCCCTCCGCTCGACGCGCGGGGCAAGGCCCAGCGCCTGCCACTCGTCGGTCGCGGTGTTGTAGCGGAGAAACTCGCCGCTGTAGCCCTTGAGCAGGTACACCCAGCCGGTGTCGCCGTCCCAAACAAACGCGACGTCGGTGCCGGCTTTCACCTTGTCGTTGCCCGGCCCGGGCGGGATGTCGCTCAGTTGCTGCCACGAGTCGCCGATGATGTCGTAGCGCCAGAAGCCCCTGCTGCGGAATCCCTTGGCCGCGTAGACCCGGCCGTGTCCGTCACCGCAAGCGGTTGCGCCCTTGTCTGGTGGGCGCGCCTCTCGGCCGCGCGGCCACGGATTCGCCTGCCACCAGCCTGCCGAGCCGTACCCGCGCAGAATCTCGTAGAGCTTGTTGCCGCGTGACGCGATGCAGAAACCTGTAAGTACGTCCGTGACCATCCACCCGCCGTACTTCACCCGTCTCGCCGCAGCCGGCGGCTGGTTATAGGGCCAAAACTGCCACGGCACGCAGGGCATCTGCGGCCCCATCGTGAACTCGAGGACTCGGAGGTCATTGTCCGGATTCGTGTCCCCGAGAGCGTGCAGCGAACAGGTGACGACGAACACCGGTTCCGTGTCCGGACTCCACAGCGGAGGCTGCCAGTCGGCCATCCGGACGACGCGCCAGCGCCCGGGCGGCAACGGGTCCATACCAGCACTATCCGCATACAGCGTCGAGTCACGCCACGTGATGCGCACGAACGCCCGCGGCGCGAGAACCTCGGGCCCATAGTTGTATATGCGCAGGGCCGGCGACCACAGTTCGCCTTCCACGCCGCTCGCCCCCAGCAGCCGCAGGATTCCCGCGTCGGAGCCGGCCCCAGAGGCAGTCGCCGCGGCGAGTAAACCCACGGCAAACAGCAGCGCCGGCCTGAAGGTCGCGCGGTGTGCAGACCCGTCCACGCAAACAATGTAAGCCGTCCCGGCCGGCTGTCAACACGGCTTGACCGATGCGTGCAGCGGAATCCCGCTAGACATATCGGGCGCGCCGCAGGGGCGCGCCCGAATCGCATTCGGCCCGGCTCAGTCGAGCAGGGCCTTGATTTCCCGGTAGATGTTCTCGGCCGCGAACCCGCGCACGTCGATGGCCAGCGACCGGCAGTTGGCCGCGCACGCGCCGCAGCCCTTGCACAGCGCCTCGTTGACCACGGCCGCGCGCTTGCCGAATCGCTCGTTGACGACCTTGACCTCGATGGCGCGGTAAGGGCACAGCGCCTCGCACATCCCGCAGGCCGAGCAGCGCGACTGGTCCACCTGCGCGACCGTCGCCTCGGCCTCGAGCTCGTCGCGCGACAGCACGGTCGCGGCCCGGCCCGCCGCGGCCCGCGCCTGCGCCACCGCCTCGTCGATGAACTTCGGGAAGTGGCACAGCCCGGCCATGAACACGCCCTCGGTCGCGAAATCGACCGGCCTGAGCTTCGCGTGCGCCTCGAGGAAAAACCCGTCCTCGTTCAACGGCACCTTGAGCAGCCGCGCCAGTTCAATATTGCCCGCGGATCGACGGCCGCGTGGTCAATGTCGAGTACGGCGTCACGGTCGGCAAGAGCCTCGGCGTGCTGCTGCTGCTCGGGCTGGGTTACTGGGCGGCCGGCTTCCTGTCGCGCGTCGCCGTCGGTCTGATGGTGCGGCGACTGCACATCTCCGACC
>JAWOHG010000173.1:0-3080 GCA_046485245.1 bacterium
GCGCGGGGCGGTCGAGTCTGCGATGCTCAAGAGGCCGAATTCGTAGCCACTGCCCCTGGAACCGCCTGACAGGAAGACCAGCGTATCCACGATGTACATGTCCCAGCCACCTATGCTACCGAGGCTTCCCAGTGGAAGGATGGATGTGGGGTCGCGAACGTCGAGCACTCTGAACGTGAAGTTGCCGTTGATGTCGCTCAGCGTTACGCAGCAGATGTTGCCCCGAGCCGCTACGCTCTTGGTATATGTCCCCAATGATGAAGCCCGGTGAGGAAGCGCGGGGTTGCGGACGTCAATGACGTACAGGCCCCAGCGGTCGCCGAGGTACGCGTAGCCGTTACAGACTGAGATGCTGTAGCCGGAGTCCCGGCAGGCGCCAAGTAGTCTCGGGTTCGCCGGGTCGGCAAAGTTGTAGACCTTGAAGGAGTCGTCGGCGATGGCGTAGACCAGCGTGTCCTGCACAGCGATGTCGTTGAGGTAGGTCTGGACCGAGCCGAGGCGGGTCGGGGCCGCGGGGTTGGCGATGTCGAACACGTCGATGTACTTCGGGTCGCTGCCGGTGGAGCCGACATAGAGCCGGTTGCCCACAAGCACCGAGCGTGAGACCAGTCCGTTGACTTGCATGTATGAGAGGACCTCGGGGTTCGCCGAGTCGGCGAAGTTGATGGCTACGACCTCGCTGCCCCGCGACAGGAACACGAGGCTGTCGCGACCGGTCACTTTGACGCTCGGCCCGCCGCCCCATTTACCCACGAGGCGTAGCCCCGTCGACTCCGGCGCAGGTGCGGCAGGGGTGCGGTCGCACAGCCCCAGCCGTCGCATCTCGCGGAACCGTATGTTCGGTGGCAGATATCGCAGGCTCTCCATCACCGCCGCGTGGTCGAACACGTCCATCGGCCGGGCATCGGCGGTCGCGGCCGCGAGGAGCAGGAGTCCGGCCAGCAGCCGCCCGGCGTTTGTTGTCACTCAGGCATCATAGAACCGGCTTGAACCCTGTCAACGCGGTGGTTCGGGGCAAGAGAGAGATTCCTCGACTTCGCTCGGAGTTACAGGGCGCGTGACGTGGCGCATTTCCGGACCAGGAGAGGGATTCCTCGACTTCGCTCGGAATGACAAGATGCGTGGCGCGGCCCGGACGCGCCCCTGCGAGGACGCAGTGCGGAATGACAGGGAAGTAGGCGATTCCTCCAATCGCGCCGGCGGCGCTCCGTCGGAATGACAAGGTGCGCGGTGTGGCGCGATACTGGGCCAAGAAAGAGATTCCTCGACTTCGCCCGGAATGACAATGCGGTAGCGGCCAGTTGTCTTGACCGCACGGCCTCGTTCCCTATACTCAACTCGTGCAAGCGGTACGCCTCGAACCGGCTCATAGCCTCCTGGAAAACTTCTCCGTTGCTGAACTGACCAAGCTGGCGCGCTCGGCCGAGCTTGCCGACCCGCCCAAGGCGCGCCACGCGCTGACCAAAGCCCTCACCCGCCGCCTCGCGCTGGACGAGATGGTGGACCTGCTGCCGACGGTGTTCGGCCGCACGCGCGGCAAGGACGAGTTGCGCCTGGACCGGCTGGACCGCGCGCACGGGCAGGTGACGGTGCAGGTCTACTCCTCCGGGCGGCCCGCGCTGGGCCAGCTCCTGTTGGAGCACGACGGCCGCTGCCTCGCGCTGGGGTTCGTGAACATCCCGCTGATGCTGGAGAACCGCTGGACCGTCATCGCGCGCGACGCCGGGACCGTGCCGCTGAACCGGCTGTTTGCCGCGTTCTCCAAGCCCGGGAAAATCCACCCTTCGGCCGAGGCGCCGCCGCCGCGCACCCGCCCGTTCATCCTCGACGACGGCAGCTACCAGTTGCGCGACGCGCGCCTGCGCTTCGAGCTGGCGCGCACCGGCCCGGTGTCGTTCGCGGTGAACTTCCTGCGCCACCGGCCGCCCGCGCTGCGTCCCGAGTACCTGCTCGAGCCCATCGCCTAGCCGCGCCGGGCTTGACCCGCCCCGCCCCAAGCTGAGAATCACGCGATGGTCGGTCTCGTGTTGCTGGCAATCGCGCCCGGGCTCGCGCTGTTTCTGTTCTTCTACCTGCGCGACCGCTACCGCAAGGAGCCGACCTCGGCCCTGCTCGTCACGTTCCTCCTGGGCGCGGCCGCGCTCATCCCCGCCTATGTCACCAGCCTGAGCCTGGAGAAGCTGACCGGCTGGCGCTCGAGCACCGACAACGTCCTGCACGCGCTGCTCGGCGCGCTGTTCATCGTCGGCCTGGTCGAGGAGACCGCCAAGTACGTCGTGGTCCGGTTCTACGCCTACCATCGCCGCGAATTCGACGCACCCTACGACGGTATCCTGTACTCGGTCGTGGCCGCGCTCGGCTTCGCCACGGTCGAGAACGTGTTCTACGTGGTGTCGCACGGCGCGGGTGCCGGCGTGCTGCGCGCGTTCATCGCGGTGCCCGGCCACGCGTTCGACGGCGTGCTGATGGGATTCTTCCTGGGCGCGGCCAAGTTCGCCGCGACCGACCGCCGAAGCAACCTGCTCTCGGCGCTCGGGCTCGCGCTCGCGGTGCTCGCCCACGGGCTGTACGACTGGATGGTGTTCTCCATCGACTCGGCGCCGCTGATGATAGTCTGCCTGCTGGTTTTCGCGCTGCTGACCTGGGTGATAATCTTCAAGGCGACGCGGCACCACGCCGAGGCCTCGCCCTACCGGCAGCCCGGGCTCGCCGACCTGCACCGCCACGGCGTTGTCGCCGTGACCCTGCCCGGCCAGCCGGTCGGCGACGTGCTGTCGGCCATCGCCGCCCACGACCGCGTCCGCCCCGCCTCGGGCTTCCGCTCCGCCGTACCGATGGCCTGCGCCGAACCGGTTGTCGGCGACGCCGAAACCGCCGTAACTACGGCGGGCACGGATGTCGTCACGGACGGTTGTGAGCCGGGAGCGTCAGTCGTCAGCGCGGACGCGCCGGCCCCGGAGCCGGACGAGCCCGACACCCGGCCGCGTTCCTAGCGTCCCGCTTTGTTGAATTCGGCAATCGCCGCGTCGGTCAGCGGGTGATTGCCCAGCGCCATCATCACGCCGAGGGGCAGGGTGAGG
>JAWOHG010000300.1:0-4779 GCA_046485245.1 bacterium
TTGTCCTGTTGGCGGCGTTCGCCGCGGCCCAGCCCCTGCACGAGGGCAAGACCGCGCTGTTTCCGCGGCAGCGGTCCGCCGTTGCCGCCGAGTCGACGCACAGCTATGACGTCCGGCATTACCGCATCGACCTCGCGACGACGCTGACCTCGGGCGCGATGACCGCCCGGTGCCGCATCGCGCTGACCCCGCTGGTCGGCGGGTTTGACACGTTCAGCCTGCATTTCACGAGCCTTGTCTGCGACTCGGTGAAGCGCGCGGGCAACGCCTGCACCTTCACGACTCCGAGCGGCCGACTGCTGGTGGACCTGGACCGCGCGTTCGCCGCGGGCGAGTCGCTCGAGGTCGACATCTGGTACCATCGTAACTCGGGTACCTCTAACCGGGGCTACTACTACTATTCGCGCGGGAGTTCGGGCATCCCGCACGCGGTCGCCTACACCGTGACCGAGACCGACGACTCGCGCTACTGGTTCCCGTGCTTTGACCAGCCGTGGGACAAGGCCGAGCGCGGCTGCGAGATAAACCTGACCGTACCCGACTCGATGAGCGCCTGCGCCAACGGCACGCTCGACTCGGTCACGACCGGCGCGGGTACGAAGACCTACTGGTGGACCCACCGCTACCCGATTCCCACCTACCTGATGTGCTTCGCCGCGTCGAAGTTCACCGACTGGCAGGTTTGGTGGACCCACGGTGCGGAGTCGACCGCGGTGCGTTACTACGTCTGGCCCGAGGACTCGGTGCAGGGCGCCAGTTCGTTCTCGCGGATGACCGACATGCTCACGTTCTTCTCCCAGCCGGACATGTACGGGATGTACCCTTACGCGGACGAGAAGTACGGCATGGTCGCGGTGTACCCTTACCCGTGGGGCGGGATGGAGCACACGACGATGACCACGATTCACCGGCAGTGGGTGACCTCCGGGTCGGTCAACGGCATCGCCCACGAACTCGCCCACCAGTGGTGGGGCGACATGGTCACCTGCCTGGACTGGCGCAATATCGTCCTGAACGAGGGCTACGCGACCTACTCGGACGAGCTGTACGAGGAGCACTACCGCGGCCGGTCGGCGTTCCTCTCGATGATCCAGAGCCGGGCCCAGAGCTACTTCCAGTCCGACTCGCGCGGCCGCCGGCCGCTGTACGACCCGCCGCCGGGAGAGGAGTTCGACTGGGGCTACACCTACTGCAAGGGCGCCTGGCTGATGCACATGCTGCGCTACGTCATCGGCGACACTGGCTCGACGCGCGGGCCGTTCTTCGCCGCGGTGCGCGCCTACGGCGACTCGTTCCGGATGGGCTCGGCCGACTTCGCCGACATGGAACGGGTGTTCGAGGGCTCAACCGGGCTCGACCTGGGCTGGTTCTTCGATGAGTGGGTGTTTCGAGCCGGGTACCCGAACTACTCGGCGCGCTGGTACGGCCGCGAGACCGGCGATGGCTGGGAAGCGGTCGTCGACCTGTCGCAGAACAACGGCTCGGGTGCGCCGGCGGTCTTCCGCACGCCGGTCGAGGTGCGCGTGAACTACAGCGGCGGGTCGCAGACGTTCCGATACGAAGTCGCGGCCAGCCCCCAGCGCAACGTGTTCAGCGTGCCGGCCCAGCCGACCAGCGTCGAGTTCGACCCCAACGACTGGGTGCTGGACAAGCACACGGTGACGGTCGGCCTGGCCGAGGAGGCCGAGGCGGCGCGGGGTATCACGCGCGCGGCGGTCGAGCTGCGCTCGGGCAACCCGGCGCGCGGCGCGGTGCGGCTGGGCGTGGCCCTGCCGACGCGGACCGCGGCGGCGCTCGAGGTGTTCGACGCGCAGGGACGCCTGGTGCGGACCCTGAACTCAGGCGAGCTCGGGGCCGGTCGGCACAGCTTCACCTGGGACCGGCGCGACGGTTCGGGCCGCGTGTCCGGCGCGGGCGTGTACGTCGCGCGGCTCGTCGCGGGCGGCGAGCAGGCGGCGGTCAAGCTGGTGCTCGCGGACTAGTACAGGCGCATAGCGTGCAACGACCAGCAGGCTGCTCGTGACTCGCTAGGCCGCAGGTTCGACACTGAAGCCGGGGGCGCACTTCGCGCCCCCGGCCTGTTTCTGCGGCCGGTGACTTCGTCCAGCACGCGTGCGCTGACCTCGCACTTGGTGCCGGCACCGCCGGGCTATTGACAAGTCCGGCGGGCGGACTAGAGTACGGGCATGGGGTTCTCGGTGCGGAAGACCTCAGCGGCCCTTGCGGCCATCCTTCTCCTCGGCGCGCTGACAGGCGCGCGCGGGCAATACCTCGAAGCGACGATACCGGTCGGCGACACGCCGACACTGCTATTCTGGAACCCGCTGAGCAACCGGGTCTACTGCTCTAACGAACAGAGTGGCACCGTGACTATCATCGACGGCGGCACGAGTGCCGTGCGCGCGACCGTTGACGTGGCGGACTACCCCAGTAACTACGGGTTCGCCGCACGACACAATAAGGTCTACTGTGCGTCCGGTATGAGCAACCGTGTGAACGTCATCTGCGGTTCAGGTGACACCCTCGTGAAGCGACTGAGGGTCTACGACTACCCCCAGAACATGGCCTACTCGGAGGAACGAGACCTGCTGTACGTCGTGCGCTACGATGCTGGTCAAGTGGATGTCTTCGACGCCGCAGTAGACACGGTCGTTGCCAGCATTGGGATGTCGCCGGCCGGCAGCATTCAAGCGGTGTGGAACCGAGCTTCGGGCAGGCTGTTCTGTGCCAACCAGGCTGGGAGGTACGTGGCAGTCGTTGACTGCAGCACGAATTCCATCGTGAGAGCGTGGCAACTGGGTGTCAGTCTGCGCGGCCTGCTCTCCAGTTGCCGGGATGGCCGGACGTACGCATCATCTGCCCGCGCGCTCCATGTTCTCAATGCCACGGGCGACTCGCTAGTCGCCACCGTGGCAGTTGCAGCGTTCTGGCCCACTCCCCTTGTGCACTACCCAAGACTCGACCGTCTGTATGTCATGGACCTCAATCTTGGACAGGGCAGCGTGGTCGACTGCCCTACGAACACGGTTATAGACAGCTTGCCGAGCACAGCGGTCTACGATGCAGTCTGCGACACGCTTCGGGGTAAGCTCTACGTGATTGACAGGTCAACCGACCAAGTCCTGGTCTACCGTCTCGCCGACAATGTCCACTTGAGCAGCATTCAACTTGGTCGCAGCCCGGTCTGCATGGCTTGGAATCCTATCGACTCGCGCGTATACGTATCGGACCAGATGGACAACGTGGTCTTCGTGATAAGGGACACGTCGACGGCAGTGGCGGAGGAAGCCACGGACTCCGTGGTCCAGCGCGCGAGCAGCCGCATCGTTCACGGTGTTCTGGACCTGCCGGCGACCGGCGTAGGGCGTCAGGCCTCAAGTGTGCTCGTCAATGCGGCCGGGAGCAAAGTCGCCAACCTGCGGCCGGGCCTGAACGACGTCAGCCGCTTGAGCTCCGGGGTCTACTTCATCCGGCGCCTCGGGCCGTCGGAGCCCGCCGACCTGGAGCGCGTGCTGCTGGTGCGTTGATGTTACGGCCTGCCGGTCGACTAGCACTACCAAGAGGAGGTGGGTCACTCCAAGACTAGGACCGGGGTGGGGCTATTCGTTAGCCAAGCTGTTGGGACTTGAACGGAGGACGCAGTGACGAAACACGAGTGGATGTTCGGCCTAGTGACGGTCTGGGAGTATTGGGGACATAATCATTAACTCATTACGGTCGAGGCGCGGGTGCAGGTTGAAGGCGAGCGAACGCAGGCTGAGCCGGAAGGTGGTGCTGGCCGAGTAGCCCGAAAACTACCCGTCAACCAGTTCGAGCGCGACCCCGTTCGCGCTCAACTGGTTTCTGATGATGCTCAGGCCGTACTCGGCGCGGAAGTCGAGCCAGCGGTCCAGCTCGCCGGGCAGGGTGTCGAGCACGGCGCGGAAGCTGCGGAACACCGGCTGTTCCTTCAGCGCCGCCGTCAGCCGGGCGCGGGCCTCGGCGCGGCTGACCGTGCGGGCGAACGCTTCCATCGCCTTATAGCCCTCGGCCCCGGACTGCGGGGCGAGGCGGATGTAGCGGTCCGGGTCGGTGTGGACGTCGGCCAGTATCTGCCGGCGGTTGAACCCGAAGACCGGTATGACGTCGCCGGTACGGGTGTCGAGATAGTGGGTGGTGCCGGGCGAGCGGTTCTCGAGCGCGAAGAGCAGGTCGTGGCGCGAGACTTTCAGGACGCGGCGGCCGCCCGGTTCAGCGCCAGTTGAAGACGTCATTCCCGTAATAATACAGCAAGCCGTCGCGGGCCTCCAGCCAGCCGGCGTGTCCCTGCCAGGCGAAGGGGCAGGCCGGGCCGGCGAGCCGCGCCGCCGATTCGGCCAGCGCGAGCAGTCGCCATTCGCCGTCCTGCAGGGCGGCGAAGCTGCGGTCCGGGCCCGAGGGCCGCGACCCGGGCACGAAGTAGCCGTAGCCGACCAGCGTGTCGCCGACGTTGTAGAGCGCCAGCCGGCCCGCGGGCAGGACCTCGGTCTTTGAGAACCAGTCGCGCCAGGGGAAGGGGCGGGACGTGAAGCGGAACGAATCCGGGGCCGGGCACCAGACCACGCCGTAGACGCTCGGCCGTACCGCGCGGTGCACGCCGGCAATCACGGGCAGTGTCCCGGCGTAGTCCTCGAGCCGGGCCGCGCCGAGCAGGTGCACGGCCAGCGATTCGCCCCAGTCGATGCCGATGGGGAACGGGCCGGCCGGGGCGAACCCGCCCGAGTCCCAGTCCCAGAAGCGCAGCAGCCGGGCGGATGAGGG
>JAWOHG010000255.1:0-3170 GCA_046485245.1 bacterium
GCCTCGACCTGTTCCTTCACCGACACGCGCGCACTCCCGGCCGCTTCACCCGCCGGCCTTCGCTGTTTGTCATCCGGGTCGCTCCCCTCTGCTCGGTCATCGCGCCTTGCTCCTGCGCCAGCGCAGCTTCGCGGTCAGTATCCGGTCCGACGAGAATATCCGCGCCGCGAGCACGATGCACGCCGCGGCGAACAGCGCCATGTAGCCGTACCCGGCCAGGACCAGGCCCCAGTCGCCGAAGAACACCGCCTTGGGCGTCAGGAACGGGTAGGAGAACGGTATCGCGTAGAGCAGCATCTTCACCGGCAGCGACGCGGTGCTGATGTCGAACAGCATCGAGAAGAAGTACGGCACCATCACCAGCATCATCAGCGGCGTCACCGTCACCTGCGCGCTCTTGGCGTCGTCGGCGAAAATCGCCAGCAGCGTCGCCAGCGCCAGGGCGCAGAGCACCGCCAGGAACAGCGCGACGCCGACCGCGACGTAGGAAGTCAGTGTCAGCCCGATGTCGAGCTGCTGCATCATCCCGGTCGCGGCCCGGGTCTGCGCACTCAGGTCGCCGGTCCACGAACCCATGTAGTAGACCATCGCGACCATGAATATCGCGGCCACGACCAGCGCGACCAGCGACGCCCCGACCATCTTGCCGATGACGATCGACACGCGGTTCACCGGCACGGTCAGCAGGGTCTCCAGCGTCTTGTTCTCCTTCTCCTGGCCGATTGAACCGGCGATCATCTGGCTCGAGTAGATGATGATCATCAAGAGCAGGATGGGGATGAAGAACGTCTGCGACATGACGACCGCCTCGATCATGTCGGCGCTGCCTTCGGCTATCCGACCCTTCATCATCACGTACTGCTTCGGCCGCAGCGGCTCCTTCAGGTCGAGCGGCTCGCGGCCCGGGTACGCGTCGCGCAGGTAGCCGTCAACCAGCCGCGCGTTGAGCTTGCCGACCAGCCCGCGCACCTTCAGGCCGCGCATCTGCGCCATCAGCGAGAAGCCGCGCAGGACGTTGTAGATGCCGATCTCGCCCGGCCGCATCAGCGCGATGCTGTCGGACAGGCCGGCCGGGATGGTGATGACCCAGTTCACGCCGCGCGCCTGTGCCAGAGCCAGCAGCCCGTCGAGGCTGCCCCGGCCCTGCTCGGGCTCAAGCCCGGCCTCGCGCAGGCCCTCGACGATGCTCGACGAGAGCTCGCTCGAGTCCGCGTCCGAAACGATAACCGGCTGGCCCCGGCCCGACCGTTCCCGCTCGGACCGTATCGCCCGGCCGATGGCGAGGAAGATGACCATCATCGCGAGGAACGGCGCGAGCATCTGCGGAGTCAACAGCTCCCGCGCCTCTTTCCAGACGATGTTGCCGATGGTCCTCATTACCCGCGGTTCTCCCAACACGAAGCCACAAAGAACTCAGAGATCCCGTCCCGTGGACTTGGTGCCCTTGGTGCCTTTGTGGTGAATCCAGTCACCGCGCACCGGCCTTCAGGAACACTTCCTCGAGGTTACGCCCGCCGTGCCGCGCCTTGAGTTCCTCGGGCGTGCCGGTCTCGATTATCTCGCCGGCGCGAATCAGCGCGACGCGGTCGGACAGGAACTCGACCTCGAGCATGTTGTGGGACGACAAGAGCACCGTCGTGCCCTGCGCCGCGAACTCCTTGACCCGGCCGCGCACCTCCATCGAGTTGCCCACGTCCAGTCCCGAGGTCGGCTCGTCGAGTATCGCGAGCTTCGGCCGCGTCATCAGGGCCCGCGCCAGCAGCAGCTTGCGCGCCATCCCCTTGCTGTAGGTCTTGACCTTGTCCTTCAGCCGGGGACCCAGGCCCGACAGCTCCTGCGCCAGGTTGACCATCGCGTCGCGCTCCCGGCCGTCGCGGGTGTAGAACGTCGCCATGAACTTGAGGTAGTCGGTGCCGGACAGCGTCTTGTAGGCGCCGGCGTCCTCGGGCAGGTAGCTGATGACCCGGCGCACGGCGTCGGGCTCGGCCGTCACGTCGTGGCCCATCACCGTCACGCTGCCCTCGGTCGGCCGCAGCAGGGTCGCGACGACGCGCAGGGTGGTGGTCTTGCCCGAGCCGTTCGGCCCGATGAGCCCGAATATCTCGCCCGGCCGGATGTCGAACGAGATGCCGCGCAGCGCGCGCAGGCCGCCGTAGTCGCGGACGAGGTTTCGGACCGCGCAAGCGCTCATCGGCGCCATTCTAATGTCTGCTGTGTGTGTGTAAAGGGCCGGGCGGCTCAGCGCCGCACGAGCCGGGCCGGGCCGGCGAAGTAAACGCCCGGCGCCAGCCCGCGCACGTCCAGCCGCACGCGGCCCGCGCCGGTGCTGGACTGCGGGCATGCCGCGCTCCTGCCGAGCGCGTCGCGCACCGTGACCGGCCCGCCGGCCTCGACCGTGACCCAGTCGCGCGCGGGGCTGGGCCATGCGGCCAGGCGCCGCGGCTCGACTGAGCGCTCGGCACTTACCCCGGCCCCGGCCGGCAGGCCCGACCGGTAGTAGACGTCGTAGTCGCGGCCCGGCGCGCCCTGCCACGCAAGGTGCAGCCTGCCCCGGCGGTCCGCCGCCAGCGACGGGTAGTCGGTGTTGCCCGAACCGAGCGCGGTCAGTCGCTCGACCGTCGACCACAACCCGTTCGTGTCGCGTTCGCAGTACTGGACCTGGCGCACGGTCGGGCTTTGGCTGTCGGCCGCGCACCACGCGACGTGCACGCGGCCGTCACGCCACGCGACCGTCGGGCTCGACTGGTCAAACCGCACCGCCGCGCCGACCCCGTATGCCGCGCCCCAGCCGCCCGGCGCGCGCCGGCAGTACTGGATTCGGCTGTAGGCGTGACCGTCGGCGCGCCCGCCCCACACCGCGTGCAGGACACCAGTGCCGGGTTCGACGGAGAGGCAGGGCTCGACCTGCGAACGCGACGGCCCCAGGCTGGGCACCTGCTCGACCGCGCCCCAGGTTCCGCCGACGCGCCGGATGCAGCATATCTGGCTGCCCATCCCGCCGAAGTCGAAGCCGGACCAGAGCACGCTCACGTTGTCCGCGCTATCCACTGCCAACGTAGCGGTCTCGCGGCTCAGGCCACCCGGCACCAGCTGCATCGCCGCGCCCCAACCGCTGTCGGCTCGATACTCGATGTGAAACACTGCTGCACCCAATCCCGAGTCCGGCGTCC
>JAWOHG010000294.1:0-20212 GCA_046485245.1 bacterium
CCTGTACGTGCCGTACCTGAACTACGGCCGCGAGCTGTTCCGGCTGTCGCGTCAGCGCGGCATCTCGGGCAACTCGTTCGCACTCGCGGCCCAGGTGTTGCTGACCAAGTGGGCGGCCCGCAGTCTCGACCCGGCCGTGCTCGCGGCGATACGGTCGCAGGTCTTCAACATCCCCGCGCCGGTCTGATGCCGCCGACATGCAGTAACCGGGCCGCGCACTCGCGCGGCCCGGTGGTCTATCTTCAGCAGGGTTGGTCACCCCGCGTTGGTTTCAGCAGCAGCAGTCGCAGGTGCAGCAGCAGTCCTGTTCGAGTTCATCGCGGTCGACCAGGTAACAGACCTCGTCGTCGCACACCGCCACCCGGTCCCTGGCCAACTTCAAATCAGTCGATGTATTCCTCTTCATGACGCTCACCTTCTTTCGTTCCTCTTAGACGCCGCCCGGCCCGAACCGGTGCGCGGCGGTTGCCTGACGCCACCCTGCTCCGGCGACCACTTGACCGAGTCTGAGAGCCATGTATCATCACGCCGATGCGTCCGGTGCCCGCGCCACGTCCAAGTCACACACGATCCGCCCCCCTTGCCAGCCTAGTCGCACTCATTGGCCTGCTAACCCTGCTTGCTGGATGTCACACCATTGGCAACGATGCGCCAAGCACGCCGACGCAGCCGAACGGGACAACTGCAGGCGACACCTGCACCTTGTATCGCTTCTCGGCAAGTAGCACTGACCCCGATGGTGACAAGGTCCTCATCCGCTTCGACTGGCGCGACGGCGATGTATCAGACTGGCTGCAATGCGAGTCCGTGGCGACCGGCTCGCACAGATGGAGCGCAGCCGGTCTATACCACGTCAGAGCGCAGGCGCGTGACGAGCACGGGGCGCGGTCAGCATGGTCGCCTGAACACGAGGTGGCAGTATCCCACGCACTCACTTGGGCTGTCGTTGTCGGCGGCGCCGAGGATGACTTCGGCCACTCGGTAGCGACTACCGCGGACGGCGGCTACGTGATCGCTGGAACCACAATGTCGTGGGGCGCAGGCCACGCGGACGCGTTTCTGGTTAAGGTAGGCCCAACCGGTGATACTGCATGGCTCAGGACTTATGGCGGCGGGCGTGGCCACGAGGACGGTAACTGCGTGGAGCAAACCGCAGACGGCGGCTATGCGCTGGCCGGCGAAACCGGGTCCTTCGGCATCGGTTCATACGACGTGTGGCTTGTTAGGGCAGACGTGAACGGCAACCAGCTCTGGCAAACTTGCTTTGGGAAGGTGAACTCGCGCAGCTACGGATTCTCGGTACTCGAACACGAGGACGGATCTGTCCTGATCGCGGGGGCTCTCGGCACCAACCTCTTCCTGGCAAAAACAACGGCCACTGGCGAGTCCCTTTGGGGGGCTGTCTACGAGCACTCCGTGTGGGACGAATGTCGCGGTGCATGCCGGGTCTCAGACGGCGGATACGTGTTAGTCGGTAGCGCCTACGGCGGGCAGTCGCGGGGTAACGACATCCTGTTGCTGAAGGCCGATGCATCGGGTGTGCTGTTGTGGGACACGGTCTTTGGCGGGACTGGAGCAGACGTCGGATGGTCGGTGCAGCAGACCTCGGATGGCGGCTTCGTCATTGCCGGCGTTACTGAGTCGGCGGGTGCCGGTAGCTGGGACGCGTGTCTCGTCAAGACCGATGCTGCCGGGAACGAGACTTGGACCAAGACCTATGGAGGACCCGGACGCGACTACGCACGGTCCGTCCAGCAGACGAGGGATGGCGGCTTCATACTAACCGGCTGCACGGAGTCGCAGGGCGCCGGAGCCGGGGACGTCTATGTCATCAAGACTGACGCCCAGGGCAACCCAACCTGGATGCGGACCTACGGCGGCACCGGCGCCGACGAGGGAAGGTCTGTTCGGCAAACGGCGGACGGAGGGTACATAATCGCCGGTTCGACCCGTTCGTTCGGTGTCGGCGGTTCTGACATCTACATCATCAAGACCGACTCAGCGGGAACTTCGGAGAATGCAGTCTTGTCGAAGGTCCGCAGGGCCGGCCAAACACGCTAGTTCGGGACATGCTTCAGCGCCTTCTCGATATACTCGTCGCGCCCCGCGCGCACCGCCTCCAGTGTCCGTTCCAGCGGCACGGTCGGCTGTATCCCGACAAGGTGGTGCTGTGACCCGTCGAACTTGGTCACCTTCATCCCGGTCCAGGGAAACCGGAACCCGCCCGGCAGCACTTCGCGTGTCGTCGGTCCTCCTTGTGTTCGGGCCGCACGCACGGCCCCCGGTCCTCTCTGCCGAATCATAGGCCTGCCGGGACTGCTGTCGACCCGGCGGGTTGACACGCCCGGCCTGCGGCTTACGCTTGGGAGAAGCAACCTTCGCGCCCGCCTGCCGTCCGGACAGGTGTGGGCACGACCGCCGCGGCGCTGACACCGCGCACGCGACAAGGAGGAAAGATGACCGAGAGTCCAATCCGCCGGCTGGCGCTGTTCGCGTCGGCGTTCGCGCTCATCCTGTCCGCGTGCGCACCCGGCAAGTCACAGTCCGCCTGGAACCGCTGGGGCATCACCCGCTCCGACGAGGGCCGCGCGGCGCAGGGCCGCTTCGCCGCGGCCCATCGCCTGCTCTACGACCTCGAATTCAGCCGGGCCGAATCGGCCTATGCCGCGCTGGCACAGGAGTTCCCGGGCAGCGCCGAGGCCCACCTCGGTTACGCGATGGCCCTGCGCTACGGCGGCAAGGGCGAGCCCGCGCTGGAGCAGTGCCGGCGCGCGCTCGAGCTCGACTCGGCAGCCGTCGCCGCGCTGAACTGCTACGGCGACCTGGTCAGCCCGCTGCGCAGCCTGCCCAACGACCCGCGCACGTCCGAGGAACGCTTCGCCGACGCCGAGGCGCACTACCGCCGGGCGCTGGCTTCAGAGCACCCGATGGCCGTGCACGCGCACACCGGGCTCTGGGCCATCTACATCGGCGACGGCCGGCTGACCCAGGCCCGCGCCGAACTGGCCGGGCTCGGGCAGGCCGGCTACTACCCGCCGCCCCTCGCCGACCACGCCCGCAACCTGCTGGTCGCGCTCGAACCCGACGCGGTACTGTTCACCAACGGCGACAACGACACCTATCCCCTGCTCGTGCTGCAGGAGCACGAAGCGCTGCGCCGCGACGTCCGCGTAATCAACCTGGCCCTCTTGAACGTCACGACCTACCAGCGGCTGATGCGCGACTCGCTCGGCGTGCCGGTCTCGCTCGACGACGCGGCACTGGCCGCCATCGTCGCCTCAAAGCGGCCCGACGGCTCGGTCGAGCTGCCCGCAGACCGGCTCGCGGCCGACATCATCGCAACCGGGGCGCAGCGCGGCGTGCCGGTCTACTTCGCGACCACCGCCGACCCGGCCCGCACCGCGCCGTGGCACGACCGGCTCGTGTTCGAAGGGCTGGTCTGGCGCGTCGCGAGCGGCCCGGCACCGGATACGGTCGACGAGGCCGCCATCGAGGCCAACCTCGGCAAGTTTCGGCTCGACAACATCGGCAGCCAACCTGACTGGCCGGTCAACATCTCGCCCCTCACGCGGTCGGTGCGGCCCCTCGCGGTGAACTACGCGGTCGCCTGCGCCGCGCTCGCCCGCCACTACTCCGCGGCCGGCGACAGCGCGCAGACTCTCGCCTGGTGCCGCAAGATGGCCGACTTCTGCCGCCGCACCCGCGAGGAACGCTTCATCGAGATGGCGCGCGGCATCTGGCTGGAGCTGATGCCGGGCAACGCCGAGGCCGAGAACCTGAAGGTCTGACCCCCAGCCCGGGCCGCTTTGCCGGGAATACCCGGGCCGCGGCAGCGGTAGATTAGGACGGTTGCTCTGCGGTCCGGAAAAGGAGTCAGTATGAAACGCATCACTGCCGCAGTCCTCATCGCCCTGGCCTTCGCGAGCGTGAGCCTCGCGTCGCGCCCGCCCGCGCGCCGGCCCGGCCCGCGCGCCCGGCGCAGCGTCATCGTGCATCGGCCGCTCCTGCGCGGCCTGCTCAGGATGGCCTACTGGCACCGGCTGCCACCGCCCCCGCGCCACGCCTACCGCCACTACTACGGCCGACACTACGGCTGGCAGCGCGGCCGGCATAACGGCTGGGACCGGCGCCACGGGCACCATCGCCGGCCGGACGGCGAAAGGGGACGCGGCCGCGACCACCGCGGCGGCCGGCACTAGGCCGCTTTGCTCCCTCTCCGTGACAGGCGGGGGCGGGTTCTAAAAAGCCCGCTCCCGCCCCGTTCTCACTCCCGGCTTGACCGCCGCCGGCCCGGGCCTAGCATATCTCTGAGGCCCCGACACGCGGGCCCGAAGGAAGAACGCTAATGAATACCAAGACCGTCCTCTTCGCCCTGCTGGCCGTGCTGGTGCTGGCGCCCGCGGCCGCGCTGGCCGGGCCCCAGGTCGGCGACCCGGCACCCGACTTCTCGCTGCCAGACACGGCCTGGGTCATGCAGCAGTTCTCGCAGTACCGCGGCCAGGTGGTGCTGCTGAACTTCTGGACCTCGGGCTGACCGACCTGCCGCGCGGAGTTACCGCGCCTTTCCCTGATGCAGAACGACTACGGCCCGCACGGCTTCACCGCGCTCGCCGTCAACCTCCAGGAAGACATGGAGAACGTCGTGAAGATCTGGGCCCGCCAGAACACCAACCCCTACCTGCGCGACAACGGCAGCGTCTGGGGAGTGTACCGCCAGAACAACTACATCCCGCTGAACTACATCATCGACACCGCCGGTGTCGTACGGTTCTGGCAAGAGGGCTTCAATGAAGACTACCTGAAGCAGCTCATCGAGCAGTACCTGCCCAACCAGATTGACCACGACGTCGGCGTCACGCGGCTGATTGCCCCGGCCGGCGCGATTGACTCGGGAACGGTCATCACCCCGGCCTGCTCGGTGTACAACTACCGCAACAACACCGAAACCTACGAGGTCCGGATGCGCATCGGCACGGCCTACAACCAGGCCGTGACCGTGACCGCGCACGCGCCCAACACGGCCCGCTATGTCGAGTTCCCGCAGTGGACCGCGCTCGAACGCGGCCAGCTCAACGCGGTCTGCTCGACCGAGCTCGCCGGTGACGACATCAACGGCAACGACTCCCGGCGCAACCTCACCACGGTCAACGTCTACGACCTCGCCGTGGTCGCCATCCTCGCCCCGGCCGACACGCTCGACTCGGCCGCGGTAATCCAGCCGGCCATCGTCGTGACCAACCTCGGCACGATGTCGGACTACGCGCGAACCCGGTTCTTCATCGGCGGCTTCTACGCCGAGAGCGTCAACGTCGCGCTCCAGCCCGGCGTCACCGACACCGCGTTCCTGCCGGCCTGGACCGCGCAGGAGTTGGGCACGTTCGCGGCCCGCTGCTCGGTGTCCGGCCTGCGCGGCGAGATGCTCCCGGCCAACAACGTGCTGGGCAAGACGGTTCACGTGCGCAGCTCCGGCATCGCCGAGCCACCGCAGCGGGGGGCAGGCTTCGCGCTCTTCGAGGCCCAGCCCAACCCGGCCGGCTCGCGCACCGTCCTGAGCTACGCCCTGCCCGCCGCGTCGCCGGTAGACCTGCGCGTCTACTCGTCCTCGGGTGGACTCGTGCGCACCCTGCGCGTCGGGGTCGAACCCGCCGGCACGCACTCGGTCCGCTGGGACGGCCGCGACGACGCGGGCTCGCGCGTCGGCCCCGGCACCTACTTCTGCCGCCTCTCGGCCGGAAGCTTCCGCGCCGCGCGCAAGCTCACCCTCGTCGACTAGGCAATCTGCGTCACTGCACGCCGAACCCGGGCCCTGCCCGGGTTCGGCTCACTTGGGGCGGCCGGGGGTTGACTCCGGCCCGGGCCGGCCTACGATAGATTGACTGCGGACACTAACCGCCGCCCGGCATCCGCGACCGAGCCCGGACGGCCGACTGGAGGCGACGTGAACGGCAACGTCTGCATCAGGACCTTTTCGAGCCTGCCTGAGGCCGAGTCTGCCCTCGACCTGCTCGAGTCCGAGGGCATCCACGCGGCGGTCATCACCGAGGAAACCCCGGACCCCGAACACGAATCGACCCTTGTCCGGCTGTGTGTCATCACCGACGACGCCGAGCGGGCCGCGGCAAAGCTGCAGCCCGCCGAAACCGCCGGCTAAAAAAGATGGCGGGAGGGACACTCCCGCCATTCAGGTTGGTGAACGATACCTGACTTTTTTCAGCCCAAGGACAGGCTGGCTGTAATCCCCGCCCTCAGCAACCACCGCCTCGCTTCAACCGGTTAGACGCCCGCGAGGCCGAAGAGATGCCTCTCATCCGCTGTCGAACAGGTTGAGTTCGCGCCGGCCCGCGGCCGCGTACTGCGGGATGCGCGTCGCCACGCCCAACCCGGCGCACAGCTTGCCGAACGACTGCTCGAGCCGGCGGGCATCGCGGCACGGGCAGGAGTAGCGCTCGCCGAACGCCCGCTCGTACTTCCCGCGCAGGCCCGGGAACAGCCGGTCGAGCGCCGCGTAGTAGTGCGCCCGCTGGCGGTCGCGCATCGTCATCCCGAAGCTAGCGATGATGTAGCGCGCCCCGGACTCGGCCGCGCGCCGCACCAGCAGTTCGATGTCGACCGGGTCGTCCTCGATGAACGGCAGGACCGGCATCAGCAGCACCCCGGTCAGGATACCCGCGTCAGCCAGTGCCCGCATCGCACCGAAACGCTCAGACGGCGGCGGCGCGCCCGGCTCCAGCTTGCGGGCGAGGTCGTCGTGCGGCGTGGTAATGGTGAAGCTCACCGCCGAGTAAACGCGGCCGATGCGCGCGATGAGCTCGGTGTCGCGCAGGACCAGCGCGCTCTTGGTCAGGACGTGCACCGGGAACCGGAACTCGGCGATAACCTCCAGCGCCCGCCGCGTCAGCCCGACCTCGGCCTCCAGCGGTTGGTAGGGGTCGTTCATCGAGCCGGTGCCGATGGTGCCGCGCACTCGCTTCCCGGCCAGTTCGCGGCGCAGAAGGTCGACCGCGTTCTGCTTCACCAGTACCTCGCCGAAGTCCTCTATGCCGTAGCATTCGCTGCGCGAGTCGCAGTAGATGCACTGGTGCTGGCAGCCCCGGTACAGGTTCAGGTTGTAGCGCAGGCCAAACCAGTCGTCGGGTTGGCGAACCGTGCCGAGCAACGTCCGGGCGGTGATTTCCTTCAAACGGTGCGGGTGGGCCAGACTCAGGGCCCGGCGAGTTCGCGGGCTCGTGCGCCAAGTTCGGCGCTCTTCTTCTCCGTGGCCTTGCCCGACGCCGACCAGCGGATAACGCCCTGCCTGTCCAGCAGCAGCACGTAGACGATGCCCCGGTCGTCCATCCCGAGCTTGCGTGCGTAGGCATTGATGTCGCCATAGAAGGGCACGATGAAGCGCCGGCGCGCCGGCGGCGTCGCGCCCTTCATCCCGTTGTTGATGGTGCCGCGCAGCAGCTTCACCAGCCCGCCGCCCATCATCGGCACCTCGTACATCCGGAACCGGCGGGCATCCTTGAACTCCTCGGGAGCCATCGCCAGCCATTCGTCGATGTCGGCCTGCGACTCGCGCTTGAACGCGAAGGCTACGACCGTCACGTAGCCCGTCACGTCGGCCGGGAGGCTCGTGACCGCGCCGTCCAGCGCCTTGTCTTTGAGTTCGGGCAGCTTCGTACCTGCTATGTTCACGGCACCCTCCGCCACTAATGCCCAGGCCAGCAATGCGGCAATAAGTAACGACTTCATACTGGGGTAGACTCCGAAACCACCAAAGCGGTCCGCCACACCGGCAGGCTAACGCGCGCCGTATCCCACTCTTCACGCAGGATGCCGTACCTGAGCCGGTTGTAGAACTGGCCCCCGACCTCGCACCCGTTGCGGGTGCAGGCTTCCTGCTTCATCCCCAACTTCTCGGCCACGCGCATCATCCCGCGGTTGCCCGACCAGGTGGCAAGTCCGATGCGGCTAAGCCCGCGCGCCCGAAACAGCTGGTCAATCCACAGCGCCAGCGCCTCGGTTCCCAGCCCCTGGCCCCACAGCCGGTCCTCGACGATATCGATGCCGACCTCGGTCATGTGCGGGTCGGTATCGAAGTGGTAGACCACCACCCAGCCGATGTGTTGGCCCTCGACTTCGATTTCCAGTTGGCTCGGCGGCTTCTTCGACGTCCGTTCAAGCCGCTTGCGGGCGCGCTTCGGCAGCTCGGCCGGGTCTTCATTGAACCACGGCCCGTCAAACCTCCACGCAGCAAGTGCCGGCTCGGTCCAGCGCTCATAGTCGGCGATGTCCGATTCGCGCAACGGCCGCAGCCGCACGCGCGGCCCGCGGATGACCAACGGGGTTGACGGCGTCCTGTCCCGGCTCATAATGCTCGTGAGAATACTCAAGACCCCAAGGAGGCGCAATGTCTTTGCTGTCGGTCATCATCCTGCTGCCCGGGCTGTTCGTCCCGCCCGGCGGAACATTCACGGCCTGCCGCACCACGCCCGATGGCGCGAGCCTCTATGACATCGGGCCGGGCCGCTTCGACGACACCGTCATCAACCTGCAGGGCCGCTGGGGCGTCACGGTCAACCTCGGCAACTTCGACACCGACCCCCAGCCCGAGTTTGTCTGTCGCCTCTCCGCGCCCGCGCCCCAGAACCTCAACATCACCAAGCTCGTCGTGCTCGACCACGACCTGACCGTGATGTGGCAGGACTCGTGGGGCGAGTCCGGCAACCCGGAGATGGTTTCGACCACCATCGCCGACATCGACGGCGACGGCCGCGACGACATCATCCTGCCGATGGCCGAGACCCACTTCGCGACCGCGCCGCTCTACAAGGCCCGCATCTACGCGCTCGACGGCGCGACCGGCGCGGTGAAACCCGGCTGGCCCTTCATCCTGCCCGGCTGGCCCGAGTACCCGTACCACAAACCCCACTCCGAGGTTGCGGTCGCCGACATCGACGCCGACGACACGCTCGAGATAATCGTCCAGGTTGACGACCTCGGCTCCATCCGCAAGCCCGGAGCCGGTGTCTACGTGCTGAAGCCCAACGGCGACTCGCTCTGGAAGTTCCTGTTCTACACCGACACGCTTGACCGCCACGGCGCCTACACCAGCCCGGCGGTGGCCGACCTCGACGGTGACGGGACTGAGGAAATCATCTGCCACGTCGGCTGGTTCCAGCGGGCCTACCCCTACCCGGTCATCGAGAAGCGGCTGTTCATCCTCAACCACGACGGCACGGTCCGACGCCAATGGCAGACCCAGGGCGCGGGTGCAACCTACTCGCCCGACTACGCCTCACCCGCGGTCGGCAACATCGACGGCGACCCCGCGCCCGAGATACTGGTGGTGCGCCGACACGGCTGGCTCGACTGCTACGACACGCTCGGCACGATGCGGCCCGGGTTCCCGGTGGACCTGAACGCCGACGCCCGCTACCACCCGCCCAGTTCAGCGGTGACGCGGGCATTCTCCACTCCCGCAATCGCCGACCTCAACTGCGACCTCTCGCCCGAGATAATCCTCGGCACCTCGGGCCGCGAAACCTGCAACACCCGCTGGGCCGGCCGGGTCCACGCGTTCAACGCCGACGGCTCGCCCTACCGCGGCTACCCGGTCGCGACGCGCAACGCCATCTGGTACTCGCCTGCGGTCGGCAACATCAACTCGACCGCCAGCCTGGAGGTTCTTACCGCGGGCTGCGACTCGACCTTCTACGTCCTCGACGCGCAGGGCGCGAGCGTACCCGGCTGGCCGGTGCGCGACTTCCCGACCTACTGGCTGCCCGACCAGGGCTCCTACGCGTTCCTCGAGGGCATCATACCATTGTCGCGCACGCCCTTCCTCGCCGACATCGACGCCGACAACCTGGTCGAAATCCTGATGGAAGGTTCGGACGGTACTCTGCACGAGTGGGACACCGACGCCGCCTTTGACCCGTCTCGACTGCCCTGCCCGACGTTCCGGTTCAACCGCGAGCGGACCGGCGTCTACCTGCCGGTCCAGTCGGCCCTGGACGAGCCGCGGCGCCCGGCGCACAACCCCGCGGCCCCGGCCGCGACCGTGATGCGACCGGGTGCTATGCGCCTGCAGATGCCCGTGGGGACTAACCAGTACCGCGTTGTCGTGAGGGACTGCGCCGGGCGGGTAATGCGCGAACTCGACTGCACGCCCTGCCCGGACGGGTCAATCGAACTCGACCTGTCGGGTCTGCCCGCCGGCGTCGCGTTCGTCCACACGCCCGGCCTGCCGCAGGCCCTGCGCGTGGTCCTGGTCGACTAGCCCGCGCGCCAGCGCAGCCAGACCAGGCCGCGGCCGAGCTTCTTCACACCGAGAAGCTTGAGCGCCGTGGATACGCGCACCCGCGCGCAGAACTCGACCGCGCCTGCGCCTGCGACCACCGGGTGCACCAGCAGGCTCACCTCGCTCACTACACCCGCGTCCAGCAGCGCCGCGTTCAGCGTGCCGCCGCTGTCCGAGCGCACGACCTTCACACCGTACTCCGCGCGCAGGGCGTCAAGCGCGGCCCGCAGGTCAACGCGCGACTTGCCCGCGACGATGCAATCGACCCGCCCGGCACGCAGGTACTCGCGGAACGACTGCGGCGTCCGTTCCGAGCACAGCGCCACCACGTCGCGCCAGAACCCGGCATCGCGCAGGCCCTGCCAGCACCTCACCCGGCCCCGGCTGTCCGCGATTGCCAGCAGCGGCCTCGCGTCCCCGGACTTCGGGCTCCAGCTCGACCCGGCCCGCTCGCGCCTGCGGCCTTCGGGCGCGGCGAGGATGGTGCCCGAGCCGCACAGCGTCGCGTCCTCGCGCCAGGTTCCGGCCAGCCGGTAGTACTGCGCGAGGTCCACGTCGAAACCAGTCAGCCGGCCGTCGATGCTCACCGCGTTGTGAATGATGACGTTCACCATCTCACTCTCCTGCTGCCGCCACCACGGCCGCGTCGGTCTGGCGGCGCTTGGCTATCTCGACCTGCAGTACCTGGCGGATGCGCCGCTCGATGAGGAACCCGGCCAGCCGGCCTGACTGGTCGACCACGACCAGGTAATCGCGGCCCCGGTCGTGCATCAACTGCTGCGCTTCCTTAAGGCTCGCTCCCGCGCCGATTGTGTGCTGCACCGGCTCCATCAGGTCGCCCGCGACCAGGAACGGCCCGACGTCGGGCAGACTGAGTGTCGCCTTCAGTCCTTCCAGTGTCACCACGCCGAGCGGTCGGACGTCGTCGTCGACCACCGGGAAGTACACCGCGTCGGAATGCGCCACGGTCGCGAAGACGGTCTCGAGCGGCGCGTCGAGCCGGAACGACGGCTGGTCGGTCTTCATCACGTCGCCGACCCGGAAGCTCGCCAGCAGGTCCTCGGGGCTGACGTTGCGGCCGGCCTCGCCCGCGCGGATGATGGCGTAGCGCACCGAGGGCGGTCCGATGAGCTGGACAATGAGCGTCGTCGCGGTGACGATGCCGACGATGGCCGCGCTCATCTCCGGGTGCCCGGCGAAAACCGACGCCGACAGGACCGCGAGCCCGATCGCCACGCCCGCCTGCGAGAAGAGGCAGAACCCGAGGAACCGGCGCACGACCGCCGGGGCCAGGGTCAACCGCGCGCCGAGCCACACCCCGGCGAACTTGCCCCCGCTCCGGCCGAGGACGTAGACCGCCGCCGCGAGCCACATCACGGGTGTCATCGCCCCTATCGACAGCCGCGCCCCGACGAGCACGAAGAACAACACGAACAGCGGCGGCGCGAAATGGCGCACGATACCCACGACCTCGTCAGAATCGCGCCCGGCCAGGTTCGCGTATACCGCACCAAAGGTCATCGCCGCGAGGATCATGTCCACGTGCAGCGCCTCGCTCGCCCCGACCAGGAGCATTATTGTCCCCAGCGCCAGCGCCAGCACGAGTTCGCGCTCGCGGATGTGGCGCGCCAGCCAGCGGAAGGCCACCGCCACCAGCCCGCCCAGCGCCACCGCGCCGATTATCTCGACCAGCGGCCGCAGCACGGTCAGCGCCGAGAACGGTGACCGGTCGAGCAGCGTGCGCGCCACCGCGGCCGCGAACCCGAACAAGAGCAGCGCCAGCCCGTCGTCCAGCGCCACTATCGCCAGCACCATCGAAGTCAGCACCCCGGCACTGCGGTACTCCCACAGCACGTCCACGGTCGCGGCCGGCGCGGTCGCCGACGAAATCGCGCCCAGCACGAGCGCCAGCGGCCAGTTGCCCGTCACCAGCCCGATGAGCAATGTGACGACGACAAACGCCCCGAGCCCCTCGGCCAGCAGGATGGCCAGCGCGCTCCGGCCGTGTTTGCGGAACATCGTCAGCTTCAGCTCCGACCCGATCATGAACCCGATGATGCCCAGCGCCAGCAGGCTGAACGGCGTCAGCCCGTCGGCCGTGCGCGCGTCGATGAGCTTCAGCCCGCTCGAACCGAGGACCACGCCGATGACGATGTAGGCGACGACCTGCGGTATCTTCAGCCGCTTGAACAGCCGCGCCCCGAACGTACCCAACAGCACCGCCAGCGCGACGGTGAGCATTATGTTGAACTGGATGCCGCCAATCACCGTCCGGCTCCCCGGCTGCCGGGCGCCAGCACGACCGGGCGCGCCACACCTCCGCCGACGCACAGGTAAACCCCGGCCGGGACCGGCCTGCCTCGGCAATCTCGACCGTCCCAGGTGACCCGGCCGTCCCGCGGCCGGAGTTCTGCCGCCAGTCGGCCGTCGGGCGCAAACAAGCGGATGGTCTGCCGACAACGCAAGCTCATACCCGGGCGCAGCGGCGACGGCACGACCAACCCTGCGCCGCCGACTGCCTCAACCGGCCGTTCGGCAATTCCCGACACGGTCTGCCACGCGACTTCCTGCAGCCAGCGCGCGTCCGCCGGGCTTAAACCGCCGTGGAACGCAAGGCCGGTCGGGTCCTCGCCGTGCAGCACCGCGTAGAACACGCAGGCTCCGAGGTAGGTGCCCTTCAGCGTCGCGTGGCACTCGTCATCCTGCCAGAGGTCGATGCCCGGGTTGAGCAGGCGCGCATTGCGCCACGCCTCGCCCACCGGCACCAGCACTGCGGCCAGTTCGTCGGCAATCATCCGGTACGAGACGGTCACACTGTCCTGCATCTCGAAGTAGTCACGGAAGTCCGGGCTCGAATGACCGCCATACGTCTGCACCCCGCCGTCGCGCCAACCCCACGTCAGGTAGAACGCGGTCTGCGCACCGCGCGCCGCAATCAGCGCTTCGAGGCTGCGCGCCGCCGGGTGCATCAGGCTGTCCCGGCACCAGTTGATGGCCGGTATCTGGCTCTGCTCCTGCAGCACCACGTAGTCCCACGCCGTGCCGTTTATCAGGCCGATTGTCGGCTGGTAAATCGAGTGCTGCTTCAGGCTGTACCCGCCCGGCGCGCTCATCTCGACGTTGACCGGCCAACCGCCCGCCTCCGACAAACCGCGGAACAGGACCGGCAGGTCATTGACATACGTGTGGCTGTTGCCGACGAACAGCACGTCCATTGCCGGCGCGCCGGCCGCCAGCGCACACAAGAGCACCAATGCCAGTCGCATCACCGGATGCTATGCCGATGCGGCCGCCCGGTCAAGCGCTTGACCGCACACGCGTGCGGTCTATGTTCATCTGTGAGCGAACCGACCTTCACCGCCCGCTTGGCCGAACTCCAGCCGAGCCAGCTCTACGTCAACTCGGAAAAGCTGGCCGCGGTGCTGGCCGGGCGCGAGCGGCTGCTCCCGGCCGACGTCGCGCCGCTCCCCGTCAAACAACTGGCCGACTGCCTGATGCTCACCGACGGCCATACCCGCGCGGTCGCGGCCGCGCTCTCCGGCATCAGCGAACTGACGTTCTACTGGGAAACAGACGACCTTGACTGGGAAGCATACGAGGAGTGTGTCCGCTGGTGCCGCGATGAAGGCATCCGCTCGGTGTTAGACCTCAGGACCAGAATCGTCCCTCCCGATGACTACCAGCGCCTCTGGCATGACCGCTGCGACGCCCTGCACATCGAGCTGGCCCGCCGCCGCGGCACGACCTTCGAACCGCAGGCCGGCAAGCGCCTGAAGATGGTCCTCTCCCTGTCCGCTCCGCTGCCGGCGCCGAGCATCGACTGCCGTGCAGTCTCCAACGCCGACGCCCCGGCGCTCGCCGACCTGATGCTCGACGCCTACCGCGGCACGGTCGACTACAACGGCGAGACGCTTGAGGACGCGCGGTCCGAAATCGACCGGACGATGGCCGGCGCCTACGGTCGCTTCCTGCCCGACTGCTCCTTCGTGGCTGCAAGCGCCGGCGTCCTGCAATCGGCCTGCCTCATCACCCTGCTCAACGAAGGCTCGCCGGATGTGGTCCCGCTGCTCGCCTTCTCGATGACCCGGCCTGCGGCGCAGCGCCGCGGCCTCGCCTCCGCCCTGATACTCGATTCGGCCCGCGCCCTGCGCGCGGCCGGACACACCCGGCTCGTCCTGGCTGTCACCGCCGCCAACGAGCCCGCCCGCCGGGTCTACGACCGCCTCGGCTTCGCGCCGGCCGCCTGACCGGGCCGCGGCCGGGCTTGACTCGTAATGAGCATACGCTCATAATGGTGCGTGAACCGGAGATGCCTTGCCCCGGCCCCATAACTGCCGCCGCGTCGGCGCCGCGCCCGGCGCGACCGTGTACAAGCCGGCCGGAATCCGTGCCCGCGAACTGGACTGGATCACTCTCGGGCTCGACGAACTGGAGGCTCTGCGGCTGGCCGACCGCGACGGCCTGCACCACGAGGCGGCCGCTATGCAGATGGGCATCTCGCGCCCGACCTTCGGCCGGATTGTCGAGAACGCCCGGCGCAAGGTTGCGCAAGCCCTCTGCGCCGGCAGCGCCCTCGCGATAGCCGGCGGCAACGTCGTCACGGCCGGCGGCTGGGGCCGGCGCCGCTGCCGCCGCATGACTGCAATCGGAGGATTACGCAATGAGAATAGCTGTCGCCTGTGACAGCCTGACCGATGTGGCCCGTCACATCGGCCGCGCGCCGTTCCTGCTCGTCTACGACGAGGTGAACGGTAAGCCGGTCCTCAGGGAACAACGGGTCAACCCCCAGGCCGCGGTCGGCGCCGACTGCGCCAGCGCTCCGGCCGGCACGCCGAGCAAGAGCCGGCACGAGCGGCTGCTCGAGGCGCTGTCCGACTGCACGCTGGTGGTCGCGCGCGGCATCGGCCAGCGCATCGCCGACGACCTGGCGGCCCGAAACATCAAGCCCGCCGTCATCGACCGCGACGTTTCGCCGTTCGACGCGGCCGCGCTCGCCATCGCCGGCAAGGCTACCGGCACGGTCGGCTACAGCGGCTGCGGCCAGGAGTAGCCGCCGGCCGCCGAAACCGGCTGCGCCCCGCATCGCGCGGGGCGCAGTCTTCAACCGGGCGCCGTCGCCCCACGGGCGGGACGGCCGGCGCTCAGTCCTTCTTGCGCTGCTCGGCCATGGTCTCCTCGATGCCCGCAAGCTCGCGCTTCAGTTCATCGCGGTACGCTTCGAGGTCGGAACGCATCTCGGCGCCGGACGGGAAATTGCGCTGGAACCCGAAGCCGGGCCCTGCGCCGCGCCGGCAGCCGAAACCCATGCCCCGGCCTCGACCCCAGCCCCGGCCCATACCCCGGCCGCCCGAGCCCGAAGCGAACCCGGACTGCGGGGAGCCGGCACAGTGGCCGAGACCGCGGCCGGTCATCGGGCCAAGACCTGCCGGACCAGTTCTGTCACCACTCGGCATCTCTCTCACCTCCTTTGGTGTTTGACTGCCTGTCGGACTATTAAGCTTATAAGCATCTACTTAAACATAAGGCCAGAAGAAGGCGTTGTCAAACATCCTGTTCGGGGCGGCTCTTCCGGCGCTTCAGGTCCCGCTCGACGCGTTCCGTTTCCGCCTTGAGGAACTCGCGGTAGCTCTCCAGTTGCTCTGCCGACTGGCCGGCCGGTCGGCCCCAGCCGAACGCGGAGCAGCCGAGCCGGAACCGCGCCGCGGTTTCCGGCACCAGCGCGTAGTAGACGCACTGGCCGCGCCGCTCGTCGAGGACGAACCCGGCCTCGCGCAGGGCCGCCAGGTGCTGGGACACCGCCGGCTGGCTGATGCCCAGCCGCCGCGCCAGGTCGCCGACCGTGCGCGGCTCGGACCCCAGCAGGTCGAATATCCGCTGCCGGGTCTCCAGCGCCATCAGGCGCATCATCCGGCCGCCGCCCCAGCCGCGGCCGCGTCGTCCGCATCCGCCCGGCATCGCGTCAGTCTTCCCCGCGCACGGGCGCGGCCAACGTCCGGCCGGCTGACCTCGGGCTGGACAAGCGGCTACTCTCTGTTATCATCCTATAAGCATAAGATTAAAAGCGAGCGGTGTCCAGCGCGACCACGACGATACGCCGGACCCGCCGGAAAGCGAGAGTCCTATGAAAGCCATCTTCACCTCAACCGGGCCGACGCTCGACTCGCCGGTCGACGGCCGGTTCGGCCGCTGCGCCTGGTTCATCCTGGCCGACACAGACACGCTCCAGTTCGAGGCGTTCGAGAACGCGGCCGCGGCCGGTTCGAGCGGTGCCGGGTCCCAGGCCGCCCAGTTCGTCATCGACCGCGGCGCGGCCGCGGTCGCCACCGGCAACGTCGGCCCCAACGCCTTCGCCGTGCTCAATGCCGCCGGCATCGCTGTCCACACCGGCGCCGCGGGCACGGTGCGCGACGCGCTGGCCGCGCTCAAATCCGGTAGCCTCGCGCACGCCGCCGCCCCGACCGGCCCGGCTCACCACGGTGGCCGCCAGTGAGCAACCCGGCCGCTGCCGACACTGATGCTACGCGGATTGCCGCCGCGCTCGAGCATATCGCCAACCGCCTGCTCGTATTCTCGGGCAAGGGCGGGGTCGGTAAGACCACGGTCGCGGTCAACCTCGCGCTCGGCCTCGCACTGGAAGGCAGGCGGGTCGGGCTGCTGGACACCGACATCACCGGGCCCAACGTGGCCAAGATGCTCGGCGTCGAAGGCGCGCGCATGGGCAGTTCGGGCGAACGCTGGGCCCCGGTCATCGCGCCGGGCAACCTCAAGGTCGCGTCGATGTCGTTTCTGCTCGAGTCGAGCGACGCGCCGGTGGTCTGGCGCGGCCCGCTGAAGATGAAGGCCATCGCCGAACTGCTCGGCAACGTCGACTGGGGCGAGCTCGACTGGCTGGTCATCGACGCGCCGCCCGGCACCGGCGACGAACCGCTCTCGGTCGCCCAGCTCATACCCGGCGCGGCCGCGGTCGTCGTCACCACGCCGCAGGACGTCGCCCTGCTCGACAGCCGCAAGTCGGTGGCCTTTGCCCGGATGCTCAAACTGAACCTGCTCGGCGTCGTCGAGAACATGAGCGGCATGGTCTGCCCCAAATGCGGCGAGCACATCGCGCTGTTCAAGCGCGGCGGCGGCGCGCGGATGGCGCAGGAGATGAACGTGCCCCTGCTCGGCACGCTGCCGCTCGAACCGGCGGTGGTCGAGTCGGGCGACTCGGGCACGCCATTCCTCGCCGGCCAGCCGGACTCGCCGGCCGCCGTCGAGATGCGCCGCATCGTCAGCCGAATAATCGAATCGGAGGCAAAGTGAAGATAGCAGTACCGACCGACAACGGGCAGGTGGCCGCACACTTCGGCCGCTGTCCCGAATACACCCTGGCCGAAATCACCGACGGCCGGGTCGCGTCAACCCAGACCATCGCCAACCCGGGCCACGAGCCGGGCTTCCTGCCCGCATTCCTGGCCGAGCGCGGCATCGCGGCGATCATCGCCGGCGGGATGGGTCCCAAGGCCGTGGGGCTCTTCGAAGAACGCAACATCGCCGTTCACCTCGGCGTGTCCGGCGCGGTGCGCGACGCGCTCGATGCCTTTGCGCGCGGCGCCCTGGTCACCGGCCCATCGACCTGCAACCACGAGACGGGCGGCCACGGCGAGTGCGACCACCACGGACACGACCACTGATGCCCATCTACGAATACCGCTGCGCCGGTTGCGGCCGCGTGTTCGAAAACCTGCGCGAGCGGGCCGCGGCCGACAGTCCCGCGCCCTGCCCGGGCTGCGGCAAACCCGCGGAGCGCATCCTCTCGGCCCCGGCCGGCATCAGGATGGGAACCGGACATCAGCCCGGCTCGACCTGCTGCGGCCGAGACGAACGCTGCGACTCGCCACCCTGCTCGGGCGGCGCCTGCGGCCGCGACTGACAGGCCTGCCTTGGTCATCGCCATCGCCAGCGGCAAGGGCGGCACCGGCAAGACCTCGGTCGCCGTGAGCCTCGCCCTGTCTGCGGGGCCCTGCCGGCTCGTCGACTGCGACGTCGAAGAACCCGACGTCCACCTGCTCCTGAAGCCGCAGGTCTCCGACACACGCCCGGTGACCAGCCCGGTGCCGCGCATCAACGAATCGCTCTGCAATCGCTGCGGCGAATGCTCCCGCGCCTGCGCTTTCCACGCGCTCGCCACCCTGCCCAACGCAGTGCTCGTCTTCCCTGAACTGTGCCACGGCTGCGGCCTGTGCGAGTGGGTCTGTCCCCAGAAGGCGATAACCGAGACCGGCCGCGAACTGGGCGTCCTGGAAATCGGCCGGGCCGGTGAAGTCGATTTCGTCGCCGGCCGGCTGAACGAAGGCGAGCCGATGGCCGTGCCGGTCATCAAGGCTGCGCGCGGGTTGGCCGAACCCGGCCTCGACACGATAATCGACGCGCCGCCCGGCACGTCCTGCCCGGTCGTGGCCGCGGTGTCGGGCGCCGACTGCTGCCTGCTCGTTACCGAGCCCACGCCCTTCGGCCTGCACGACCTCACGCTCGCGGTCGACACCCTGCGCCGGCTCAAGCTGCGGTTCGGCGTCATCATCAACCGCTGCGACATCGGCGACGACCGCGTGGAGCAGTACTGTGCGCGCGAGTCCATACCCGTGCTGCTGCGCATCCCCGAGGACCGCGCCATCGCCGAGGCCTACTCGCGCGGCCTGCCGCTCACGTCGGCCCGGCCCGACCTCGTGCCCGAATTCGCCCGCCTCTGGCAGCGGCTGCGCGCGGGAGAACTGCCGTGACCGCGCGCGCCCGCCGGCTCACCGTGGTCAGCGGCAAGGGCGGCACCGGCAAGACCATAACCAGCGCCTCGTTCGCCCTGCTCGCGGGCGACGCGGTAACAGTCGACTGCGACGTCGACGCGGCCGACCTGCATCTCCTCCTGCAGCCCGAGACAATCGAGCGTCACCAGTTCGTCGGCGGCCGGGTCGCGGCCCGCGACGCTGCGGCCTGCACCGATTGCGGCCTCTGCCGCGAGGTCTGCCGCTTCGACGCCATCCGGCCCGACTTCGACGTCGAGGACGTCGGCTGCGAGGGCTGCGGGTTCTGCGCCCGGGTCTGCCCGACCGGCGCGATGAAAATGGTCGAGCGGGCCAACGGCGAGTGGTTCGTGTCGCGCACCCGCTGCGGCACCCTCGTCCACGCCCGGCTCGGCCCGGCCGAGGAGAACTCGGGCAAGCTCGTCACCGCGGTGCGAAACCGCGCCCACGAAATCGCCGATGAGCAGTCGGCGCGCCGGGTCATCGCCGACGGCCCGCCCGGCATCGGTTGTCCGACCATCGCGGCCATCACCGGCGCCGACTGCGTGCTCGCGGTCACCGAGCCGACGCCCTCGGGCATCCACGACCTCGCCCGCCTGCGCGCGGTCGTGGCGCGGTTCAACCTGCCGATGGGCTGCATCGTCAACCGCTACGACATCAACGAATCCGTCACCGGCGACATCGAAGCCTGGTGCCGCGCCAACGCGGTCACGGTAATCGGCCGCGTGCCCTACGACCGCGCCGTCGTGCGCGCGATGCTCGCCGGCAAGGCGCCGGTCGAGTCTGAACCCGGCCCGGCCCGCGCGGCGATAGAATCAGCGTGGAAGGAGACCGCCCGATGGCTGGACAGGACAGACTGAAGCCCGACCCGCTCGACAGCCTGCAGGCCGACGTCGACCGCGCGATGAGCCGGGTCTACTCCCCGCGCGTGCTCGAGCTCTTCCGCGACCCCCAGAACGCCGGCCGGCTCGACCAGCCCAGCGGCTACGCGGCCATCACCGGCTCGTGCGGCGACACGATGCAGGTCCGGGTCAAGCTCGCCGGCGGCAAGGTCGAGCGCGCCACATTCTGGACTGACGGCTGCGGCAACTCTATGGTCTGCGGCAGCATGGCAACGATACTCGCGACCGGCCGGACCGTCGAATCGGCC